>NZ_LIPN01000247.1 GCF_001418325.1 Streptomyces atriruber | reverse complement strand
CCCCCACGCCCCTCTGCCCTCTTGCCCCTTGTTGGAGGAAGACGAATGGAAATCTCGGGTGCCCGCATCCTGGTGGTCGGTGCCACCGGCGTTCTCGGCGGTCTCGCCGCGTGCGCGTTGGCGGAGCGCGGCGCACAGCTGGCGCTGGCCGGTCGCAATCAGGTGCGGCTGGCCGCTCTCGCGCGCGACCTCGGCGGGCCGCCCGCCCGCTGCTTCGAGGCCTGCGACCTGGACCAGTGCTCCGCTCTCGGGCCGTGGGCGGAGCGTGCGCTCTCGGGGCTTGAAGGGGTGCTCGTGACGGTCGGGGCGGCGGGGTTCGGCACGGTGGAGAACGTGTCGAACGCGATGGCGGGACATCTCCTGACCGTCAACGCGTTGTGCCCCATGGCGGTGCTGAGGGGCGCGGCTCCAGTGGTGGCGGACAAGGGGTTCCTGCTGGCGATCACCGGAGGGGTGCACGACGGGGTGGCGGGTGCGGCAGATACGGAGACCGCGGACGACCTCGCGGGCACCGCCGACTACACCGCGTCCAAGGCGGCGTTGAGCGGCTGGCTCAGCGTGCTCACCGAGGAGCTGGCGCCGCGGTCCGTCACGGTCCTCGACATCCGCTCGCCGCGTCTGGACACCGGATTCACCGAACGGTCGCTGACCGGTCGGCCGCCCGCCCTGCCGCCGGGGGCCGACGCGAGGCAGGCGGTGCACTCCTTGCTGGACGGCATCACCTCGATCTGAGGTCTCGCCCTGCGCCCGTCCACTGCCCTCGTCACTCGATGCCCCGAGCCCGCTTGAACCGGCCGAGCCCGTCGGCCAGATCGACGACCGGCTCGGGGTAGTCGAACCGCGCCCGCTCCTCCCCCGACAGCTTCCACGGCTCGTGGACCGCCGCGCCGCGCAGGTCGCCCAGTTCGGGCACCCAACGGCGTACGTACGTGCCGTCGGGGTCGTAACGCTTGGCCTGGAGCACGGGGTTGAGCACCCGGTTGGGGCGGCTGTCCGTGCCGGTCCCGGCCACCCACTGCCAGTTGAGCTGGTTGTTGGCGAGGTCGCCGTCGACGAGCAGCTGCTGGAAGTGGCGGGCGCCCACCCGCCAGTCGACGTACAGCGTCTTGGTGAGGAAGCTCGCGGTGAGGAGTCTGCCGCGGTTGTGCATCCAGCCCTCGTGCCGCAGCTGGCGCATCGCGGCGTCGACGACCGGGTATCCCGTCGCCCCCTCCTGCCACGCGCGGATGTCGCTGTCCGCCGACTTCCCGGAGCGCCAGCGGTCGCCGCGCGTGCGGTAGTCGTCCGCGGCCGCCGCAGGCCGGGCGGCGAGCACCTGGTGGTGGAAGTCGCGCCAGCACAGCTGCCGGACGAAGTCCGCGGCGCCCTGGGACGACCGCTTGCGGGCGGCGTGGACGAGTTCGGCGCAGGACAGCGTGCCGAAGTGCAGATGCGGCGAGAGCTTCGAGGTGGCGTCGCCCGCCAGGTCGTCGTGGTTCTCGGTGTACTGGTCGATGCCGTTGCGCAGCCAGCTCTTCCACAGGGCGCGGCCGACGCTCTCGCCGCCCTCGGCGAGGCCCGGCGAGAGCCCGTCCATCTCGTCGCGGACGGGGTACGGCTGTGAGCGGATGTGGTCCGGGACGCGCACGGTGCGCGGCGCGGCGAGCACGGCCCGCACGCCCTTCTCGGTCCAGCGGCGGAAGTACGGGGTGAAGACGGCGAAGTGGTCGGAGTTGGCCGGGGTCACGGCGCCGGGGGTGACGGCGGTGACCACGGCGTCGTGGACGTACAGGCGCCGGCCGTCCCGTTCCAGTGCCTCGCGCAGCCGCCGTTCGCGGGCGTGCGCGTACCGGCTGACCCCGGCCGCCATGTGGACCTCGTCGGCGTCCGCCGCCTCGACGACGGACCGCACCTCTTCGACGAGGTCACCGGCGCGCACCACGAGTCGGCCGCCCAGGTCGCGCAGCTGACGGTCGAGGTCGGTCAGGCAGTCGGCGAGGAACGCCTCCCGGTTCGGGCCCGCGTCGCCCAGGTCCGCGATGGCCCGGTCGCGGACGAAGAGCGGCACCACCGCGTCCGCGCCGCTGACGGCGGCGCGCAGCGGCGGATGGTCGTGCACCCGCAGATCAGAGGTGAACAGGACGACCGAGATGTGCATGGTGCGGACTCCAGTGGGCCGGGTGTTTCTTCCCTCTCTCCTTCGGACCGTCGGCCGTCCACGGATGCGCCGAACGGTGCACGGTCCCCCGCACGGCGCACACAAGGGGACATTCCGGCGCTCGGCTAGCGTTGGGGGAGGATTCGGAGACATCGAGCCGAGGGCGTTGTGTCCCGCGGGCATGGAGGAAGCACGGTGCACGGTGAGTACAAGGTTCCCGGCGGCAAGCTCGTCGTCGTGGATCTGGACGTCGAGGGCGGCGCGCTGCGGAACACCCGCGTGGCCGGTGACTTCTTCCTCGAACCGGACGAGGCGCTCGACGCGATCAACGGCGCGCTGAACGGCGCCCCCGCCGACACGGACGCCCCGGGCCTCGCCGCCCGCATCGACGCGGCGCTCCCCGAGGGCACCGTCATGTACGGCCTGACGTCGGACGGCATCGGCATCGCAGTCCGGCGCGCCCTCGCGCACGCGACGGACTGGACCGACTACGACTGGCAGCTGATCCACGAGGGGCCGCAGCCGCCCGCGCTGCACATGGCCCTGGACGAGGTCCTGACCCAGGAGGTAGCGGCGGGACGGCGCCCGCCGACGCTGCGCGTGTGGGAGTGGGCCTCGCCCTCGGTGATCATCGGCAGTTTCCAGTCGCTCGCCAACGAGGTGGACCCGGAGGGCGCGGCCCGGCACGGCATCGACGTCGTGCGCCGGATCTCGGGCGGCGGGGCGATGTTCGTGGAGCCGGGCAACACCATCACGTACTCGCTCTCCGTCCCCGACGCCCTCGTCCAGGGGCTCTCCTTCCAGGACAGCTACGCCTACCTCGACGACTGGGTGCTCGGCGCCCTCGCCGACATGGGGATCAAGGCGTGGTACCAGCCGCTCAACGACATCGCGACGGACGCGGGGAAGATCGCGGGCGCCGCGCAGAAGCGGACGGTGGCGCCGGGCGGCGCGCCGGGTGCGGTGCTGCACCACGTGACGATGTCGTACGACATCGACGCGGACAAGATGCTCGAAGTGCTGCGCATCGGCAAGGAGAAGCTCTCCGACAAGGGCACGCGGAGCGCCAAGAAGCGCGTCGATCCGCTGCGGCGCCAGACCGGGCTGCCCCGCGAGGCGGTCATCGAGCGCATGATCGACTCCTTCCGCGGCCGCTACGGTCTTGCCGAGGGGAAGGTCACCGACGAGGAGATGGCGCGCGCCCAGGAGCTCGTGCGGACCAAGTTCACGACCGCCGAGTGGACAGCCCGCGTGCCCTGACCGTGCGGGCGGGGGCGTGCGGGTGGGGGGTCAGTCGTCGTCCGACGGGCTCTTCTGCCAGGCCGTCGTGCCGAGCATGCCGGTCTCGCCGATGTCGAGGCCGCCGTCCGGCTCGACGGTCTGCCGCGGGGCGCCCTTGGCGGCGCCGATCTCCACGTAGACCCCGCTGCCCCGGCGGGTGGACGCGTCGACGGCCGAGTACCGCCACACCAGCGAGGTGTACGCGGACTCCCCCGGCCGGAGCACGACGCGGCGCGGCCCGGGGTCGTCCATGGTGGTGACCGGTTCCGTGCCCTTGAGGACCGTCACGTCGAAGAGTTCGCGGTCCAGGCCGCGGACGCGGATGTCGGGGTAGCCCTTGACCTCACGCGCGGTGTCATCGCAGTTGGTCATCGTCACGGACATCGCGCGCAGCCCCATGGCGGCGGTCACCATGCCGGGCGACATGGTGACGCCCGACTTCGGGCAGCGCCGGGTGTCGTCGGACGGGCCCGGCGCCGGAGCGTTCGTGGCCGCCGGTCCGTTCGTGGCCGCCGGTCCGTTCGTGGCCGGTGCGGGCACCGTCGCCTCCGGGGACGGCCGGTACCTCTCCGGATTCGTCTCGCGCTCCAGTTCCGCGGAGAGTCCGCAGCCCGTCAGGAGCAGGGCGGTCGCCGCGAGGGCCCCGGCCCGCCTGAGCGCTCCGGGCACGAAGATGACGGTCACGCAGGGATCATGCCATGGCCACGGCTACAGGAACTCCGGGATGACCACGGAGCCGTACGCGTCGATGACGAGCTCGCGCGCGTCGTGCATCGCGTACAACGCGAACTGGTCGACGCCCAACTCGCGCAGCTCACGCAGCCGTTCGAGGTGCGCTTCGACGGGTCCGAGGAGACAGAACCGGTCGACGATCTCGTCGGGCACGAAGGCGGTGTCGGGGTTCCCGGTGCGTCCGTGGTGGCTGTAGTCGTATCCCTCGCGGGCCTTGATGTACGCGGTGAGGGCCTCGGGCACCATGGAGGAGTGCTCGCCGTACTTGGCGACCAGGTCCGCCACGTGGTTGCCGACCATGCCGCCGAACCACCGGCACTGCTCGCGGGCGTGCGCGAGGTCGTGGCCCACGTAGGCGGGCGCGGCCACGCAGATCTTGATGTCCGCCGGGTCGCGCCCCGCGTCGGCGGCCGCGTCCCGCACGGCCTTGACCATCCACTCCGTCAGATACGGGTCGGCGAGCTGCAGGATGAACCCGTCGGCCTTCTGCCCGGCGAGCGCGAGCGCCTTCGGGCCGTACGCCGCCATCCACACCGGCAGCTTGCCGTCCCTGACCCACGGCAGCCGCAGCGGCTGCCCGCCGACGTCCGCCTCGCGCCCCTCGGCGAGGTCACGGATGACGTCGATCGCCTCGCCGAGCCGGGCCAGCGTGTTGGGCCTGCGCCCCGCGACGCGCATCGCGGAGTCGCCGCGCCCGATGCCGCAGACCGTGCGGTTGCCGTACATGTCGTTGAGCGTCGCGAAGGTCGAGGCGGTGACCTCCCAGGTCCTGGTGCCCGGGTTGGTGACCATGGGGCCGACGGTCAGCCGCGTGGTGTGTTCGAGGATGCGGCTGTAGATGACGAACGGCTCCTGCCACAGCACGGACGAGTCGAAGGTCCAGCCGTAGCGGAAGCCGTTACGCTCCGCGCGCCTCATGAGCCCGACGACCTCCGAGGCGGGCGGGTCGGTCTGCAGTACGAGTCCAAAATCCATGGCCATGGCCTTCGCTCCTCACTCCGATCGCGCGCCCTCAGGGCACACATCCACAGATCGAGCACCCCTCGAAGGTCGTCCGAGGAGGGACAATCCTCGGCTTGTCGCCGGGGCTTGGCAAGAGGGACTCCTCGCGCGTCCGGCCATGGTTCGGAGCGGCTCAGAGCGCCATGGCGGGCACCGCGTCCGTCGCCGAGTCGAGGTCCTCGTGGGTGGCGGGACGGATCCGGCCGCGGTCCAGGGTGACGATCTCGTCGGCGCCGGCGAGGCCCGCGCGCTCGTGGGTGACCAGGAGTGTGGTGCGGCCGCGGGTGGCGTCGAGGATGTCGGCGAGCACCTCGGCCGCGGTGTCCGGATCCAGTCCCTCCGTGGGTTCGTCCAGGACGAGGACGGGCGGGTCGGCGAGGAGCGCGCGGGCCAGCAGCAGACGTCGGCGCTGACCGCCGGAGACGGTGGCGCCGTCCCCGCCGAGCACGGTCTCCCAGCCTTCAGGCAGCGATTCGATCCAGTCCAGGATCCGCGCCCTGCGGGCCGCCTCGCGCAGCTCGGCGTCGGTGGCGCCGGGGGCGGCGAGGACGAGGTTGGCGCGGATCGTGGCGTGGAAGACGTGCGCGTTCTGCGTCATGCCGGTGATGGCGCGGCGGGCGTCGGCGCCGGTGCAGTCGCTGAGCTCGCGCCCGCCGACGCGGATGCTGCCCGCTTCGTACGGCACGAACCGCATGAGCGCGGCGATCAGCGTGGATTTGCCGGACCCGCTGGCTCCGAGGAGTACCACTCGATGACCGGCCGGCAGCCGCAGGCTCGCGCCGTCCAGGGCCGGGGGGCTGTCCTGGAGGTGGCGGACCCGCAGGTCGGTGATGGTCACGTCGAGCGGCTCGTCGGTGGGCAGCGGGTCCGGGGCTTGTGGGTCGGCGACGGGCGCCGGGGTGTCGAAGAGGTCGGCGAGGCGCTGCGCGGAGGCCCGGACCTCGACGAAGCGGCGGGCGGCGGCGGGCAGCGGCGCGAGCGCCTCGAAGGAGACGAGCGCGAGGACCGCGAGGACGGTGAGCTGCACGGCGGGCAGGTCGCCCGCCGCGTGGGCGCGGAGCGCGAGCCAGGTGACGCCGACCGTCGCCACGCCCTGCACCACCAGCACCATGGCCTGGGCGAGCGTGGTGGTCAGTGCCTTGTGGCGCTCCAGCCCGGCGATCCGTGCCGTGATGTCGCGGGCCCGGTCGTGGGTGCGGCCCCGGGCACCGTAGGCGGCGAGGTCGGCGGCGCCCTGCGTCAGGTCGACGGTGACGGCGGCGAGTTCGGCGCGCGCCGCCTTCTCCACGCGGCCCGCGCGGCGGGACAGTACGAGCACCAGGGCGGGCACGAGGATGCCCGCGACGGCCAGCAGCGCGCCGAGCAGCAGTCCGGCCCCCGGCAGCAGCACCGTCACCGTGCCGGTGGCGGCCGCGGCGACCACGAACGCCGCCGTGGCCGGGATCATGACCCGCAGCAGCAGATCCTGCGCCGCGTCCACGTCGTCGACGAGACGGGTCAGCAGGTCGCCGCTGCGGAAGGCGGGGGTGCCCGCCGGTGCGAGCGGCACCAGTGCCTCGAACACCCGGGCGCGGAAGCCCGCGACGGCGCGCAGCACCCCGTCGTGGCCGAGGAGCCGGTCGATGTAGCGGAGCGCTCCGCGGCCGAGGGCCAGCGCCCGCACGGCGACGATCGCGACGCTCACCGCGGACAGGGGCGGCTGTTCGGCGGCGCGGGTGATGAGCCAGGCGGCGGTGGCCATCAGCGCGGCGGCGGCGAGCTCGCTGCCGGCCGCGGCGAGGGCGGCGGGCAGCAGCCTGCGCCAGTACGGCAGGAGGTGGTGCAGGAGCCGGGCGGTGGGCCGGGGGGCGCGGGCGCGTCCGGGCGCGGCGGCCTTGACGTACGAGGTCATGAGACCACCAGCCTTTCCGAGGACGCCGGTTCGAGGGCGGGCGCGGGATCGAGGGAGAGCGCCGGTTCGGGTGACGGCGTCGGGGCGGATGCGGGGAGCGAGACGGCGCCCGCCCGGACCGTGATGATCCGGTCGACGTGCGGCAGCAGGCTGGTGCGGTGGGCGACCACGATCGCGGTGCGGCCGCGCATCAGAGCGACCGTGGCGCGCGTCACAGCGGCCTCGCTCTCGGGGTCGAGGTGTGCGGTCGGCTCGTCGAGGAGCAGGACGGGGGCGTCCTTGAGGAACGCGCGGGCCAGCGCGATCCGCTGGCGCTGACCGGCGGAGAGTCCGGCGCCATGCTCGCCGAGCACGGTGTCGTACGCCTGGGGCAGTTCCTCGACGAAGAGGTCGGCGGAGGCGGCGCGGGCCGCCTCCCGCACCTCGGCGTCGCTCGCGTCGGGGCGGCCGAGGCGGATGTTCTCGGCGACGGTCCCCGCGATCAGGTGCGGGCGTTGCGGCACCCAGGCCACCTGGGTGCACCAGTCGTCGGGGTCGAGGCCGGCGAGATCGGTGCCGCCGGCCTCGACCCGACCCGACGCGGGGGTGACGAAGCCGAGGAGCAGCGAGAGCAGCGTGGACTTGCCCGCGCCGCTCGGGCCGACCAGGGCGACGTGCTCGCCGGGGCCGATGGTCAGGGAGACGTCGCGCAGGGCGGGCTCGGTGCGGCCCGGGTAGTGGACGGTGACGTCGTGGAGGGCGAGGGATGCCGTGCGGGCGTCGGGCGCGGGGGCGCGGTCGGTGTCGGCCGGGGCGGCGTCCTCGTCGTCGAGTGCGGTGAAGACGCGTTCGGCCACCGCGATGCCCTCGGCGCTGTCGTGGAAGGCGGCGCCCATGGCGCGCAGCGGCAGATACGCCTCGGGGGCGAGGAACAGCACGACCAGGGCGGTGTGCAGGCCGACGTCGCCGTGCAGGAGTCGCAGTCCGACCGGGACGGCCACCAGGGCCACGGAGAGGGTGGCGACCGTTTCCAGGACGAGGGAGGAGAGGAAGGCCACGCGCAGGGTGCGCATGGTGGCCCGCCGGTGGGTGTCCGCCATGTCGTGCACCACCGTGATCTGGTGGCGCTCGCGGCCGAAGGCGCGCAGCGTCGGCAGTCCGGCCACCACGTCGAGGAAATGGCCGCCGAGCCGGGAGAGCAACCGCCATTGGCGGGCGGTGCGCTGGGCGGTGTGCATGCCGACCAGCGCACCGAAGACGGGGATGAGCGGCAGGGTGATGACGATGATCAGTGCCGAGGTCCAGTCGGTCCAGCCGACCCAGGCGACCACGGTGAGGGGTACGACCGCGACGGCCGCCTGGGTGGGCAGGTAGCCGACGACGTAGGGGTCGAGGGCGTCGAGGCCGCGGGTGAGCAGGGTGGCCGTCTCGCCGTGGCGGCGGTCCGCGAGGCGCAGGGGTGCCGTCCGCTGCAGCTGTCCGGTGATCCGGTCCCGCAGGGTGGCCTTGGCGTCGGCCGCGGCGCGCTGGGCGAGCGCGCCGCGGGCCCAGGTGAGCAGGGCGCGCAGGGCCATGACGGTGCCCAGCGCGGCCAGCGTGCCGGTGCGGATCCCGTGTCCGGCGAAGCCGTCCGCGAGGGCCGTCGCCAGCAGGACCGCCTGGGTGACGATGAGCCCGGCGCCCGCCAGGGCCAGCACCGAGGAGTACGTCATGTGGCGCCGCAGTGCCGGGATCTCCCGCATCAGTCGGCGTTCGACGGGCTTCATCGTAGGGGTCCCTCTCGTCGCTTTCCGGGGGTCAGAAGTAGCTGGGGTGACGCTGGCCCGTCCGCCCCCGGAAGGCCCACCAGCTCCAGAACTGGTAGGCGAGGATCGTCGGGATCACCAGGACCCCGAAGCCGCTCAGGATCTTCAGCGTGGCGTCGTCCGTGATCGCGTGGTCGATGTCCAGACCCGCGCCGGCCCCGGTGGTCAGGAGGTACGGGTAGTGGCCGGCCCCCAGGAGCAGCACCGGCAGCGCGGTGGCGCAGCAGGTGGCGGCGAACGCCAGGACGTTGTGTCCCTGGCTGAGGTACCACCAGGCGGCGGCGAGCGCCGCCACGATCAGGGCGGCGATGATCCACGACGTGGTGCGGTTCGTCATGTCGGCGCCCGCGCCGAAGATCGTGAGGAGCAGCGCGAGGGCGCCGACGGCGGCGACGCCGACGAGCAGGTTGGCGGCCGTCTTCCGTGCCTTGGCGGCGAGTTCGGGCCCGGAGCGCAGGGCGACGAAGGTCGCTCCGTGCACCGCGAAGAGCAGCGCGGTGGTGACGCCGCAGGCCAGCACGAACGGCGAGAACACCTCGCCGAACCCGATGTGGAAGCTGCCGTCGGCGCGGCGGGGCACGCCGTGGAGCAGCAGCCCCACGACGAGGCCCCAGCACACGGCCGGGACGGCGCCGCCGACCACGATCAGGACGTCCCACGCCCCGCGGCCGCGGGCGCTGCGGGAGCGGCGGCGCAGCTGGACCGCGGCGTTGCCGAGGACCAGACCGGCGAGGATCGCCACGATCAGCGGGTACATGCCGGACAGGAGGGTGCCTTCGAGGTGCGGGAAGGCACCGAACATGACTCCGGCGAAGGCGACCAGCCAGACCTCGTTGCCCAGGAAGAACGGCGCGATGGCGTCGAGGGCGGCGTTTCCGCTGGTGCGCTTCTCCTCCTGACCGTCTCGGCCGAGGAAGGGGTGCAGCATCTGTGCGCCGTAGTCGTAGCCGCCGAGCACAAAGTACCCGGCGAGTAGCAGGCCGAGGAGGGCCAGCCAGACGGTCTCCAGACTCATCTCGCTCAACTTTCCGTTACAGCAGGGGAGGTCATCTCGGGGGGGGTGCCGGTCGGCCCGGCTCAGAGAGCGGGTACCGGCTGCTTCTCGTCGGCGCTGCCGCCCGGACCTTCGGGCAGGTCGTCCGGCAGCGGCTCGCTGACGCCGAGCTGAGTGGCGTCGGGGCCCCGGATGGCGAACTTGGTGATCAGGGTCCAGTTCGTCACCGCCAGTGCGACGAAGATGGCGATGAAGAGCACGCAGGACAGGAGCAGTGATGTCTTCCCGACGTGGGACAGGGCGTCCTCGACCGTCAACTGGCCGTACACGATCCACGGTTGGCGTCCGACCTCGCGGACGATCCAGCCGCCCACGGAGGCGATGAACGGGAAGGGGATGGTCGCGACGACGATCCACGAGGCCCAGCGCCAGCGCATCAGCCGGTCCTTCCAGAGAAGGATCAGGGCGATGAAGGTGATGGTGGACACGGTGTTGCCGATGAGCGTCATGGCGTCCATCGAGATCCGCATGGTGTCCTGCCAGGGCACGTAGTTGCCCGGGCCGTGCTCCTTGACGAGCTGGGCCTGCAGTTCGGCGACGCCGCTGTTCTCCAGGACCGCGTCCTTCATGGGCTGCGTGCGCTCGATGATGGGGCGCTGCATCTCGCCGACGATGACGACGAAGAAGGAGGCGACGGTCGAGACCCAGAGTCCCAGCTTCAGGGAGGGCCGGAAGAGCTCCCTCTCCTTGGTGCCCCGCAGGAAGTGGTACGCGCTGACGCCGGCGACGAAGACGCCGCCCGTGGTCAGGGCACCCAGCGAGAGGTGGAAGAGGGCCATCAGGGCGCTGGAGTTGGTGAGCAGCGCCGCGAAGTCGGTGAGGTAGGCGGCGCCGTCGCGCACTTCGTAGCCGACCGGGTGCTGCATGAAGCCGTTGGCGATCAGGATCCAGTACCCGGAGGCGTACGCGGTCAGGGCGACCAGCCAGATGAGCGTGACGTGCACGCCTCTGCGCAGCCGGCCCCAGCCGAAGATCCACATGCCGAGGAAGGTGGACTCGGCGAAGAAGGCGATGAGGGTCTCGAGCGCCAGCGGTGCGCCGAAGACGTTGCCCGCGAACTTGCTCAGGCCGCTCCAGCTGAGTCCGAACTGGAACTCCATGACGAGGCCGGTGACGATGCCGACCGCGTAGTTGATGACGTAGAGCTGACCCCAGAAGCGGGTCATACGCTCCCGGACTGCTCTTTTTTCGGGATCACGGGTGAACGCGGCCCGGGTGTGCATGATCGCGACGATGGGGACGAGGCCCATGGTGAGGATCACGAACAGCCAGTGGATGCCGGTCGTGGCCGCGAACTGGAGTCGGGCCAGATCCGCAGCGCTCATGATGCGACCTTCCTGGGGGGACGGTGGCCGGTTTGGACGGCTGGAGGGTTCGGTCTCGGTGGGTGGACGGTGGACGGTGGGGCCCCCGCTTCGCGTGTGCGGATGCCGGGCGCCGTTGCCCGCCATCCGTGCGGTGACCTCGATAAAGACGGTAGAGAGAATTCCTTATGCAATCCAAGACCGGTTTTGCCATGTGAAGATGTCCCGGAAGGCATAAGTGAAGGTGGACCATGGATCTTCTGCAGTTGCGCTACTTCCAGGCAGTCGCCCGTTTCGAGCACATCAGCCGTGCCGCGGAGGAGCTGCACGTCGCCCAGCCCTCCCTCAGCCGCACCATCGCGCGCCTGGAGGCCGAGCTCGGCACCCCCCTCTTCGACCGCCAGGGCCGCCGCATCCGGCTGAATCAGTACGGTGCGGTGTTCCTGCGCCACGTGGACCGCGCCCTGAGCGAGCTCGACGACGCCCGCAGGGTCCTGCGCGACGCCCGCGACACGGCGTTCGGCCGGGTCAGCGTGGCCTCGGAGACCCTCCTGACCATCACCCATCTCCTCGGCAGCTTCCGGGCCGCCTACCCCCGCGCGGACGTGCGGCTGTACCAGTCGAACGCGGAGGAGATGGACCGCCAGCTGCGCGCCAGGGAGGTCGACTTCTGTGTGGCCTCACAGCCGCTGACCGGCACGAACCTCGAGTCGATCGAGCTGGCCCGCGAGGAGGTGCTGCTCGCCGTCCCGCGCGGCCACTGGCTCGACGGACAGGAGAGCGTGACGATCCGTGAGATCGCCGCCGAACCCTTCGTGACGACCCGCCCCGGCCAGTGGCAACGCACGCTCCTCGACCGGCTGTTCGCGTCCGAAGGGCTCACCCCACTGCTGTCCTGCGAGGGCGACGAACCGGGCGCGAGCCAGGACATGATCAGTGCGGGGCTCGGCATCGGACTGATCCCGGCCATCTCGCGCCAGGCCGGTACGGACTCCCAAGTCCCCGTGGCCTGGGTGCACTTGGACGCGCCCGACTGCTCCCGGGTGCTCACCCTGGTGTGGAGCCGCGACACCTACCTCTCCGACGCGGCGGTGAAGTTCCGGGAGTTCACCACCAGCAGGCCCTTCATGACGCACCGCCTGCCCGACTCCCGCCGCGGACGCGGACGCCGCCCCTGAGGTTCCCCGGCGGTCCTGGCTTGGCCGGATTCGGTTTGGTACTCTCCAATCGCTGCCACAGCCCTGGCCCAGGACGTCGCGTGTCCCGACGGCCAGCGTGTGATGGCGAGTCGACAGGGGTGTCGCCGTTCCCCCATCGACCGTCGGCACGCCATCTCCACCTTCCGTTTTCCACTTGCCAGGCATCCGCACCACGGACCGCCATCGCGCGCGTCCGGATGCCATCGAGGAGTTCCGTCATGCCCAAAATCACGTACGTCGCCGTCGACGGGAACCAGAACACCATCGACGTCCCCGTCGGTACGAGCGTCATGCGCGGCGCCGTTTTCAACGACATTGACGGCATCGTCGCCCAGTGCGGCGGCAACATGCAGTGCGCCACCTGCCACGTCTACGTGGACGAGACCACCCTCGACAAGCTGGAGCCGCCGAAGGAGCGCGAGGACGAGATGCTCGACTTCACCGCGTGCCCGCGCAAGCCCAACAGCCGGCTGAGCTGCCAGCTCAAGTCCAGCGAGGCGCTGGACGGCCTCATCGTCCACACCCCCGAACGGCAGAACTGATGACGGACCACGCACACCCCGAGTCGGTCGTCGTGGTGGGGGCCGGCCAGGGCGGCTACCAGACCGCGGCATCCCTGCGGGAGCGCGGCTACCAGGGCTGCATCACCCTCATCAGCGCCGAGGACGCGCTCCCCTACGAGCGTCCGCCGCTCTCCAAGGCGTACCTCAAGGGCGAGGCGGACGAGGCCATGCTGTGGCTGCGCCCCGCCACGTACTACGTGCGCCAGTCGATCGACCTGGTCTCAGGCACCGTCACGAACATCGACCCGGCCGCCCGCTCGGTGCGGCTGGCCGACGGTTCCACGTACGACTACGGCCACCTCGTCCTCGCCACCGGCGCCACGCCCCGCACGCTCGACGTGCCGGGCAAGGAGCTGCGCGGCGTGCACACCCTGCGCACCGCGCAGGACGCCGTCGCGCTGCAGGCGTCGCTGGCCGGGGCGCGGCGCGCCGTGGTGGTGGGGGCCGGGTTCATCGGTCTCGAATTCGCCGCCGTGGCGCGGGAGGCGGGCGTCGAGGTGACGGTCGTCGAGGCGCTCGACCGTCCGCTCGCCCGGGTCGTGTCGGCGCCGACCGCGGAGCACTTCACGCGGCTGCACCGGAGCAAGGGCACGGAGCTGCTGTTCGGGCAGGGCGTCAAGGCCCTGCACGGCGACGGCCGTTCGAGCGTGTCGGCGGTGGAGCTGGCCGACGGCAGCAGACTGCCCGCCGACCTGGTCCTGATCGGCGTCGGTGTCACCCCGCGCACGGAACTGGCCGCCGCGGCCGGGCTTCCGGTGAACGGCGGAATCACCGTCGACGCACAGCTGCGCACCGATGACCCGCACATCTCCGCCATCGGTGACTGCGCGGCATTCCCGCAGGTGCGTTCCGGAAATCGATTCCGGCTGGAATCCGTGCAGAATGCCGTCGGACATGCCCAGTCGGTTGCCGAGCGACTGGCGAGAACGCCGCGCGCGTACGACGAACTGCCCTGGTTCTGGAGCGATCAGTTCGCCACGACCGTACAGATCGCGGGATTCAATGAAGGGCACGAGAGCGAGGTGGTGCTCGGTGACGACCCCGACGCCTTCTCGGTGCTCCTCTTCCGCGGGAAGGACCTCCAGGCCGTCGAGTCCGTCAACCGACCCACGGACCACATCGCGGCACGCCGTCTCCTGACGCAGGGCGCGACCTTGACGCCCGAGGAGGCGTCGGCGCCGGGATTCAGCCTCAGGGAGTACCTCCGGAGCCTCGCCGGACGCGGGACGGAGGCGCCGGTGCCGATGTGACGGCGACGGACGCGCGCGACTGGAATTATCTATTCCAATTCCCGTCGCGCGCCGCTCCGTCGGCAGGAAATTATTGATTAATTCTTTTGCGGTCTGACCTTGTAATTTTTGAATGTGCACCCAGAGCTAATTCAGGCATGCCGCTGCGCGGTTGATCGCAGCACCGCGTTCATGCGGAAAAAAACCAAACGGTATTGATTTATTTCCCTGTGACCGGCAGGATCGAACAAGGCCAACGGGGGGCCTTGAGGGATGTTGCGTGCCCCCTTCTTGATTTTTCTGCCATTCGCAGAGGGGGCATCGTGCTCGGTAATTCACGCCTGAGCCGTCCGGTGTACGACAACACCACTCCCGGCGACGTCACCGACGGGTGCGCCCGGCCCGCCCGGCTGCCGCGCCCGGCGTCGTTCCAGCCGGATTCAGTTCCGATCAAAGATCGATCGCGCATCGTGGGCATGGTCCGGGCCGGAGCCGCCCGGGTCACGAGCCCCACCGCCCCATGAACCGCCGGGCCGGCGTCCTCCCCCGAGCGCCGGCCCGGCACCTCAACCGTGGAGAACTGATGCACAGCTACGTAGTGGTCGACGCGTTCGCCCGAGAGCCTCTCACCGGTAACCCGGTCGCGGTGTTCTTCGACGCCGACGACCTGAGCGCCGAGCAGATGCAGCGCATCGCTCGGGAGATGAACCTCTCGGAGACCACGTTCGTCCTCGGCCCCAAGCAGGGCGGGGACGTACACGTGCGGATCTTCACGCCCGTCAACGAACTCCCCTTCGCTGGCCACCCGTTGCTGGGCACGGCCATCGCGCTCGGGCAGCGCACCGACGCGAACCAGCTGCGGATCGAGACCGCCATGGGCGTGATCCCGTTCGAGCTGCAGCGCGTCGGCGGGAAGGTCGTCTCGACGAGCATGCGCCAGCCGGTGCCCGTGTGGGAGCCCTTCGACCGCGCCGACGAGCTCCTCGAAGCGCTGGGCGTCCGCGAGTCGACGCTGCCGGTGGAGATCTACCGCAACGGCCCGCGGCACACCCTTGTCGGCTTCGAGAGCTTCGAGGCCCTGTCGAAGGTCGACCCCGACCACCGCGCGCTCGCGAGCTTCCCCGACATGGCGACCAACTGCATCGCGGGCTCCGGGACCACCTGGCGCAACCGCATGTTCTCGCCCGCGTACGGAGTCGTGGAGGACGCCGCCACCGGCTCCGTCGCCGGCCCGATCGCCATCCACATCGCCCGGCACGGCCTCGCCTCGTACGGGCAGCGCATCGAGATCACCCAGGGCATCGAGATCGGCCGCCCCTCCCCCATGAGCG
Source organism: Streptomyces atriruber (assembly GCF_001418325.1). GTDB lineage: Bacteria > Actinomycetota > Actinomycetes > Streptomycetales > Streptomycetaceae > Streptomyces > Streptomyces atriruber. The sequence continues at coordinate 1,261 of NZ_LIPN01000247.1, read as the reverse complement.
CGTTCGTCCAGGGCGAGGGCGACCGCGTCGACTCCGTCGAGGTCTCCGGCCACGGCGTCGTCACGATCGAAGGAGTCATCCATGTCTGATGTACGGCGTTCCGAGACGCTGACCGGCACCGTCGAGGTGGACTTCCCCGAGTTCCGTGTGCCGCCGGCGGAGCCGCTGGGGCTGCTGGCGTCCTGGCTGAAGGCGGCCACCGAGCAGGGCGTGCGCGAGCCGCGGGCCCTCGCGCTGGCCACCGCGGACGCCCGGGGGCGGACCTCCTCACGGATCCTGGCGGTCAACCAGATCACCGACACCGGCATCGTGTTCATCACCCACGCCGGCAGCCAGAAGGGCCACGAACTGGCCGCCAACCCCTGGGCCTCCGGCGTCCTGTACTGGCGCGAGACCAGCCAGCAGGTCACCGTGGCCGGCCCGGTGCGCCGGCTGCCGCGCGCCGAGGCCGAGGCGCTGTGGGCGGCCCGCGCGGTGTTCACCCACGCCATGTCCACCGTCTCGCTGCAGAGCGAACCGCTGCGCGACCTGGACCACCTGGAGGAGATCCGCGCCCGGGCCCTGGAGCTGGGCGAGCCGGCCCGCCCGCTGCCCTGCCCGGACACCTTCGTGGCCTACAGCCTGGAGCCGGCCGCGGTGGAGTTCTGGGCGAACGGCACCGACCGGCTGCACGAGCGGCTGCGCTACGACCGCACCGACAGCGGCTGGGACACCACCCGCCTGCAGCCCTGAACCCCGCCACCCGCCCCTGCCCCGCGTTCTCACGGAGTCGTCATGACCGCCCCGGTGTTCACCACCCACCTCGACCTGCGCGCCCGCAACCGGCGGGCCGTGGAGCAGTACATGGAAATCGGCCCGCAGGCCCGGCTGCGCCGCTACACCCTCTACACCGAGGACGGCACCGCGGCCCTGTTCAACACCGACATCGGCCGGCCCATCGTGGTCCAGGGCCGCGACAAGCTGCAAAAGCACGGCGAGCTGTCCCTCAAGGTGCTCCCCGACTGGGAGTGGTTCGACGTCCAGATCTACGAGACCCAGGACCCCGCGGTCATCTGGGTCGAGTGCGACGGCGAGGGCACCATCCGCTTCCCCGGCTATCCCGAGGGCCGCTACCGCAACCACTTCATCCACGGCTTCACCCTGGACGACGGAAAGATCGCCGCCAGCCGCGAATACACCAACCCCATCGAGCACATGCGCGCCCTCAACATCGAAACCCCCCACATCAAACGCGACTGGATCCCCTCCTGACCCAGGAGCC
>NZ_LIPN01000246.1 GCF_001418325.1 Streptomyces atriruber | reverse complement strand
GCGTTCACCCACCCGTTCACGTACGTCTGCGAACATCCCCAGGTGGACAACCCGAACCCCGTACCCGCCTCCGCGCACGCCTCCCCGCAGCTTCCCGCCCATCTGCTGGAGCAGGCGCCGGGCGCGCCCATCCGGTCCGGCATTCCCGAGCACGGGCGCATTCCGAAGTACTACGCCGTGAAGGCCAGGATCGCGGGGCTCATCGAGGAGTTGGGGGACGGGCAGGCGCTGCCCACCGAGCGGGACCTCGCCGAGCGGTACGAAGTGGCGCGGGAGACCGTGCGCCAGGCATTGCGCGAACTGCTCCTGGAGGGGCGGCTGCGCAGGCAGGGGCGCGGCACGGTCGTCGCCGGTCCCAAGCTGGAGCAGCCGCTGTCGCTGGCGAGCTACACGGAAGGCGTGCGGCGCCAGGGGCGTACGCCCGGCCGCAATCTCATCTCCCTCGACCGCTTCCCCTGCCCCGTCGCGCTCGCCGCCGAGATCGACGCCGAACCGGGCGAGCCCGTCTGGCACATGGAGCGCGTGCTGCTCGCCGACGACGAGCGGGTCGGCCTGGAGAGCACCTACGTCTCCGTGGCCCGCGTGCCGCGCCTCGACGCCGACTTCGAGCCCGACTCCTCCTTCTACGCGTACCTGCGCGACAGCCTCGGCATCGCCTTCGGGGACGCCGACGAGCGGATCGAGACGGTCCTGGCCACTCCGCGCGAGGCGCTCCTCATCGGGACGCCGCCCGCGCTGCCCATGCTGCTGATCCACCGGTTGTCCCGGGACACGGCCGGTCGGCCGCTGGAGCGTGTGCGCACGCTCTACCGCGGGGACCGGTTCTCCTTCACCACTCATCTCGGGTCTGGCTGAACGGTTCCCTCGGGGCGGTCCGGTCGGCCGGAAGGTCACTGAAAGGTAACGGGTCTAGTCCAAGCTTGGGTGGGCGTTCACCGTCCCGTTGCCCACCCGCCCCGCGCGGGTCACCGGTCCCCAGCAGCGTTGCCGTCGTGAGAGTCATCGTCGTAGGAGCCGGCGTGGTGGGAACCATGCACGCCTGGCACGCAGTGGAGCGCGGCCACGAGGTCGTACAGATCGAGCGCGAGAGCGAGGCCCGCGGGGCGTCGCTGCGCAACTTCGGACAGATTTGGGTGAGCGGCCGCGCGGGCGGCGAGGAGCTCGACACCGCGCTGCGTGCCAGGGAGCTCTGGGAGGGCATCGGCGAACGCGTGCCGGGCCTCGGCTTCCGGGCCATCGGCTCGCTGACCCTGGTGCGGGGCGAGCGCGAGCGCGCCGTCGCCGAGGCGGCGCTCGCCCGCCCGGACGCGGCCGCCCGCGGCTACGAACTGCTCGGCGCCGAGGAGGCGCGCGAGGTCAACCCGGCCCTGCGCGGCGAGTTCAGCGCGGCCCTGTGGTGCGAGCGGGATGCCGCCGTGGAACCGCGCACCGCCCAGCTGAGGCTGCGCGAGGCCCTGCTGAAGTCGCCGCGCTACACCTTCCTGCCGGGCCGCGAGGTCCGCGAGGTGGTCGGCACCGGCAGCGTCCGCGACGACCACGGCGACGTGCACACCGGTGACGTCGTCGTGCTCGCCACCGGCGCCTGGCTCGGCGGGCTCGTCCGCGAGCTGGCCGGACCCGACCTGCCCGTGCGCCGCGTACGGCTGCAGATGATGCAGACCGAGCCGCTCGGTGAACCGCTCACCACCTCCGTCGCCGACGCGGACAGCTTCCGCTACTACCCGGCGTACAAGTCGGACGCCCTGGACGCGCTCAACGCCGGACAGGCGCAGACCCCGACCGCCGCCGCGCACAAGATGCAGCTGCTCATGGTGCAGCGCAAGGACGGCGGCCTGACCATCGGCGACACCCACGAGTACGAGCACCCCTTCGCCTTCGACACCGTCGAGGACCCCTACGACCACCTCACCGAGGTCGTCGAGGGCTTCCTCGGCCGCCCGCTGCCGAAGATCAGGCGGCGCTGGGCCGGGGTGTACGCGCAGTGCGTCGACACCAGCCGGGTCGTGCACCGGCAGGAGCTGCGCCCGGGCGTGTGGCTGGTCACCGGGCCCGGCGGGCGCGGCATGACCTGCTCGCCCGCCATCGCCGAGAAGACCGCGAACCAGCTGGGATGGTGAACGAATTGAGCACGCACCGCACGGACCTCGTCGTACTGGACATGGCGGGGACCACCGTCGCCGACGGCGGCCTCGTCGAGCAGGCCTTCGCCGCCGCCGCGCGGGAGCTCGGCGTCGAGCCGGACTCCGCCGACCACGCGGCGAAGCTGGAGTACGTACGCGCCACGATGGGCGAGTCCAAGATCTCCGTCTTCCGGCACCTCTTCGGCGAGGAGGCGCTCGCCCGGCAGGCGAACACCGCCTTCGAGAAGGCGTACGGGACGCTCGTCGACGGCGGCCGCATCGCACCCGTCCCCGGGGCGCGCGAGGCCATCGAGGAGCTCAAGGAGGACGGCAGGACCGTCGTCCTGACCACCGGATTCGCCCGCGTCACCCAGGACGCCATCCTCGACGCGCTCGGCTGGCGCGACCTCGTCGAGCTGACCCTCTGCCCCGCCGACGCGGGCGGCCGCGGGCGCCCCTACCCGGACATGGTGCTCAGCGCCTTCCTGCGGACCGGCGCCGCGGACGGCGTGCGGAACGTGGCGGTCGCGGGCGACACGGCGTACGACATGCTCAGCGGCGTGCGGGCGGGCGCCTCCGTCGTCGCCGGGGTGCTCACCGGCGCCCACGGCGACGCCGTGCTCCGTGAGGCCGGTGCCACCCACGTGCTCGGCTCCGTCGCCGAACTGCCCGCGATACTCAGGGGAGTCGGCTGATGAGCAGCGGCATCCGCTTCGACCGGGTGTCCGTCGCGTACGACGGGAACACCGTCCTGGACTCCCTCGACCTGACCGTGGAGCCCGGCGAGGTCATGGCCCTGCTCGGGCCCTCCGGGTCCGGCAAGACCACCGCGCTGCGGGCCGTCGCGGGGTTCGTGCGGCCCGCGTCCGGGCGGGTGTTCATCGGGGAGCGCGACGTCACGGACCTGCCGCCGCACCAGCGGGGCATCGGCATGGTCGTGCAGCAGTACGCGCTCTTCCCGCACATGCGGGTCGAGGACAACGTCGCCTTCGGCCTGAAGGCGCAGAAGGCAGCCAAGGGCGAGATCCCCGGGCGGGTCGCCGAGGCCCTGGAGATGACGGGGATGGCCGCGTACGCCAAGCGGTATCCGCGCGAGCTGTCCGGCGGGCAGCAGCAGCGGGTCGCCATCGCGCGGGCGCTCGCCATCCGGCCGGGGGTGCTGCTCCTCGACGAGCCGCTGTCCGCGCTGGACGCGCAGCTGCGGTCGGGGATGCTGGCGGAACTCGCGCGGCTGCACCGGGAGTTGCCGGACGTCTCGATCCTGTACGTCACCCACGACCAGGTCGAGGCGCTCACCCTGGCCGACCGGATCGCCGTCATGGACCGGGCCCGGCTGCAGGACTGCGGCACGCCGCAGGAGCTCTACCGGGCGCCCCGCACGGAGTTCACCGCGTCCTTCGTGGGCAACGCGAACCTCCTCGCGGTGACGGTGGGGACGGGAGGCGTGACCCTCGGCGGGACCGAGCTCAAGGTCGACACGGGGGGCGTGGCCGCCGGGGTGACGGCCACGCTGTGCGTGCGGCCGCACCTGGTGGGTCTCGGGGAGGGGCCGAACGCCCTCACCGGCCGGGTCACCGAGGTCCAATGGCGGGGCGCCACCCACCGGTTGTACGTCGATGTCGCGGGGGAGCGGGTGAAGGCGGACGTCCGCGAACTCCGGACCCCGCCCGCCATCGGGGACACGGTCACCGTGCACTTCGCGCCCGAGGACGCGGTGCTCCTTTCCGGAGGGGTGACCGATGGGTAGTCCTGCCGAGCGCCTCGCGAGAAGTGAACCGGCACCGGGGGCTGTCGGCGGGTCGGGATCCGCCCCGGCGGAACGCATGCCCACAGCGGCGCAGGCCCCACCAGCCGCCGGCGGAACCGGGGTACGGGCCCGCAAGGTGCCCGCTCTCCTGTGGGCCCTGCCCCCCGTCGCCCTCCTCGGGCTCTTCTTCCTCTACCCCCTCTTCCTCGTCGCGCAGCAGTCCGTGCGGCCCGACACCGGCGGCACCTCCCTCCAGCCCTACTCCGACGTGTTCGCCTCCGAGGCGTTCCGGGAGGCGCTCGGGACCACCGTGTGGCTGGCGCTCGGCGCGACCGTGGGATGTCTCGTCCTCGGGTTCGCGCTCGCGCTGGTCATCGCCTTCGTGCCGTTCCCCGGCGGAAAGGCCGTCGCGAAGTTCATCGACGTCTTCCTCTCCTTCCCGTCCTTCCTGATCACCCTGGCCCTCCTCTTCGTCTACGGGACCAAGGGCATGGCCAACGGCGTGTGGACGGACGCGACGGGCGCCGCCGAGGGGCCGTTCCAGTTCCTGACCACCCCGTGGGGCGTGCTGCTCGCCGAGATCACGTACTTCACGCCCTTCGTGATGCGGCCCCTGCTCGCCGCGTTCTCGCAGATCGACACCGCGCAGATCGAGGTCGCCGCCAGCCTCGGCGCCCGGCCCGCCCGCATCGTGCGCCGCGTCATCCTGCCCGAGGCGCTGCCCGCGCTCGCGGCCGGCGGCAGCCTCGTCCTCGTCATGTGTCTCAACGAGTTCGGGATCGTCCTCTTCACGGGGGCGAAAGGGGTCACGACCCTCCCGATGCTCGTCTACAGCAAGGCGATCCTCGAGTCCGACTATCCGGCGGCGTGTGTCGTCGCCGTCGTCAACATCGCGATCTCCGTGGGCCTGTACGGCCTCTACCGGGTGGTGAGCCGTCGTGTTGGTGCATAGCCGCAAGGGGAAGTGGGCCACCTGGGCCCTGTTCTTCGTGCTCTTCCTGCCGCTGTTCGCGCTGCCGCTGCTCGTGATCCTCATGGCGTCGTTCGCCGAGCACTGGTCGGGCGCCTTCCCGTCCGGCTTCACCGGTGAGCACTACGCGTCGGCGACCCGCGGCGACTCGCTGCGGGCCCTCACCACCAGCCTCGTCACCGCGGTCGCCGCCAGCCTGCTCGCGCTCGCCGTCGGGTCCTGGGCGGCGCTCGCCGGTGCCTCGCTGAAGCGGGGCGGCAAGAAGTTCCTCGACGCGCTGTTCGTGCTGCCCGTCGCCGTGCCGTCCGTGGTCGTCGGCCTCGCGGTCCTCGTCGCGTTCTCCAAGCCGCCGATGATCCTCAACGGCACGAGCTCGATCGTGATCCTCGCGCACGCCATTCTTGTCACGGCGTTCGCCCACCAGTCGGTCTCGGCTGCCATCGTGCGTCTCGACCCGGCGTACGAACAGGCCGCCGCCTCACTCGGCGCCCGCCCCTCGTACGTCCTGTGGCGGGTGAAGCTGCCACTCCTGCTGCCGTCCCTGAACGCGGCCGCCGGGCTCTGCTTCGCCCTGTCCATGGGCGAGTTGAGCGCCACGATGATGCTCTACCCGCCGGACTGGATGCCGCTGCCCGTGCGGATCTACGCGGCCACCGACCGCGGCTCCACCTTCACCGGCGCCGCCGTCGCGACCGTCCTCATGGCGGCCACGCTGCTCGTGCTGCTGGCCGTCTCCCGCATCCGCACCCGCGCCTCCTACCGCTGAACTCGCCCCCGTCCCACGGTTCTTCAAGGAGTACGAAACGTCATGTCCCGCCTTATCCGAGCCCCGCGCCTGCGCACGGTCGCCGCCGTCACCGGCGGCCTCGTCCTCGCCGGATCCCTCACCGCGTGCGGCGGCAGCTCCGCCGCCTCCGACGACAAGGTCGTCACCGTCTACAGCGCCGACGGCCTCAAGGGCGAGAACGGCGACGGCTGGTACGACCGGGTCTTCAAGGACTTCGAGAAGAAGACCGGCATCAAGGTGAACTACGTGGAGGGCGGCTCCGGCGAGATGGTGCAGCGCGCCGTCCGCGAGAAGTCCAACACGCAGGCCGACGTCCTGATCACCCTGCCGCCCTTCATCCAGCAGGCCGACGAGAAGGGCCTGTTGCAGGCCTACGAGCCCAAGGGTTCGGACCAGGTCGACGGCGCCGACAAGGCCGCCGACGGCAAGTGGACCTCCGTGGTGAAGAACTACTTCGGGTTCATCTACAACAAGAAGGAACCGGCCGGTGGCAAGGCGCCCAAGACGTGGGAGGACCTCACCGACGGCGCGTACAAGAACAAGGTGCAGTACTCCACGCCCGGCGTCGCGGGCGACGGCACCGCCGTCCTCATCAAGGCGATGCACGACTTCGGCGGCAAGGAGCCGGCGATGGCGTACCTGAAGAAGCTGCAGACCAACAACGTCGGCCCGTCCGCCTCCACCGGCAAGCTCGCGCCCAAGGTCGACAAGGGCGAGCTGCTCGCCGCCAACGGCGACGTCCAGATGAACTACGCGCAGTCCAAGGACATGCCGAACCTCGGCATCTGGTTCCCCGCCACCGCGAAGAACCCGGACAGGCCCACGACCTTCGCACTGCCTTATGCGGCCGGGCTCGTCAGCAAGGCCCCGCACAACGCCAACGCGAAGAAGTTCCTCGACTTCATGCTCGGTCAGGCGGCGCAGCGGCAGGTCAGCGAGATCGGCGGCGGCTTCCCGGCCCGCAAGGACATCAAGGCCACCGACGCCAACGCCATCGCCCTCGACAAGATCATCGACGGCGTGGAGATCTTCGAGCCGGACTGGGCGGACGTCTCAGAGAACCTCCGGTCGTACGTGGAGGACTGGAAGTCGGCGACCGGTAGCTGACAGTTCACCGTCGCACCCCTGGCCCCAGGGGTTCGGTAGCGAAAAGATAACGGGTATGGGCCCAACGCCCCTGGTTCTCCGGGGGCGTTGGCGTGCGCCGCCCCCCCCACCACGTCTTCCGGAGGACCACGTGTCGTCACGCATCACCCGCCGCTCACTGCTCGTCTCCACCGCGGCCGCCGCCCTCGCCGCAGGGCCCCTCGCGGCCACCGCCAGAGCCGCCGCCAAGACCCCCAAGGTCCTGGTCGTAGGCCTCGACGGCGCCCTGCTCAACAGGGTCGAGGACGCCGACACCCCCACCCTCAAGGGCCTGATGGCCGCGGGCCTCACCGCGCCCAGCGCCCTCTACGCCAACCCGCTCGCGCCCACCTCGTCGGGGCCCGGCTGGTCGACGCTCATCACCGGCGTCTGGCCCGACAAGCACAAGGTCGTGAACAACGAGTTCACCGGGCACCAGCTCGCCGCCTACCCGGACTTCATGACCCGCGTCGAGGCGGCGAAGCCCGGCCTGCGGACGTACGCCGTCGCGTCCTGGAACCCCATCACCGACATCATCTTCTCCGCGAAGGTCGACACCCGGGTCTCCACTCCGTCCGCCGAGTACGACACGGGCACCACGGCACGCGCCGTCGCCGAGCTCGGCAAGGGCAACCCCGACGCGGTCTTCGTCCAGCTCGACAACGTCGACCACGCGGGCCACGACAGCGGCGCGGCCAGTCAGGCCTACCTCGATGCGCTGCACGGCGTCGACACCCAGGTCGGGCAGCTCCTCGCCGCCGTCAAGTCCCGCGCCACGTACGGGAACGAGGACTGGCTCGTCATGATCACCGCCGACCACGGGCACACCGACGCGGGCGGCCACGGCGGCTCCAGCTGGGCCGAGCGCCAGACGTTCCTGATCGCCACCGGCCCCACGATCACCCGAGGCTCCGTCCGCCACGACGTCCGCATGCCCGACGTCGCCGCGACCGCCCTCGCCCACCTCGGCATCGCCATCGACCCGGCCTGGGGCCTGGACGGCCGCCCCGTCCAGCAGCCGCGGCCCGACGACTTCGACGCCCTGCGCCCCGCGCTGGGCGGACCCGTGGACGAGGGCGGCATCGGCTCCGGCGTCATCGGCTTCACGCACACACCGCCGAGCGGCTGGACCGTCGACAACGCGAAGATGGGCACCGGCGGCGTCACCGAGTGGCGCGGCTGGTCCTTCACGACGGACGAGTTCTGGACCAAGGCCGAGCGCGACCAGCGGCGCGAGAACAACATCCGCGCCCGCGGCGTCTTCGCGGTCGCCGACGGCGACGAGTGGAGCGACCGGACCGTCTCGGGCACCTTCGACTCGACGCTGATCAGCCCCTCGTACGACGTGCGGGGCGGGGCGCGGGCGACGCTCACCTACACGACGTACTACCGCCACGAGGCCCCGCAGAAGGGCGAGGTGCTCGTCTCCTACGACGGGGGCACCCCGGTCGCGGTGAAGACGTACACGGCGGACACCCCCTCCGTCGTGGAGAACATCGCGCTCCAGGTCCCGGCGGGCGCGCGAAAGGCCAGGGTCCATTTCCGTTACACCGGGGCGAACAACTGGTACTGGACCATCGACGGGGTCAAGATCGCGGGTTCCTGATTAGGCTGTGGGCGTCGGCACAGCGCTGTCCCGGCGCCCCAGCAACCCCGTACACCGCAGGAGTGCACCCCATGGCAGAGCGCAAGCCCATCGAATCGTGGCTCACCGACATGGACGGCGTGCTCATCCACGAGGGAGTGCCGATCCCCGGCGCCGACGCCTTCATCAAGAAGCTGCGCGAGTCGGGCAAGCCCTTCCTGGTCCTGACGAACAACTCCATCTACACCGCGCGCGACCTCCAGGCCAGGCTGACCCGGATGGGCCTCGAAGTGCCCGTCGAGAACATCTGGACCTCCGCGCTGGCCACCGCCAAGTTCCTCGACGACCAGCGCCCCGGCGGCACCGCGTACGTCATCGGGGAGGCGGGCCTGACCACCGCCCTGCACGACATCGGGTACGTCCTCACCGACCACGACCCGGACTACGTGGTCCTCGGCGAGACCCGCACGTACTCCTTCGAGGCCATGACCAAGGCCGTCCGCCTCATCAACGGCGGCGCCCGCTTCATCTGCACCAACCCCGACGAGACGGGCCCCTCCACCGAGGGCCCGCTGCCCGCCACCGGCGCCGTCGCGGCACTGATCACCAAGGCGACCGGCAAGAACCCCTACTTCGCGGGCAAGCCGAACCCGCTGATGATGCGGACCGGGCTGAACGCGATCGGCGCGCACTCGGAGACCAGCGCGATGATCGGCGACCGCATGGACACGGACGTCCTGGCCGGGCTCGAAGCGGGCATGGAGACGTTCCTGGTGCTCACGGGCCTGACGTCCCGGTCGGACATCGACCGCCACCCGTTCCGGCCCTCGAACGTCGTGGACTCCATCGCGGACCTGGTGGAACGCATCTGACCTGATCCGATCGGGCCGGGCGCGGGCGGGCCGCCGCCCGTTTGCCGCATCAAGATGCGGAGCCGCCCGCGCCGAGTGAACCTCGTATATGGAGGTTCACGATGCGTATACGTTCCCTAGCTCTCCGTGGGGCAGGAGTGGCCGTCGCCCTGGCGGTCGCCCTCCCCGCAGGCGCGGCCCAGGCCCACGACGAAGGTTCCGTGCGGGCCACCGTCACCCCGGCAAGCACCGCGCCCGGCGCCACCGTGGAGGTGAGCGTGACGGGCTGCAGCGGCACGACCGGTACGGCGGGGTCGGGGGCCTTCGAGGGGGACGCCCAGCTCACCGGCCGTGACGGCGACAAGTACGCGCTCAACGGCAGCGCGCGGATCAAGCACGGCGTCTCCGGCTCCTACGACGTCACCGTCACCTGCGACGGCCACCCGCACCAGGGTGCGGGCACCGTCCGGATCGAGCGGCACAACCCGGACCCGGTCTCCCCGGTGCGGGCCGGTGGCGGCGGCACCGCGCAGCTGACCACCGCCGCGACCGCGGAGGCGAACGAGGCGGGGCCCGGCACCCGGCACGCCGTGATCGGCCTGATCCTCGCGGGGGTCGCCGCCGTCGCGGTGGCGTTCCGCAGCGTCCGCCGACGCCGCTCCGAGTGACGGGCGGGACGCCACCATGTCCGGCGCTGAACGCGCGTCCGGGTCGGGTCGGCTCCTGACCGGAGTCGCCTGGGCGGTCCTCCTGGTCGGCCTCTGCCTCTGGGGCAGCGACATCGCGGGCCTGCGCGGCGGGATGTCCGCGCCCGCCACGGGCGACGTGGCCGCGGTCGGCCGCCCCCTCGGCGTCGAACTTCCGCCCGCGCACGAGCCGTTGACCCCCGCGAGGCCCGAGCGCGTCGACGTGCCGTCGCTGAAGGTGCGGGCCCCGGTGGCGGCTCGCGGCCTGGACGGCGACGGCGCGATCGACCCGCCGCCCTTCGCGCAGTCCGGCACCGTCGGCTGGTACGGCGGCGGCACCCGCCCCGGCGCCCCCGGCGCGGCCCTCTTCGTCGGCCACGTCGACACCGAGACCGAGCCCGCCGTCTTCTACGACCTCAGCACCCTGCGCCCCGGCGAGAAGGTCGAGGTCGCCCGGGACGACGGCAAGGTCGCCGAGTTCACGGTGGAGGACGTACAGGTCGTCACCCGCGACCGCTTCGACGCGAAGAAGGCGTACGGCCCGCACGAGGACGGCCGCGCGGAGCTGCGCCTCATCACCTGCGGCGGCACCTTCGACAAGGACGCGCGCACCTACACGGCGAACGTGATCGTCTCCGCGTACCTCACCGATGTGAGCGCGTGAGGGCCCCGGGAAGTCCGTGTACGCAACCCGTACCTGGCCCGGTCGGCGGCCCGCTCCCCCCGGAGCCGCCGACCGGGCTGGTCCTCGACCGCGCGCGCACGAGCTGCGGGAGAAACCCGGCGCCGGCGCGGGAGGTACGGGGACCATTCCCGAATTGCGGAATGGTCGACTTGGCCGGGGGCTTGGGCCGTGCAACCGACTTTAGAACGAATGCGCGCTTGGGCCTAGAGGCATTGGCGATGGAATGACGCCAAGTCGCGGCCCCTTCTCCCTCCGTGATCACCGCAGGTGGGGGACCTGCATCAGGAAGGTTCGGACCTGCCCCGACGGAGCGCTTCCGCGTCGATCTTGCCCCTGATCACCTGGGCCGCCACCAGGTCGATGACCTGCTGTTCTCTGCGTGCGTAGCCCCGCAGCGCCTGGAATGCCTCGTCCATGCCGGTGTTCCAGCGCTCGGCGAGTACGCCCTTGGCTTGTTCCACGTGAATGCGACTGTCCAGCGCTGTCTGAAGCTGTTCGGAGAGCACCCGGTACGCGGAGTGGGTGCGGTGATTGTGGAGGCCCGTGGCCGCGGCGTTGGCGAGGGCCTGCGCGATCCGCAACCCGCGTTCGGACGGCATCCGGCGTTCCGCCCTCCCGCCCCGATTCGCCGCCGCCACGAAGATGTTGAGCACGCCGAGCGTCGTGCCGTGCCGCCTGATCGGCACCGCGTACGTCTCCTCGATGCCCTGCTCGCCCGCCCGCTCGGCGAACTCCGGCCAGCGGGCCCCGGCGTCCTCGGGGCAGATCCGCATCGGCGGCACCGGCTCCCCGGTGCCGAAGCTCTCCACGCACGGGCCGCCACAGTGCTGGACCTCCAGCAGTCCTCGCACCGCGGCCTGTTGGCGGCCGCAGGGGACGATGCGCACCTCTTCGTCCCCGCCGGTGTACATCACGCCGACGCCCCGGGCGTCGACCAGCTCCACACAACGGTCCGCGAGCCACTCCAGATAGCGCTCGAGGTCGAAGTCGTCGGTCAGGGTATCCGCGGTTTCCACCAGGACGTCCGCAAGCCGCAGTTCCCTGTCGCGGTCTCGCATGCCCCTCCACCTCCACTCCCCGCGGCACTGCGCCTACCCCGACCGGGCGGGCTGTAACAGCTCTCCTACAGCTCTCTGCGCAGGGCGGTCGGGCCTCGTGGGCAGGGATGACGTGTGTCAGGATTGAGAAACGGACAGTGCACCCGAGGGGGAGTGGATGTACCGCAAAAACACCGGCCGCGGGCACGGTTTCGCGGCCATGGGGATGCGGACGGGAGTGGCACTCGCGGGGGCCGCGCTGCTCCTCGTCGGGTGCTCCTCCGGCGGTGACCCGGACGGCGATTCGTCGAGTCCGCCGGTGAAGCAGCAGCCCAAGGGCAAGGATCCGTACTGGGTCAATCCGGACGGCAACGCGGCCAAACAGGTCGAGTCGTACTCCAAGGACGACAAGAAGGACGACGCCGAGCAGATCCGCAAGATCGCCGAGCAGCCGGTGGCCGAGTGGATCGTCCCGGAGAACGCGGAGGACCAGGCGCGCGGCTTCACCGAAGCGGCCGAGAAGGCCGACCGGGACGCCCTGTTGGTCCTCTACAACATCCCGCACCGCGACTGCGGTCAGTACTCGGGCGGCGGCGCGGCCGACGGCAACGCGTACCGCGCCTTCGTCGACCAGGTCGCCAAGGGCATCGGCGACCGCCACGCCACGGTGATCCTGGAGCCCGACGCGGTCCTCCACATGGTCGACAACTGCACGCCCGAGCAGTTCCACGAGGAGCGGTACGACCTCCTCAACGGCGCCATCGGCAAGCTCAAGTCCCTGAAGAACACCAAGGTGTACCTGGACGCGGGCAACGCGGGCTGGAAGAACCCCGACTCCCTCTGGGAGCCCCTGAAGCGGTCGGGCGTCGAGCAGGCCGACGGCTTCTCGGTGAACGTCTCCAACTTCCAGACCACCGCGGTCAGCACGGAGTTCGGCAAGAAACTGTCGGCGAAGATCGGCAACAAGCCCTTCGTCATCGACACGGCGCGCAACGGCAACGGGCCCTACACCAAGGGCAAGGACCCCTGGTGCAACCCGCCCGGCCGGGCGCTCGGCGAGGCGCCCACGACGAAGACGTCCGACCCGCTCATCGACGCGTACCTCTGGGTCAAGCGGCCCGGTGAGTCCGACGGGACGTGCCGGGGCGGCCCGAAGGCGGGCGAGTGGTGGCCGGAGTACGCGTTGGGCCTCGCGAAGGCGTCCCGCTAGGGGCGCGGGGAACTGCGCGAGCAACCACAAGGAAGCCGCAGTCGCGTCTGCCGGGTAATCCGGCAGACGCGACTGCGGCTGTTTCGTGGCTTGTCGCGCAGTTCCCCGCGCCCCTGAAGCGCCCTCCGGGCGCCCCTAAGGCACCCTCACCCACTGCGCCTTGCTCGGCGTGCCCTGGTCGTCCGTCACGAAGAGCATGTACCAGCCCGACTCCACCAGGGACCGGTTCTTCGGGAGCGTCACCGTCACCGAGTCCTTCGACTTCTTCAGGTCGAGCGCGATCGACGTCTGGTCGATGTCCGTGACGTGCGTCGACGCACTCGGCTTGATGAGGCGGGCCGTCTTGATGGCCGAGGAGTGCTTGGTCGGGAACGTTCCCGACCCGCCCCGCGCGATCGTCTCGGGCCCCGCGCCCAGCGACGGCTGCGAACCGTGGTACAGGTACGGCGGCGTGTAGATCTCGATGCGCTGCTCGAACACGCCGGGCTTCGTGTTGGCCTTGTCGGCGTAGAGCGAGTCGGAGCCGAAGAACATCACGCGGCCGTCGGGGAGCAGGATCGAACCGGAGTGGTAGTTGCGCCCCACCTCGGGGTCGGCCACCCGCTTCATCTCACCGGTCTTGGCGTCGTAGATCCGCGCCTGGTGGATGTTGGAGTCGCTGCGCCCGCGGTAGTCCTCGGAGCCGCCGGAGATCAGCACCGAGTCGTCGGGCAGCGTCGAGATCTGCGGGTAGCGCGTGCCCTTCTCCAGCGAGGGGCCGTCCGTGAACTTCGGGGCGTCCGCCTTCAGGTCGACGATGCGGGTCTTCTCGCTGGACTCCTTGGACTCGCCGACACCGCCGCCGCCGACCACCATGTACTTCTGGTCCTGGGCGGGCGGCAGTTCGACCGTGCCGGAGGTCTCCATGAGCTTCGGGTCGCTCAGCCCCGGGATGCCCTGCCACTTGTTGGTCTGCAGATTCCAGACGCCGGGCTTGCGGCCGACGTCGTCCGGGCCGTAGCCCGCGTTGGAACCGGAGTAGAAGAGCTTGCCGTTGGCCATCTGGAAGATCGCCGGGTACGTCGGGAACTGCCGGATGCCCTTGGTGTACGTCCACTTCTTGGTCTTGGGGTCGTACACCTCGTTCTTGCCCGGGACCAGCTGGCCGATCTCGTCGAGGCCCGAGGTGGAGAGGATCTTGCCGTCGGTGAGCGTGGTCAGCGTGGGGTACCAGCGCGCCTCGTTCATCGGGTCGACCTTGATGTACCGCTCGGCGACCGGGTCGAACTCGAAGGTGTCCTTGATCCCCTGGAAGTCCTTCTTGTCCAGGGCGAGCTTCTCCGCCATGCCGTAGACGTTGCGGGTGTCGGAGCCCTTCAGGCCCTGGATGCGGTAGTTGTCCTGGGTGCCCGTCTCGTACTTGGCGCCGCTCTTCTGCGCCTCGACGTAGACCCGGCCGAGGCCCGGCTCGGTGCGCACGAACGCGCCGGTCTGCTTGTCGAAGACCTTCTTCGCCTTCTCGACCAGGATGTTGTCCTGGGAGACGAACGTCTTGCCGCTCTTCTTGCCGGTGAACTTGGTGCCCGCGGGGATCGTCTTCGGCTCGTCCGGGTCCTCGTTGTGGACGACCATCAGGCCGCCGGCCTTGGTGATGTCGCCCTTCAGCTTCTCGTAGCGCTGCGTGCCGCCCGCGATGAGCAGGTTGCCGTTGCCCAGCTGGGTGTGGCCCGTGCAGAACAGGTCGGTGGGCGTCGGGATCTTCTTGATGGTGTTCTTGACCGGGTCCCACAGCCGGGTGTCGAACTTCTTCTTGTCGAAGTTCTTCTGGTTGTTGCCGGACCCGGCGACCAGCAGGACCTTGCCCGTGTGCAGCAGCGCCGCGTGGATGGTGTTCTGGCGGTACTCCTCGGGGAAGTCGATGACCTCCCAGTGGCCGTTGTCCGCCTTGTACTCCGGCTTGTTGATCTTGTAGTCGTGGTACTTCTCGGAGCCCACGCGCCACAGCCACGGGCCGTTCATCCCTGCCAGCGCAAGGACGACCGCCGCGCCTATCGCGATGCGGCGGGCGCGGCGGCGGCTGGAACGGTCTTTCATTTCTTACGTCCCCCAAGGGAAATCTGCATGGTCTGGTCGGGCGACGCCCAGCTGGGCTTCTGCTGCGGGGCGTGCGGCAGGGGCGCCGTGGCGTCACGCTGCTGCGGCACCGTCGTCTCCGGGGCCGGCGGCAGCCCGGAGATCCCGGTCTGCTCCGGGGGCTCGGGCTTCTTCCTGTCCTGGCGCATGCCCCACCGCCACGCGAAGATCGGCGCGGCCGTGATCAGCAGGGCGAAGGTCGCCCACGTGATCATCGCGGGGTGCGAGTGCCCGTACACGAAGGAGGCGGCCATCGAGGCGCCGAAGACCAGGATGAAGAACAGGTGGATCCGGAAGGTCCCGAACAGCGTGTCCGGGCTCGCCGAGTCGCCCTTGGGGGTGACCACGAACTTGCTCTTGCGGCGCAGTGCGGCGTCCATCAGCGAGCGCGCGTAGACCGGTGCGGAGAGCGCCGACATCACCATGCCCGCCACACCGCCGGAGCCCTCGGGCTCGTGCGGGGAGACGTTGTGCCTGCGGTTCCAGATGTACAGGCCGATCTGCAGCGCCGAGGCGTTGCCGTACAGCATCAGCCAGATGGTCGGGTCGATGTTCACGCCGGACGCGCCGAGACCCAGGAACAGCGCACAGCTCAGCGCCGCGAGGATCCAGTTCATGGCGGACATCGGGTAGAAGATGACCATCATCGTGTAGTTGAAGAGACGGCCGGGCGGCAGCGAGAACGGCGCCTTCCAGAACTGCTTGAGGATCGTCTCGTACGTTCCGCGGGACCAGCGCAGCTGCTGGGTGAAGAAGTCCGTCCAGGCGTTGGGGCCCTCGCCGACCGCGAGCACGTCCGGGGTGTAGACCGACTTCCACTTCTTGCCGGTCTTCGGGTTCGTGGCCCGGTGGATCTCGAAGCCCGTCGCCATGTCCTCGGTGATCGAGTCGTACAGGCCGCCGATCTGCTTCAGGGCCTTGATGCGCACCGCGTTGGACGTGCCGACGAACATCGGGGCGCCGTAGGCGTTGCCCGCCCGCTGGATCAAGGCGTGGAAGAGGAACTGCTGCGACTCGGCGGCCTTGGTGACGAAGTTGTCGTAGTTGCCGTAGACCTGCGGGCCGATGACGAAGCCGACGTTCTCGTCGCGGAAGAAGCCGAGCATCCGCTCCAGGTAGTTCGGCATCGGGACGTGGTCGGTGTCGACCGATGCGAAGTAGTCGTAGTCGTCGCCGTGCGCGTCGAGCCAGGCGTTGTAGTTGCCGTGCTTGGTCTTGGCGCGGTGCGGGCCCTTCGCCATGTTCCACTTCGCCACGCCCTTGCGGGAGAAGTGGTGCACGCCGAGCCGTCGGCAGACCTCCTTGACCTCCGGGTCGTCACCCTCGTCGAGGAGCCAGACGTGCATGAGACCGCGGTGACGGATCTTGACCGCGGCCTCCAGCGTCTTCGTCACCATCTCGATCGGCTCCTTGCCGGGCACGAACGAGGTGAGGAAGGCGACTCTGGTGCCGGTCTCGGGCACCACCGGGACCGGGTCGCGGGCGACGAGCGTCGCGTGCGCGTTCGAGAGCACGTTCATGCAGCGGAAGAACTCGATCAGACCGATCGATATGAGCATGACGACGTCGAGGACCGGCAGCCAGTCGTTCGCGACGTAGTCCCGCTTCGTCCAGTGCTCGGGCTGGAGCAGCCAGCCGAGCAGCACGAGCGAGAGCAGCGGGGCCGCTCCCAGCATGAGCGCGGCCCGTACCTTGTGCGGCTCCTGCGAGAGCAGCGAGCGGTACTTCACCTTGTACGGCTTGCTCGGGTCGGGCTGCGTCAGCGGCCCGGCGAGCCGGCTGTAGTGCTCGTAGTCGTACCGCGGCAGGGTCTTCTTGATTCTTCGGAACCCACCCGTCCTGTGCGACGGCACCCTGAGCTGTGTCGTCTCGGATGGGTCGTTCTGCCGCGCGCCCGTCGGCGTCGACGCCATGAGTCATCCCCCCGCACGCGGTCCCCCGCGTGTTAGTAGGTCGTTCCGTCCGCTCCGGTCCCCCTGGGCCTTCACGAACGCATCAGTCGCAGGCCACCGTCTCCTTAGACATGGAACGACGACCTTCCGGTTGCATGATGCCCCCCTCGACATCGCTTCATGAACGGGACCCCCGTCCCTGTCCCGCCGCGGTCGTCTCGGGCCCCCAACTGCCCCGTATCGCCCGCCTCATGAGAGCCAATGGCTCCAGGACAGGGTTCTACGCCTTACGGCATGATCGCAAGAGCGAAACAAGGGGTTTACCGGTCATACGAGCGATTTGGGGCGTCTGCTGGGGCGGGTGAGCCCAGACGGGTCCGGATGTTGCCGAAGTGCTCGCGTATGGCCTGCTCAGCGCGGAGGGCGTCACCCGAGCGCACCGCCTCCAGGATCTCGCGATGCTGACGGCAGGTGATCTTGGGGTCCTGCGGTACGTCCACCAGGTCCGTCCGGACTCGGTGAAAAGCGTCCCAAAAAGCCTCCAGAACCTCGCCGAGGAGGGTGTTTCCGAGACAGCGGTACAGCGTGGCGTGAAACGCACGGTCTGTCTCGGCGTGCACGGCGCCCTCCGCGGACGCCGCCTCGGCCTCCATCCGTGCGACGAGCGCGTCGAGTTCGGCCAGGTCACCGTCCGGTACGCGGCCCGCGAGGCGCGCGATGAGCCCCGTCTCCACGGCCTCCCGCAACTCCAGGAGCTGGAGCAGGCTGTCCTCACCGCGGTAGTGGCCCGCGACCGTGCGGAAGGCGAGGCCCTCGATCATCGGTGCGACCGACATCGGGCCGACGTACGTACCGAAACCGTGCCGGATCTCCACGATGCCCATGGCCTGGAGCGCCTTGAGGGCCTCCCGCACGGAGTTCCTGCTGACCCCCAGGCGCTCCATCAGCTCGGGCTCGGTCGGCAGCGAGGCCCCGGAGGGCAGCCTCGAATCGATGATCAGCTTCTTGATCCGCTCCTGGATGTCTCGCGCCATGGCGACACGGTAGCGGTATGCGGACGGGGGGTCGGCCCCCTGCCGGAACGACGAAGGCCCTCCGCGTGAACGGAGGGCCTTCGCTGTCTGTGCGCCGCCAGGGACTCGAACCCCGGACCCGCTGATTAAGAGTCAGCTGCTCTAACCAACTGAGCTAGCGGCGCCTGCTGACCTGGAGAACTCTACCGGATGTCGGGGGGTGCTCAGGACCACCCGGCGGCCGCCCCGCCGGGGCCGGGAGGCGCCGGGGAGGGCCGCGGGCGGGGCCGGTGCATCATTCGGACCGTCAACATGCGGTATCCCGGGACGGTTGAGAAACTGGCGGACGTGCAGATGCGCGAACATTCTTTTCTGGGGTGTGAGGGGAATCGCATGGAGGACGCTCCGGTATTCGAGGAATTCACCCCCGAGAGCGACTGCGACTGTCCCGGCTGTATTCACTGGCGGCGCACGGCGCCGCACGCTCTGCCCCTGCGGCTCGGCGGCCATCCCGCGGCGCACGGCGCGCGCCGCGCCCTCGTCCTCGCCGCGGCGGCGGGCACCGTGCTCGGCGGCCAGACGCTGCCCGCGACGGCATCCGCCGAGGTGGGGGGCCACCTGGCGGGTACCGGCGCGGTCCCGGCGGACGACGGCCCCGGCACCCCGCAGGGCGGCACGAGCCCGCTGCACGGCCGCTCGGTCACCGCGGCACCGGGCCCGCCGGGAGCAGCCGCCGTCCGGGCGACCACCCGGACGGCGATCATCAACCGGGCCAAGAAGTGGGTCGCGGCGAAGGTGCCGTACAGCATGGACACGTACTGGTCCGACGGCTACCGGCAGGACTGCTCGGGCTTTGTCTCGATGGCCTGGAACCTGAGTGGAAACGAATGGACGGGCAGCCTCGGCACCTATGCCGTGCGTATTGCCAAGGACGATCTGCAGCCCGGCGACATTCTTCTGTTCCATAACCCTGCGGACCCCAACAAGGGCTCGCACGTGACCCTTTTCGGGGGCTGGACGGACTACACGCACACGCATTACATCGCGTACGAACAGGCACGTCCGCACGCCAGGAAACAGGCCACTCCCTATGCCTACTGGACCAACCGGAACAGCTATCTGGCCTATCGCTACAAGGGCGTGGGCGGCGGCTCGCCGGGCGGCTCGGGCACGTCGGGCCCCGCCTCGACGCGGTACCCGGGCGCGGGGTCCTTCGGGCCTGGGGCGAACAACACGTACGTGACGCGGCTCGGCAAGGCGCTGGTCGCCCGGGGCGGCAAGCGCTTCTACCGGTCGGGGCCGGGGCCGCGCTGGAGCGACGCGGATCGCAGGGCGACGCAGGCGTTCCAGCGGGCGCAGGGCTGGCGGGGCCAGGACGCGGACGGCCTGCCGGGGCCGACGACGTGGGCGTATCTGATGAAGGGGAAGGGCCGGGACATCCCGGCGGCCGGCGCGCCCGGGGCCGGTGGCAGCGCGGGGCGTAGTGCGCCGGCGCCCGGCTACCCGGGCCGGGACGTGTTCCGGCCGGGCCGCTCGCACCCGGCGGTCGAGCGGCTCGGCAGGCAGCTGGTGAAGAAGGGCTTCGGCAAGCACTACGCGCGGGGTCCGGGGCCGGTCTGGAGCGAGAGCGACCGGCGCAACGTGGAGGCGTTCCAGCGGGCCCAGGGCTGGCGGGGCGCGGCGGCCGACGGCCATCCGGGGCCGGAGACGTGGCGGCGGTTGTTCCGGTGAGCGGGGCGGGTGTGCCGGTGAGGGGCGCGGGTGTGCCGGCGAGCGGTGCGAGCACGAAAGAGATCGAGGCCCGAACGAGTCGGAGGCACGGATGAGCGCGACGGCAGCTTCACAGCCAGAGTCCCCGCAGGCCGACGGGGCGCCCGAGCCGGCCGCGCGGTCGCCACGGGTGATCCGGAGCGAGGCCACCACCGAGATCCCCGTGCACCTGCTCTTCCGCGACGACCCGGACGACGCGACGGGCGTGCCGCTCGCGCCCGCCGTGGTGCGGCGCAGGCAGGGGTCGGGGGAGCAGCCGCGGGTGACGCGGCGGAGCACGCCGTACGTGACCGCGCCGGTCGCCCGGCCCGTGCCCGACGTCGACCCGGCCCTCGTGCCGCGGCGGGCGCGCGTCCTGCCCGGCTTCGCCGGGGTGCTCGGCGGCTGCGCGGGTGTCGCCGGGTGCGTGCTCTCGCTGTGGTGGGCGGGGGTGCTGCCCGAGCCCGCGCTGCGGGTGACGGGGCTGCCGGGGTACGAGGGGGCCGGTCTCGGCGCCGCGCAGTGGGCGTCGCTGGCCGGGTCGGGGACGCTCGGTCTCTTCGGGTTCGGCGGTCTGGCCCGCGGCCGGGTGGGCCGGGCCTGGGTGCTCAGCCTCTTCGGCCGCTACCGGGGCACGGTCCGCCGCACCGGCCTGATGTGGGTGAACCCGCTGCTGCTGCGGCGCCGTGTCGACGTACGGCTGCGGCACTGGCGGAGCGAGCCGATGCCGGCCGTGGACCGCGGCGGCGTGGCCCTGCGCGTCGTGCTCCTCGTCGTGTGGCGGGTGAAGGACCCGGCGCGGGCGACGCTCGCGGTCGAGGACCACCAGGAGTATCTGCGGGAGTGCGTGGAGGCGACGACGGCCCGGGTCCTCTCGCGGCTGCCCGCAGACGCCTTCCACGACGACGGCCCGACCCTGCGCGACGCCGACGCCGTCGGCTCCGCGCTGACCCGGGCGCTCGCCGCGGACGCGGAGGCGGTGGGCGTCGAGGTGTTCTCGGTGCAGCCGTCCCGCATCGAGTACGCCCCCGAGGTCGCCGCCGTGATGCAGCGCCGCCGGGTCGCAGCCCTCGATGCGCGGCACCGCGACACCGTCCTGACCTCGGTGGTCGACTCGGTCGAGGACACGGTGACGCGGCTGACCACCCGGGGGCTGGTGGAGCTGGACGACTACGAGCGCAAGGCTTTGGTGAAGGACCTGACGGTGGCGTTCTATACGGGCCATGGAGAACACCGATGACATGAGGAGGGCCGGGGAGGCGACCGGCCTCGCGGCGCTCGCCGCCGACGCCCGGCGGCTGGCGGACGGTGTCCCGCGCGCCGTCCTGGGCATCGCGGGTCCGCCCGGCACCGGCAAGTCCACGCTCGCGCGGGCCCTGGTCGAGCGGATCGGCGAGAGCGCCGCCTATCTGCCGCTGGACGGCTTCCACCTCTCCAACGACCAGTTGGCGCGGCTCGGCCTGACCGGCCGGAAGGGTTCGGAGCCCAGCTTCGACGTGGCGGGGTACGTCGCGCTGCTGCGCCGGGTGCTCGACGATCCGGCGCACGACATCTACGTACCCGATTACGACCGCACGCTCCACGAACCGATCGCGGCCCGGCACCGCGTCGCCCCGGCCGCCCGGCTGGTGGTCACCGAGGGGAACTATCTCGCCTGCGATCTGCCCGGCTGGCGCGAGGCGCGGGGGCTGATGGGGGAGTGCTGGTACCTCGACTCACCTGGAGAGGTACGCGAACAGCGTTTGATGGAGCGGCAGTTGGCGGGCGGTCGGACGTCGGAGGAGGCCGCGGCCTGGCTCGCGACGAACGACGGACCCAACGGTGAACTCGTGGAGACCTCGCGTCGGCGATGCGGACGGATCCTCTCCACGATTGGTATGGACATGTTCAACTAACGGCAATAATCTGAACTTGGTCTAGACCGCAGTGCGCGCACGTCCCACGGAACTCCCACGTTCGGCAGGAGCGGCACATGCGAAACAAGAAGATGTACGCGGCCATGGTCGGCCTCGGCACGGTCGGCGCGTTCGCGCTCTCCGCCGGGGGCGCCAGCAGCCACGGCTACACGGATCTGCCGGCCAGCCGGCAGATCAACTGCGCCAAGGGCGTGGTGTCCAACTGCGGCTCCATCCAGTACGAGCCGCAGAGCGTCGAGGGTCCCAAGGGCTTCCCGGCCGCGGGTCCTGCCGACGGCAAGATCTGTTCGGCGGGCATCGCCGGGTTCGACCAGCTCAACTCGCCCAAGACGCCGGGCGGCGGAGCATGGCCGACGACGCAGGTGAGCGGTGGTCAGAGCTACACGTTCCGATGGCAGTTCACCGCTCGCCACCGCACCACGGATTTCAAGTACTACATCACCAAGCAGGGCTGGGACGACAGCAAGGCGGTGACCAGGTCCGCCCTGGAGACCACGCCGTTCCTCAATGTGCCGTACAACAGCCAGCAGCCGCCCGCGACCCTCTCGCACAGCGGCACGATCCCCGGCGGTCGCAGCGGCCACCACGTGATCGTCGCCGTCTGGACGGTCGCGGACACGTCGAACGCGTTCTACGCCTGCTCGGACGTCAAGTTCT
Organism: Streptomyces atriruber; assembly: GCF_001418325.1. Classification (GTDB taxonomy): domain Bacteria; phylum Actinomycetota; class Actinomycetes; order Streptomycetales; family Streptomycetaceae; genus Streptomyces; species Streptomyces atriruber. The sequence goes on along the minus strand of NZ_LIPN01000246.1, from coordinate 18,067 downwards.
GAGGAATGCTTGAGGATCTTCCCCACACCCCACGGGTAGGTTCTGCGCACGCCGTGCCGACCTCACGGCGTGCGCAGAGCCGCGCGCACGTCGTGCGGGCGGCCGGAACCGATGTCGGGGGATCCTCATGGAGTTCGTGTTCTACGCCGTGCCGGGAATCATCGCCCTGGGGGCGATCCTCATGGCGGCCGAGGTGGTCAAGCGATCGGCCCGGGTGAGCCGGGCCTGGAACAGCGGGCTCACGGCCGAGGGGCGCTGTCTGCGCACGTACACGACGACGAGCGGTCACAGTGACACCCTCTCCACGACGCTGCACCACGTCTACGAATTCACGCCCCGCGCGGGCCGCCCCGTCCGCTTCGAGGAGGAGGACGGCCCGGCGACGACCGTCGAGGGCGACATCGTCACCGTGCACTACGAGGCCGCGCGTCCCGAAGCCGCGACCGCCCACGCGCCGCGCCCCTACGCGATGGCGGCGGGCACGGTGGGCCTGCTCTGTTTCTTCGGCGTCATAGTGGCGTTCTGCGTCTTCTTCATGGCGACCGCGCACTCCCTCTTCGAGGACGACATCTTCAACGGCATGCCGTGACGCTCCACTTCTGACGTGGCGTCAATTATGGTGCGCGCCCATGGAGTCCACCGATGCAACGGTCGCGGAACTCGTACAGGCGCGGTGGGGCGACCACCGCACCGGCCTGCGCCACGCGGGCGGTGAGCTGAGCCACCACCGGATGACGGCGGGCGCGGCGGCCAGAGCCGCGCTCCTCGCCGACCTGCTGCCACGGCACGCCGCGCCACACATCGGCGTCCTGCTCGACAACACCCCCGAATACCCGCTCTGGCTGAGCGCGGCGGCCCTCGCGGGCGCGGCCGTGGCGGGCATCAACCCCACGCGGCGCGGCCCGGAGCTGGCCCGCGACATCCTGCACACCGACTGCACGGTCCTCGTCACCGAACGGGCCCACCTGCCCCTGCTCGACGGCCTCGAACTCCCCGGCGTACGCGTCCTGGTGACGGACACGGAGGCCTACGCGCACCTCCTCGCGCCCTACGCCGACGCGAAGCCGGACATCGCCCGGACGGTGCGCCCCGGCAGCCGCATGCTGCTCTACTTCACGTCCGGCTCGACCGGCACGCCCAAGGCGGCGATCTGCAGCCAGGGCAGGCTCGCCGCCGCGGGCCGCTCCCTGGTCGCGCACTTCGGCGTGCGCGCCGAGGACACCCACTACATCTGCATGCCCATGTTCCACGGCAACGCGGTGATCGCGGACTGGGCCCCGGCGCTCGCCGCGGGCGCGGGCGTGGCGCTGCGCGCCCGCTTCTCCGCGTCCCGGTTCCTCTCCGACGTACGCGACTTCGGGGCGACGTACTTCACCTACGTGGGGCGGGCGGTCCAGTACGTCCTGGCCACGCCCGAGCGCCCGGACGACCGGGAGAACCCCCTTCGGATCGGCTTCGGGACCGAGGCCGGCGCGGTGGACGCGGCACGCTTCGAGGAGCGGTTCGGGGTGCGGCTCGTCGAGGGGTACGGATCCTCCGAGGGCGGCGCGGCGATCCAGCGCACCCCGGGCACGCCCCCGGGCGCGATCGGCCGCGCGGCGCCCGGCGACGACCTGGCGGTGGTGGGCCCGGGGACGCGCCGGGAGTGCGAGGCCGCCCGGTTCACCGCGTCCGGGCGCCTCCTGAACGGGGAATCGGCGATAGGGGAGTTGGTGAACCGCGGGCCGAACCCCTTCGAGGGGTACTGGCGCAACGAGGAGGCGCAGGCGGAACGCCGACGGGACGGCTGGTACTGGACGGGAGACCTCTTCTACCGCGACACCGCCGGGTACCTCTACTTCGCGGGCCGCACGGACGACCGGCTGCGGGTGGACGGCGAGAACCTGGCGGCGGCGATGATCGAGAACATCCTCGCGCGGTACGAGGGGGCGGCGGCGGTCGCGGTGTACGCGGTGCCCGACCCGGTCTCCGGCGACCAGGTGATGGCGGCGCTCTCGCCACCGCCCGACACCCCCTTCGACCCGCTCGCCTTCGCCGAATTCCTGCTGGCACAGCCCGACTTGGGTACCAAGATGACGCCCGGCTTCGTGCGGGTGGTCCGGCGGATGCCGGTGACGGCGACGAACAAGGTGGCTCGCGGGGCGCTGCGCCGCGAGGATTTCCGCTGCGCCGACCCGGTCTGGTGGCGCCCGCCCGGCGCCTCCGTCTACGCACCCCTGACGCCCTCCGACGTGACGGACCTCCTGGGCCGGTACCGCGCCCAGGGCCGCGACTCCCTGCTCGCGTGAGGAATCCGTGGTGAAGGAACACAAGTCGGTAAAACCGCTCCCATGAACGATTACGATCCACATCCATGAGCGCGCCTGAACAGACCGAGCCGACGGCACCGAGCGACCCGACGCGGGACGGCCTCCAGGACGAGGTCACGCCGCAGGACGGCCCCACGCCCGCCGCCCGCGCCCGGCGCGCCCGCATCGCGGCGGCCTCGCTGCTGATGGCCGCGGCCGCGGTCGTGCTGGTGCTGCGGCTGGCGAGCAGGTCCTCGGTCCTCGTCGTCGGCGTCTACGGCCTGCTGCTCATCCTCTGCGGCGGGGTCATCGAGCTGAGCCGCCGGGGCCGCACCAGGCTCGGCACCTGGCTGCTGGCCGCGGGGCTCGCCGCGGCGCTGTTCATGGACGGGTTCGTGCTGTCGTAGGCCCCTCGTAAGTCCGCCCCGCGGGCGCGCGGGACCTCAGGACTCCAAGTACCGCAGCACCGCGAGGACCCGGCGGCTGTAACCGGTCGTGCGGTGCAGGCCCAGCTTGTCGAAGATCGCGTTCAGGTTCTTCTCGACCGCGCTCAGGGAGATGTGCAGCTTCTCTCCGATGGCCGCGTTGGTGTGGCCCTCGGCCAGCGCCTCCAGGACCGTGCGCTCCCTCGGCGTGAGGCGCGTCAGCGGGTCGACGTGGGTGGTGCGGATGAGCAACTGCCGTACGACTTCGGGGTCGATGGCGGCGCCACCGGCGTGCACCCGCTCCAGCGCGTCGAGGAACTCCTCGACCTGCGCGACCCGGTCCTTGAGGAGGTAGCCGACCCGCTCGGCGCTCGAAGTGAGCAGCTGCGCGGCGTAGTTGCGCTCCACGTACTGGGAGAGGACGACCACGCCGATCTCCGGGCGGAGCTCACGGATGCGCACCGCCGCGCGCAGGCCCTCGTCGGTGTGGTCGGGCGGCATCCGGATGTCGGTGACGACGACGTCGGGCGTGTGCGCCTCGACCTCGCGCAGCAGCGCGTCGGCGTCCCCCACGGCGGCGAGGACCTCGTGGCCCTCCTCGGCGAGCAGCCGGACCAGGCCCTCCCGCAGCAGGGTCGAGTCCTCGGCGAGGATTACGCGCACGGCAGCTCCGCGGTGATCGTGGTGGGACCCCCGAGGGGGCTTTCGACGTGCAGGGTGCCGTCGAGCGCGGCGACCCGGCTGCCCAGGCCGGTGAGTCCGCTGCCCGCGGGGTCGGCGCCGCCGATCCCGGTGTCGCGGACGAGGACGCGGAGCGTCGTCCCCCGCTGCTGCACACGGACGGAGATCTCCTCGGCCGCCGCGTGCTTGGCGGCGTTGTTCACGGCCTCCGACACGACGAAGTACGCGGCCGTCTCGACGGCGGAGGGCAGCGGATCCGGTACGTCGTACTCCATGCGCACCGGCACCGCGCACCGCTCCGACACCCCGCCGAGCGCCTCGCGCAACCCCAGGCTGTCGAGCGCGGTGGGGTAGACCCGCCAGGCCACCTCGCGCAGCTCGGTGAGGACCTCCTGGGCCTCCTTGTGGGCCTGTTCGAGCAGGGCGTCGGCCCGCTCGGGGGCGCGGCCGCGGCGGGCCCGGCCGAGCAGCATGGCGAGGGCCACGAGCCGCTGCTGCACGCCGTCGTGCAGATCGCGCTCGACGCGCCGCCGCTCCACGTCGACGGCCCGCACCACCGCGGCCCGGCTGGTGGCCAGCTCGTCGATGCGGCGCTGGAGGAGCTCGCGCTCGGAGGGGCCGAAGCACTCGCGGGCCAGCCGGGCGTCCTGCTCGGTCAGCGCGCGCAGCCCCTGCACGGCGAGGAAGAGCAGGGTGCCGCCGAGCACGACCTGGCTGAGCACGTCCACCCAGGTCATCGAGGACCGGGTGAGCCCGACCGCGAAGATCCCCGCGAGGACGGCACCGAAGTCGACGAGACCGACCACGACCGCGCACAGCAGCCCGGAGTACGTGCGGGCCGCGAGATAGCGCAGGATCTGCCGGTCGTCGGCGCGGTGCTCGGGGAACACGTCGCGGAAGAAGAGGGACCGGCGGCGCCGCTCCAGCGCGGTGAGCCTGCGGGCGCCCGCCGCGAGGAGTGCGTGGGCGCGCCCGCGGGTGCGCGGCCAGAGCAGGAAGGCGCCGAGCGCCGCCCCGGCCACGACGAAGTACAGCAGCCCGAGCAGGGCGGTGAGGCACCCCACGAGCACCCCGGCGACCCGCATGAGCAGCGGCGCGGCAACGGGTTCCCTCACATCGCCCGACATTAGCCGAGCCCTAGTCCGTGCGGCGGTGGCGGGCCTCGGTGGCGGCCCCCGGCCGCTTCCGGGACCGGACGCGCACCGCCACGTACACCGCGAAGGCCGCGACGACCAGGACCAGGACGGCCTTGGACAGGAGCCCCACGTACGTCTCCACCGCGTCCCACTGGTCACCCAGCCAGTACCCGGCCAGCACGAGCACGGAGTTCCAGACCAGGCTGCCCAGCGTGGTCAGGGCGAGGAAGACCGGCAGCCGCATCCGCTCCACCCCGGCGGGCACGGAGATCAGGCTGCGGAAGATCGGCACCATCCGGCCGAAGAACACGGCCTTCGTGCCGTGCTTGGCGAACCACGCCTCGGTCCGCTCCAGGTCGGAGGTCTTGACCAGCGGCAGCTTCGCCCACAGCGCGTGCATGCGCTCGCGGCCGAAGAGCACCCCGATCCCGTACAGGGCGGCGGCGCCGACCACCGAGCCGAGCGTCGTCCAGAACAGTGCGGAGGCGAGGCTGATCACTCCTTGTCCGGCGGCGAAGCCGGTCAGCGGCAGGATCACCTCGCTGGGCAGCGGCGGGAAGAGGTTCTCCAGGGCGATGGCGAGCCCCGCGCCGGGACCGCCCAGGGTGTCCACGAGGTCCGCGGCCCAGCCCGCGATGCCGCCGGCGGGTTCCTGGGGGAGGGCGAGAGTCATGAGATCCATGGGAGCAACGCTAGAAATCGCAGGTCATCGACGGTATGGGGGTTGCCGTCGGATGGGGGTGCGGAAAACCGCACCCTCGGCCCCGGCGTACGCGAAAGGGCGTTCCCGGAGACCGGGAACGCCCTTTCGGCATTCGCAAGTGCGCCGCCAGGGACTCGAACCCCGGACCCGCTGATTAAGAGTCAGCTGCTCTAACCAACTGAGCTAGCGGCGCCTGCTGACTCATAAATAGTACCTGGTCCCAAGGGGTGCTCCGGACACGCTAGATCGCGAGCGAGAGCAGCACCGGCGCCGCCCCGCGGTTCAGCGTGTCCGCGGCCTCGCGCAGCCGGTGGGCGTGCTCGACCGGCAGGGACAGGGCGAGGCAGCCGACGGCGGAGCCCGCGGTGATGGGGACGGCCGCGCAGACCGTGCCGACCGCGTACTCCTGGAGGTCCAGGACCGGGACCGTGGCGGGCTGCGACGCGAGACGGTTGAGCAGGACCTGCTCGTTCGTGATCGTCCGGGAGGTGAGGCGGGCCATCTTGTGGCGGGAGAGGTGGTCCCGGCGGCCGTTCACGTCGAGCTGGGTGAGCAGGCTCTTGCCGACCGCGCTGGCGTGCGCGGAGGAGCGGAAGTCCACCCATTCGTTGACCGCGGGGGTGCCGGGGCCCGCCGCGAACTCGGTGACGCGGACCTCGCCGTCCACGTACCGGCTGATGTAGACCGCGGCGCCGATGGAGTCGCGCAGCCCGTCCAGGGTGCGCTGCAGCTTCTCGCGGAGCGCCGCCGCGTGGTGGCGGGTCGAGCCGAGGCGGCTGAGGGTCTCCCCGGTGACGTACGCACCGCCGTCGGTGAGCTCTTCGACGTACCCCTCGCTGGTCAGCATGCGCAGCAGGGGGGTGAGCTGGGCCAGGGGCACTCCGGTGTCGCGGGCGATCCGGGCCGCGGTCACTCCGGTGCTGTGCCGGGCGACGGTCTCGAGCACCCGCAGGGCGCTCTGGACGGAGCGGTGCGGCGTGATCGCCTCGTGCTGCATCGCCACGGCTTCCCCCTGCGTGGAACTGTTCCGGACAGTCGGGCTCCGTACCACGATAACCGTCAAGTGACGTATTCGGAGCGTCTGTTGAGGAGATTGGCGGCGCGCTCCTGATCCGTCATCAGGAACGCGCCACTCTGGCATATGCCCAGGTCATGCCCGTGACCGTGGGCCCGCCTCAACCGTCACAGCACCGCGCTGAGGAACTCGCGGGTGCGCTCGTGCTCCGGCTCCGTGAAGATCTTCTCCGGGGTCCCGGACTCGATGACCCGACCCGAGTCGAACATCAGTACCTGGTCGGAGATGTCCCGGGCGAAGTTCATCTCGTGCGTCACGCACAGCATCGTGATGTCCGTGGTGTGCGCGATGTCGCGGAGCACGTCCAGGACGCCCGCCACCAGCTCCGGGTCGAGCGCGGACGTCACCTCGTCGAGCAGCAGCACCTGCGGGCGCATCGCCAGGGCCCGCGCGATGGCGACGCGCTGCTGCTGGCCGCCGGAGAGCTGCGTCGGATAGGCGTCGCAGCGGTCGCCGAGCCCCACCATGTCCAGCAGCTCGCGGGCCCGCACCTCGGCCTCGTCCTTGGACATGCCGAGGACGGAGACGGGCGCCTCGGTGATGTTCCGCAGCACCTTCATGTTCGGGAAGAGGTTGAACTGCTGGAACACCATCCCGATGTTCTTGCGGACCTCACGGACGTGCTTCTCGCCCGCGGGCACGAGCTTGCCGTTCTTCTCCTCGTGGGTGAGGTACTTGCCGCCGACCTTGATCGTGCCCTGCTCCGGCTTCACCAGCGTCATCAGGAGCCGCAGGATCGTGGTCTTGCCGGAACCGGAGGGCCCGATCAGCGTCACGTGCTTGCCGGAGGCGACGGAGAAGTCCAGCTCGTCGAGGACGACGTTGGAGCCGTAGCGCTTGACGACCTTGTCGAAGCGGATCAGCTCGCTGCCGTCGACGGCCGGATTGGGGATTTCCTGGGAAGTGCTGTTGTCAGCGGACAAGGCGACGCTCCAAAACTCGCAGAAGAAGAGAGGCCGGGTAGGCGATGACGATGAAGGCGACACCGACCACACTGATCGCCTCGAAGGTGAAGGTCGTCTGGCTGTAGTTCTGGGCCTGGCCCAGCATGTCGAGCGCGCCGATGGCCGCCATCTGCGGCGATTCCTTCAGCATGACGATCACGTAGTTGCCGAGCGCGGGGATGACCCTGCGGACCGCCTGCGGCAGGACGACGGCCGTCCAGGTGCGGCGCTTGGAGAGGCTGAGCGCGGTCGCCGCCTCCCACTGGCCCGCCGGTACGCCCTCGATGCCTGCCCGGTAGACCTCCGAGGTGTACGTCGAGTAGTGCAGCCCCAGGCCCACGATGCCCGTGGTGAGCGGAGACATGGAAGGGCCCCACTCGGGCACCACGTAGAACAGGAAGAACAGCTGCACCAGGAGCGGGGTGTTCCGGATGAACTCGGTGACCATCGTCACCGGCCAGCGGATCCACTTCTTCGGCGAGCGCTGGGCGACCGCCCAGACCAGACCGAGGGAGAAGGCGATCAAGGAGCCGAAGAGCAGCGCCTTGAGGGTGAGCTCCACGCCGTCCCAGAAGAGCGGCATGAATTCGTCGACGTGATCCCAGTTCCAGTTCACTTGGCACCCCCCGTGCCCGAGACGACGTCGATCGACGACTTGGAGCGCAGCCCGCCGAAGAGGCTCGTCTTCTCCGTCGTCTGTCCCACCCGCTTCTTGGCGTGCCGCTCCAGGAGCCGCATGCCGCGCGTGAGGATGAACGCGAAGACGAAGTACAGGGCGAGCAGCAGCGTGTAGATCGGTGCGCTCTCGTTCTTGACGAGCCGCAGCAGGTCACCGGCGAACGTCATGTCGGCCACCGCGATGAGGGACACCAGCGAGGTGCCCTTCAGGAGCTCGATGAGCAGGTTGTTGAACGGCGGGATCATCTCCGGCCAGGCCTGCGGGAGCTCGATGCGGCGCAGCCGCTGCAGCGGGGTGAAGTTCAGGGCGATGCCCGCCTCGCGCTGCGCGGGCGGCACCGCGGCGAGCGCGCCGCGCACGATCTCGGAGGCGTACGCTCCGTAGGTGATGCCGAGCGCGAGCACGCCCGCGAACATCGGCTGGAAGCTGATGTTGAACAGCGGCGGCACCGTGAACGCGATCCAGAACATGAAGACCAGCGACGACGTGCTGCGGAAGATCTCGAAGTAGGCCCCGGCGAGGAACCGCACGATCCACAGCCGCGACGTGCGCAGCACACCGATCGGGAAGGCGATCACGAAGGCGAGGGCGGCGCTGAGGAACGTGACCTGGACGGTGATCCAGATGCCCGGCAGGAACCAGTTCTCGAAGAACTGCGACGACATCATGACGAGGCGCCCTTCGCCGGGGGACACAGCTTTTCCACGGTCAGCTTCGTCATCTCGGTCTCGGTGAAGCCGAACGGCTTCACGATCCGCAGGAGTTCACCGCTGTCCTTGAGCTTGTGCAGCTCCTTGTTGAAGGCGTCCCGCAGGTTCTTCTCGGAGGGCCGGAAGGCGAAGCCGCCCGCGCCGTAGGCAGGCTTGCCGTCGACTATGGGCTGGAAGGCCTCCGTCGCCTCGACCCGCGCGTTGTTCTTGATCACCGTGCGCACGGTGACGTTGGTGCCGGCGAAGGCGTCCACCCGGCCCTGGGCCACGGCATCCATCCCCGCCACCTGATCGGGCAGGATGAGGACGTCCTTCACGCCGGCGGCCTCGGCGTAGGCGATCTCCGCGTAGGCGGTGCCGCTCGCCAGCTTCAGACCCTTCTTGGCGATGTCGTCGTAGTCCTTGATGCCGTGCGGGTTGCCCTTCTTCACGATGAAGGAGTCGAGCATCAGGTAGTCGGGGTCGGAGAACAGCACCTGGGCGCAGCGGACCGGCGTGATGTACATCCCCGCCGACACCACGTCGAACTGCCGGGCCTGTGTGAGACCGGGGATCAGGGCGCCGAACTTGGTGGGCACCGCCTCCACCTTGGGTACGCCGAGGCGGGGGAAGATGACCTTGGCGATCGCCGGTGCCTCGCCCGTGACCTCGCCGTTCTCGTCGATGTATCCGAACGGGACCTCGCCCGCGACACCGATCCTGACCGTGCCGCTGTCGCGCAGGCGGTCCAGCAGATCGCCCCCCTCAACCTTCCCCTCGTCGGGAACGCGGCTGCATGCCGACGCCCCGAATACGCCCAGAGCCGCCCCGCCCGCTCCGGTGAGCAGCGCGCGGCGGCGCACCGCTCTGCCTGTGAATCCCTCGTTGTTCCCAAGTGGTGGAGCCATGGGCGCGCGGCTACCCGACTCCAAGCGAGTTATGCCGATGAATTCAGGCCCCTGGTGCAATCGTTGTGCCCTTGACCCAGGGAGGAGCATGGGACACATGGCAGAGCGATTCATCGAAGTCTCCCTCGCCAAGCGAGGGGTTCAGTGCACGGCAAAACTGCTCGACGACCGGGCTCCGGTGACCTGCGCGGCGGTGTGGGAGGCACTGCCGCTCGGCTCGGACGTCTATCACGCGAAGTATGCGCGCAACGAGATCTATGCCCTCTTTCCGGCCTTTGCGGACCGTGAGCCGCCGCTGGAGAATCCGACCGTCACACCCATCCCGGGAGATCTCTGTTATTTCTCCTTCTCCGGGACGGAACTGGGCACCCAGGCGTACGGGTACGAGGCGGAGGCCGACGTACGGGCGGGCACCACCGTCGTCGACCTCGCCCTCTTCTACGAACGCAACAACCTGCTCCTGAACGGTGACGTCGGCTGGGTCCCCGGCATCGTCTGGGGCCAGATCGTCGAAGGCCTCGACCGGATGGCCGAGGCCTGCAACGACCTGTGGCGCGCGGGCGCACAGGGCGAGACGCTGAACTTCCGCCGCGCCTGAGGCGTGTTCAGCCGAGTGCGGGCGGCGCGATCGTCGCGCTGCCCGACTCGTACAGCGCGTGCGCGGCACGGAGCACCACCGTGTCCGCGTGCCGCGCCCCCACGATCTGCACCCCGATGGGCAGGCCGTCGCCGTCGACCCCGCAGGGCACCGTCGCGGCGGGCTGCTGGGTCAGGTTGAAGGGGTACGTGAACGGGGTCCAGCCGGTCCAGCGCCGGTGCCCCGACCCCTTCGGCACCTCGACGCCCGCCTCGAACGCCGTGATCGGCAGCGTCGGCGTGACCAGCAGGTCGTACGCCGAGTGGAAGCGGCCCATGCGGCGCCCGAGGTCCATGCGGATGTCGACGGCCGCGAGGTAGTCCAGCGCGCTGTACCGCGCGCCCTGCCCGCAGACCTCCCGCAGCCCCGGGTCGAGCAACTCCCGTTGCGCGGGCGACAGATGCTGCACGACGCGCGCCGCCCCGCTGAACCACAGGGTGTGGAAGGCCTCCACCGGATCGGAGAAGTCGGGGTCGGCCTCCTCGACGTACGCCCCCTGCGCGGCGAGCGACTCCACCGCCCCGCGCACCGCCGCCGCGACGGCGGGACGCACCGCGACCTGCCCGCCCAGCGAAGGGGAGTAGGCGACGCGCAGCCCGCGCACGCCCCCGTCCAGGCCTGTCCGGAAGCTCCCCGCCACGGGACCCAGCTGCGACCAGTCGCGGTCGTCGGGGCCCGTGATGACCTCCATCATCAGGGCCGCGTCCGCGGCGTCGCGCGTCATCGGCCCGACGTGGGCGAGCGTGCCGAACGGGCTCGCGGGATACAGCGGCACCCGGCCGTACGTCGGCTTCAGCGCGAAGATCCCGCAGAACGAGGCCGGGATCCGCACCGAGCCGCCGCCGTCCGTGCCGAGCGAAAGGGGGCCCGCGCCGACCGCCACGGCGGCCGCGCTGCCCCCGCTGGAACCGCCCGACGTGCGCGACGGATCATGCGGATTCCGGGTGACACCGCTCTGCGGTCCGTCCGTCACGCCCTTCCAGCCGAACTCCGGTGTGGTGGTCCGCCCGATGAACACCGCGCCGTGCTCGCGCAGCCGGGCGACCGAGGGCGCGTCCTCGTTCCACTTGCCCTCCGGGCGCACCGTCCGCGAGCCGCGCAGCGTCGGCTCGCCGCGCAGCAGGAGCAGATCCTTCACCGACACCGGAACGCCGTCCACCAGGCCCTGCGGCGCACCCCGCCGCCACCGCTCCGTACTGGCCTCGGCCTGCGACAACGCCGAATCCTGGGCGATGCGCACGAAGGCGTTCACCGCCGGCTGGGTCCGCTCGGCCCGGCGCAAGGCGGCACGGACCGCATCGACCGGACTGAATTCGCCCTTGCGATAGCCGTCGACGAGTTGTACGGCCGTGAGATCCGCGAGCTCGGTCATGCAGGCTCCTCAGCAGACGGGGTGATCAATGACCTGGGACATACCCACGTTCCTTGTCGACCACGTTCGTCAGCGGCCGGTCCGCCGCCCATGCCTCGAACAGCTCGACGAACTGCGCTCCCAGCGCGTCGCGCCAGCCGATCGTGTCGCCGCTCATGTGCGGGGAGACGAGCAGCCCCGGCGTCGTCCACAGCGGGCTGTCCGCGGGCAGCGGCTCGTTCTCGAACACGTCGAGGGCGGCGCCCGCGATCCACCGCTTGGACAGGGCCTCGACCAGGTCGTCCTCGACGACGAGGGGCCCGCGCCCGATGTTGATGAACCGAGCCGACGGCTGCATGAAGCCGAAGCGGCGGGCGTCGAACATGCCCCGCGTGTCGTCCGTGAGCGGCGCCGCGCACACCACCCAGTCGGCCCGCGCCATCAGCCGGTCGAGCTCGTCCGCGCCGTGCACCCCGGGCCGCGCCGTGCGGCCCACCAGGGCGGTGATGATGCCGAGCCCCTTCAGCGTGCGCACGATGGCCCGCCCGATGGGCCCCGAACCGATCACGCACGCGCGCGTGCCCGCGATCCGCTGGGTCTCGCGGTGGCGCCAGGAGCGCTCGCGCTGCAGCTCCAGGGTGCGCGGCAGATCCTTGGCCATGGCAAGCACCAGCGCGGCCACGTACTCCGCGATCGGCTGGTCGAAGACGCCCCGGGCGTTCGTCACCACGGTGTCGGACGAGGCGAGTTCGGGGCACATCAGATGGTCCACGCCCGCGCTCGCGGTGTGCACCCAGCGGGGCCGCGGCCCCGAGCCGGGCCAGGCGCGGCGCACCGCGTCCGAGGTGAAGTCCCAGACCAACAGCGCGTCGGCGAGGGGCAGTCGTTCGGCCAGCGTGGCCTCGTCGGCGTGCAGGATCCGGGCCTGCCCGGCCAGGCTGCCGAGGCGTGGCGGCGGGGTCGGTGGCTCGGCGTCAAGGACGAGGACGGTCGTTTCGGAAACCGACGGGACACCGTTTCGCAATGAGATTCCGCTTCCCTGTTCAGAGGTACGGCCGAGCCCCGTCAGAAAGTCGGCTCAGCCGTCTGAGATGTGCGGATTGACCACGCTCGCACCCGAACCTACCTTCGTCAACAGAGGCACTGCTGTACCGGCTCTCCAAGAACCAGTACTCTCCGTGCAGCCGCTAGCACACGCTGTGTCGGTTCGTCCGCGCAGCCACTCCCCGTCCCGACGTCCCGGCGCGTCGCCGGCATCGCTCGTCCCCGGCCCCCGGCCGGTCCCTGAACCCACGCACGAACTTGGGGACTGCTCATGGACGTCTCTTTTCTCGGCGGACCGCACCCACAGCGAGGTGTAGGTGTCGTCGCCCCCTTCGACTTCGTCCTCGACCGCGAACTGTGGCGCTGGATCCCGGACGAGGTCTCCCTCCATCTGACCCGGACGCCGTACGTACCCGTGGAGGTCAGCCTCGACCTCGCGCGCCTGGTCAGCGAGCACGAGACCCTCGCCGAGGCGGTCCGCGCACTCACCGCCGCCGAGCCCGAAGTCCTGGCGTACGCCTGTACGTCGGGCAGCTTCGTCGGCGGTACACCGGGTGAACGCGCGATGTGCGAGGCCATGACCCGCGAGGGCGCGGTCGCCGCGGTGACCACATCGGGCGCACTCCTGGAAGCCCTCGACGAACTGGGCGCGCGGCGCGTCGCGCTCGTCACGCCCTACACCTGGTCGGTCACCCAGTCCCTGGAGGAGTACCTGGCGGAGGCGGGGGCGGCCGTTGCGGGACGCGCCTATCTCGGTCTCACCCGGCACATCTGGAAGGTGCCCTACCGGGACGTGGCCGACATGGCCCGCCGCGCGGTCCGCGGCAGCGAAGGCGGCGTGGACTGCCTCTTCATCAGCTGCACGAACCTCCCGACGTACGACGTGATCCCGCAACTGGAAGCGGAACTGCGCATGCCGGTGATCTCCGCGAACCAGGTGACGATGTGGTCGGCGCTGCGTCGACTGGGTACGCGTGCGGTAGGGCCCTATCAGGCGCTGATCGATCCGACGGCGAGGCCGGGCGCGAGTCCGCCGCTGAACCCGCCGGCGCCGCCCCAGGGCCTGCCCGAAGTACCACCCGCAGAAGGAGGAGGCTGGACGTGACGGCACTCGGATTTCTCTACCCGGGGCACTCGGCCGAGGACGACTATCCCCGCATGGAGCAGATGCTCGGCAGCGACATCCGGCTGCAGGTCGTCCACACGGACATCGGTGAGGACGCGCACCGGGTCGACGCGCTGCTCGAAATGGGCTCGGCCGACCGGCTCGCCGCGGGCGTCGAGGAGCTGCGGCTCTCCGGCGCCGAGGCGGTGGTGTGGGCGTGCACCAGCGCCAGCTTCGTCTTCGGCTGGCAGGGCGCGCACGACCAGGTCCGCAAGCTGGCCGTGGCGGCCGGGCTGCCCGCCTCGTCGACGTCGTTCGCCTTCGCCCACGCCGCGCGCGAGGTGGGAGCCGCCCGCGTCGCGGTCGCCGCGACGTATCCGGAGGACGTGGCCGGGCACTTCTCGGCCTTCCTGAAGGACGGGGGCGTGGAGGTCGTGGCGGTCAGGGGGAGCGGCATCATCACGGCGGCCGAGGTGGGCACGTGGGGCCGCGACGAGGTCTTCGCGCTGGCCCGCGCGGGCGACCACCCGGACGCCGAGGCGCTGCTCCTGCCGGACACGGCCCTGCACACGGCGGCGTACGTCCGCGACCTGGAGGCCGACCTCCGCAAGCCCGTCCTGACGGCGAACCAGGTCACGGTCTGGGAGGCCCTGCGGCTGGCCCAGCGCAGGGTGAACGCACCGGCGCTGGGCGCCCTCTTCACGAAGGAGCCGCTGGTCCAGGCCGGGAAGTAGACGGCCGGGCGGTCACGGGCTGAGGATCAGTCTGACCACCGTTAACGTCTGGACCGACCCGGAGACGTAGTAGAGGACGATGGCGCCGTCGACGGTCGCCTCCCTGCGGTCCGGGTCGTCCCGTACGGGCGTGGAGCCGTGGCCGTACGGATACCGGCCCAGGGTGCGGGAGAGGGTGGCGCGGAACGCGTCGGCGTCGCCCATCTTGGCGAGGGTGTCGTCGGCGGGCGGCGCGTAGGTGACGCGGTGGGCCCTGCGGTGGCGGGGGCTCACGACGTGCCCCGCCGCTCGGCCTCGTCGGAGGCCAGCCGGGCGAGGCGGGCCTCGGCGTCGGGATCGGGCACGGCCTCCAGCATCCAGTGCCGCATCACCGCGTGGATCTCGTCGATCCCCGCCGCGTTGATGTCCCGGTCGAACTCCGCGCGCCGGTCCTTTGGCAGGGCGGCGCGGATGTCGGGGATGGTGTTGGGCACCTCGACCTCGACTCCGTCGACGAGGGTCTTCAGGGGATCAGCCATGGCCAGCACCGTAGTCGGGCGGCCGTGCCGACGTGCCGCCGAGTGGGGGAATAAAACGGAGTGAGCCTCCTGTTCCCGGTTCCGTAGCCACGAGAGCCACGAGACGACGTATGTACGCAGTGCAGGAGGCACCCCAAGTGACAGTGGACCCGACCGACGACGGCATCCGCGGCGAGCGGCACGGCACCGCGCCCGTGCCCCTGTCCGTCCTCGACCTCGTCACCGTCGGCGCGGGGCGCACCGCCACCGACGCCCTGCGCACCAGCGTCGACATCGCCAGGCTGGCCGAGGCCCGCGGCTACCACCGCTACTGGGTCGCCGAGCACCACTCCATGCCCGGCGTCGCCTCCTCGTCCCCGGCCGTGATCCTCGCCCACCTCGCCGCCCACACCGCACGCATCCGGCTCGGCTCGGGCGGCGTCATGCTGCCCAACCACGCCCCGCTCGTCATCGCCGAGCAGTTCGGCACCCTGGAGGCGATGGCCCCGGGCCGCGTCGACCTGGGCCTCGGCCGCGCCCCCGGCACGGACGGCGCCACCGCCGCCGCCCTGCGCCGCACCGAGCGGCTGGGCGAAGGCGCCGACGAGTTCCCGCAGCAGCTCGCCGAGCTCACGCGCTTCCTGGACGACGACTTCCCCGACGGCCACCCCTACCGCCGCATCCACGCCGTCCCCGGCCCCGTCCAGGCGACCTCGCCCGGCGGCGTCCAGTCCCCGCACCGCCCGCCGATCTGGCTGCTCGGCTCCTCCGGCTTCAGCGCCCGCCTCGCGGGCGCCCTCGGCCTGCCGTTCGCCTTCGCGCACCACTTCTCCGCGCAGAACACGATCCCGGCGCTCGACCTCTACCGCGAGTCGTTCAAGCCCTCCGCGCTCCTTGACGCCCCCTACGCCCTCATCGGCGTCTCGGCGCTCGCGACCGAGGACGAGAACGAGGCCCGCCGCCAGGTCATGGCCGCCGCCCTGAACATGGTCCGCCTGCGCACCGGCCGCCCCGGCCTCGTGCCCACCCCCGAGGAGGCGGAGGCGCACCGGTTCAGCGAGATGGAGCGGGAGTTCATCACCAGCTGGAACTCCAACGTCGTCCACGGCACCCCCGACCAGGTCCGCAGCGGCCTGGACGACCTCGCCAAGCGCACCGGCGCCGACGAGCTGATGCTCACGGCCAACGCCCACAGCGGCGAGGCGCGCCTGCGCAGCTACGACCTGATCGCGGACGCGTACGGCCTGCCGAAGGCGTAGCCATTCCCCTTGCCGGAGGGGGCGACGGCTCAGGCGGCCCCCTTCAGCAGTATGGAGATACGATCCGCCGCGACCGGCCGGGAGTAGAGCCAGCCCTGTCCCGTGTCACAGCCGATCCGCCGCAGGCGGGTGGCCTGCGCGGCGGTCTCCACGCACTCGGCGGTCACCGTCAGGCCCAGCCGGTGGGCGAGCTGCACCATCGCCTCGACGATGACCTCGTCGGCGGGGTTGGTGTGCTCCTCGCCCTCCTCGTACTGGAAACCCCGTACGAAGGAGCCGTCCAGCTTGAGGACGGAGACGGGGAGCCGGCTGAGGTACGCGAGGTTCGAGTAGCCCGTCCCGAAGTCGTCGATGGCGATCCGCACGCCCATGTCGCTGAGCGCCTGCAGCGCCTGGAGCGGGCGGCCCGCCGACCCCATCACGGCGGACTCGGTGAGCTCCAGCTGCAGGAGGTGGGCCGGGAGTCCGGTCTCGGCGAGGATCTCCGCGACGTCGGCGACCAGGTCCGAGTCCCACACCTGCCGCACCGCCACGTTGACGCTGACGAACACCGGCTCCCGCTCCGGGTGCTCCAGCTGCCAGCGCCGGGCCTGCAGACAGGAGCTCCGCAGCACCCAGCGGCCCAGCTGCACGATCGAACCGTCTTCCTCGGCCAATCCGATGAACCGATTCGGCGTCAATAGTCCGAACTGCGGATGCTGCCAGCGCACCAGCGCCTCGACCCCGTGCAGGCCCTCGTCGTCGAGTCCCACCAACGGCTGGTACTCCAGGACGAACTCGCCGCGCTCGACCGCGGGCCGCAGCGAGCTCGCGAGGGCCTGCCGGGTCATCCGGTGGGCGTTGCGCTCGGGGTCGAACAGCGTCCAGCGGGCCTTGCCGTCGGTCTTCGCCCAGTACAGCGTGGTGTCGGCGGCCTGCATCAGGCCCGTCGTCGTGGTGCCCGCGGCGCGCCGCTCCACGACGCCGATGGACGCGGAGACGGAGAGCCGCTGCCCGGACAGGTCGAATGGTTCCTGCAGCGCCTTGAGCGTCGTGTCGGCGAGCTCGGCCAACTGGTCGGTGCCGGTCGAGTCCTCGACGAGCAGCGCGAACTCGTCGCCGCCGAGCCGCGCGACGAGCGGTGCCGTCGCCCTGCCGTACCCGGCCCGGTCGGCGCAGCGCGTGAGCCGCTCCGCGACGGCGGCGAGCAGCCGGTCGCCGACCCGGTGGCCGAGGGTGTCGTTGACCGCCTTGAACCCGTCGAGGTCGAGGTAGCAGAGCCCGATCCGGCCGGTGCTCGTGCCGTCGTACGTGCCCGCCTCCAGGGCGGTCGCGAGGCGCTCGAAGAACAGGTTGCGGTTGGGCAGCCGGGTCACCGGATCGTGCATCTGCACGTGGCGCAGCCTGGCCTGCAGCTCGCGGCGCACGCTGATGTCGGTGACGGCGAGCAGGACGGCGCCGCCCTCGCCCCGGTCGACGGGTTCCGGCATCGGCGAGACCGTGATCTGCACCCAGAGGGAGTGCCCGTCGGGGTGCTTCAGGCGCCGGGTGCAGCGCAGCTTGGCCTGCCGGCCGCGCAGCACCTCGCGGTACGCGTGCCAGGTGCGGGTGTCGGAGCCCAGATCGATCAGGTCGGCGGCGACGCGCCCGGTGAGCGCGCCTGGGGCCGCGTTGAAGAGGGCGGCCAGGGCGTCGTTGGCGCTGATGACGAGGCCGTCGCCGTCGACGACCGCGAGGGGCAGGGGCGCGGCCGCGAAGGCACCGCGGTAGTCGGACCCGTCGATTCGGCGACGCTCCGTGACGTCGGTACGGGTTCGGTCGGGTGCTGTGACCGTGGATGCGGTCCCTTCGGACGTTCCGTTCACCGCTTGCTCCCGCAGTGCAGTTTGTTGCCGGACAGGTCTCGTCGGGCGGCGGGCAGGGGGCGGGCGGC
>NZ_LIPN01000245.1 GCF_001418325.1 Streptomyces atriruber | reverse complement strand
AACGGCGAACGGGGCCTGCCCGGCGGCAAGGTCAGGTGGGGCCGCGCGGGGCGGGCGACGCTGCGGAGGCTGACCGGGCGGTAGCCCGGCATCGCGTCGCCGAGCCGCCCCGCCGCCCCCTTGCGCCCCCCTACGCACCCTCGTGCGTCACGGCAGCTCCCCGTCGGGCGGCGCCATCGCCTCCGCCGCCGCGAGGGCGCGTACGGCCTCCTCACGGACCTCCGAGTCGGCGTCGGCGCCGGTCCGCTCCCTGAGCAGCGGCAGCGTGTCCGGACGCTCCGGCCAGCCGAACGCAAGGACGCGCAGGGCGGCGATGCGCACGTCGGCGGCCGGATCCGCGACGGCGCGGTCGCGGACCGCCTCGGCGGCGGAGTCGCCCGGGTCGACGACGGCCAGCCACCGCAGGGCCGAGCGGCGGACCTTGGGGTCGGTGTCGGAGCGCGCGCGCTCACGCAGGACGTTGCCCGTACCCGGGTCCGAGGCATGCAGGACGCCGAGCAGCCGGAGGGCGACGAGGCGGGTGCGGTCGTCGGGGTCGTCGGCGGCGAGACCGGCGACGGCCTGCCGCGCACCGGCCACTCCGTCCGGACGCCGGCCCAGCGCCTGCAGGGCGGCGCGGCGGACCGCCGGGGCTGGGTCGCCGACCGCCAGGGCGCGGAGGAAGTCCCCCGCCTCGTGCCGGGCGCCCAGCTGCCGGGCTGCCTCCAGCCGGACGTTCTGGTCGGGGTCGGTGACGGCGCGGCCCCGGACCAGTTGCCACGTGCCGGGGTCCTCGCCCCGGCACGCGACCAGCTGTCGAAGGGCGACCGCGCGGGTGCTCCCGTGCGGGGCATCGACCGCCAGTTCACGGGTCAGTCGCCAGACGGCCTCGTCGGCGGGGCGCAGCTTCGTGAGCCAGTACAGGGCGTTGGCGCGGGTGCCGCCGTCGGGGTCGTCGAACAGGCTGTCGCGCAGCAGCTCCGCGGTGGCTGCGTCGTCCCCGGCGAGGTCACTCAGCTTTCCCAGAGCGAGACTCCGCATCGTGAACCGCTCGTCGTGCCGTGCGCAGCGACGCAGCGGTTCCCACGCGGCGTCATCGTCGTCCGGCCCCCGGCGCCACGCGTCCAGGGCCCGGTAGCGGACGTATTCGGAGGGGTCGTGGCACAAGCGGTCGCCCGCCAGCTCCCGGACCCGGCGGTGATCGGGCCAGCCGGTCATCATCGAATCCAGCAGGGCACCCCGGAAGAACTCATCGGGGTCGTCGACGACGCGCTCGCACAGAAGGCTCAGGGTGGCGGCCTCCTCCCGCCACCCGTGCTGCAGCACGGCCAACGCCAACTGCCGGACACGGGCCGAGGAATCCCGGACGCCGGCCTCGACGACCAGGCCGCGCGTGCCGGGGTCCGACTTCCACTGCAGATACAGGACCTCCACGGCCGCCGCCCGCACGACCGGCTCCGCGGCGGACGCCACCTCGGTCCGGATCAGCCGCAGCGTCTCTTCCTCACCGCCCCGCAACCGGGCCAGGGACCGCAGCGCCTCGCCACGGACCAGCGGATGAGGATCGGCCGTCGCACGCTCCCGGGCCTGGGCGGCCACGTCCCTCTCCTCGTCCGACGGGTCCGTGGCGAGCGCGTGCAGCGCGGCCTTGCGCACCCATTCGCTCGGGTCGGCGACCGCCCGCTCCCGCACCAGCTCCCGCACGGCCGCCTCGTCCCACCGGTGTCCGCGCAGGAGCAGCAGGGCGGCCTTCCTGGCCTCGGAGGCCCGGTCGGCGACCATGCGCTCGCGGAGCACGTCCCAGGTCGCGCCCTCGCCGCCCCACCTGCGGACCAGGTGCTCCATGGCCTCGCCCTGCAGCTCCGGGGTATGGCCGTGCACCGCCATGATCCGGTGCGGCGCCGCCCCCTGATACAGCGCGCAGGCGATCCGTACGGACAGCCCCGCCGCACGCGCGTACTGCCCCCGCAGATGGAACCAGCGCAGCAGCCGGGCCCGGCCGCTCCAGTGGGGCGCGAAGGCCCCGAACGCGGGCAGCGCATCGGCGAGTTCGGGCAGTACGTAGCTGTCGGGATCCACCGACTCCAGCACGGAGATCACCGCGTCGACGACCGCCCGGCTCTGCGCCGCCAGCGGCCCGACCCTGCGCACCTCCGCCAGCGCACGGACCGCCAGCACGACGAACCGCGTGTCGTCCTCGCCGGTCCGCGACCGGTGCAGCGCCAGCAGCCGGTCGATCGCCGCCGCGGCCTCCGGCTCCCCGATCTGCCCGACCAGGAGCAGCAGCACCTCGTGCCAGGCGGGGTCCGCCGCATGCGCGGCGAAGACCTGCTCGACGAGCTCCGCCCGGCTCCACTCCCGGTAGCGGGTGTACCGCCGGTCGATGTCCTCCGCCGCCAGATACTCAAGAAACGCCCGGTGCACGAACCCGTACACCCCGCCCCCGTAATGGCTCAGGATGAAGTTCCGCTCCCGGAACTGCCGGACCATCGTGCGGGCCGCCGCCACCGCCTGCGCGACGGGCAGTTCGTACTGCTCGCACAGGTACTGCCTGAACGTGGCGAGGAGTTCGTCGGCGTGGATGTGGTTGCCCGCGATGCCGCCGCGGCCGTCCTGCATGCGGCGCGCCACGAGGCGGAGCAGCTCGTGCCGGTCCTCGTCGCCCAGGTACGACATCGCGTCGGCTCCGGCCGGGTCCCGCAGGTGCTTGGCGTGCTCGTCCCAGTGGGCGACCAGGACCGCGACCGCGTGGCGGTAGACGCCCTGCCGGTCGCGGGGCAGCTCCCTGCGGCGGCCGATGATGGCCAGGATCGTCAACAGGAGCGGGTTGCCCGCGAGTTCGCGTATGGGCCGGGAGCCGGTGACCGCCTCCTGGAGGCGGCGGGACAGGCGTCCGGCGCGCTCGGTGTCGTGCGGGCACGCGGTCGCGTACCACTGGCGCGTGAAGCGGCCGATCTGCTCGGCGCTCAGATCCTGGATCATGTGGTGGGCGAAGTCGGCGCGTTCGAGCACGCCTCGCTGGTAGCCGATGACGCGGGAGGTGACGACCACCCGTGTCCCGGCCGCCCCGCGGCGGCTCGCGAAGTCGGCGATGCGGTGGCCGACCTGCTCGCGCGCCGCGGGGTCGAAGAGCTCGTCGAGCCCGTCGAAGACGACGACCACGCGCCCCTCGGCGAGGAGCCGCCCGAGTACCGGACGCGGCGGTGCCAGGCCCTTCGTGGTGTGCAGGTGGTCGAAGAAGTCCTCGAAGGTACGGTCCCGCCAGGGCGCGGCGGCGTACTCGCGGAGCTCCACGACGAGCGGCACGCGGCCCGACAGGGCCGCCAGCGGACCGGGCGGCACGGAACCCGTCAGGGCCAGCGCCACGTGGTGCGCCAGCGTCGACTTGCCCGC
>NZ_LIPN01000244.1 GCF_001418325.1 Streptomyces atriruber | reverse complement strand
GGGACGTGTCGGGCGGCGCGGGGACCTCGGCGTCCGCGGTCTTGGTCAGGACGCTCACTCGGCGTCCCCGTAGAGCTGCTCCACCAGAGACTTCAGCACCTGGTCGGTGCGCGGCCCGTAGTTGAGGAGCACCCCGTCGTCGATGGAGACGACGCGCCGGTCCAGGCCCGCGGGGGTCTCGGCGACGCCGGGGATCTTGAGGAGTCCGGCCACGCCGTCCACCGATTCGAGCCCCTTGCGCATCACCAGGATCGCGTCCGGCGCGGCCTTGGCGAGCGCCTCGCTCGTGATGGCCGTGAAGTCCTTCTTCAGCCCGGACTCCCCGCCCGCGTCGACCGCGCCCGCCGCATCGAGGAGCGAACCCGCCCCGGACTCGCGGCCGCCGAGCAGATAGACGGACGCCGAGCCGCGCAGATAGAGGAAGGCGACCCGCGGCTTCTTCTCGCGGGTCCCCGCGGGGATGTCGTCGCGGACCGCCGCGATCCGCCGCTCCGTGCGCTTCGACAGCTCGGCGCCCGACTTCTCGACGCCCAGGGTCTTGGCCACGGCCTCGATGCGCGGGCTCACGTCGGCGAGGCTCTTCGCGGGGTCGAACACGACGAGGGGGATGCCCGCGTCGCGGATCTGGTCGATGGCCTCGGCGGGACCGGTGGTGGAGTCCGCGAGGACGACGGTCGGTTCGAGCGAGAGCACGCTCTCCGCCGAGACGTCGTGCGCCCGCGTCACCACCGGCAGCTTCTTCGCCTGCTCGAAGGTGGCGGTGATGTCGCGGGCGACGACGTTCTTGCCGAGTCCCAGGGTGAAGACGATCTCGTTCAGGCTGCCGGTGAGCGGCACGATGCGGCTGGTGTCCCGCACCGTCACCCGGTGCCCGTCGGCCGAGGTCACGGTGGCGGGGAGCTCGGTCTTCGGCCGGGTCCCGAGCGGTTCGACCCGGTCGGGGGACGCGGCCCGCGCACCGGCCTTCGGCGCCTGCCCGCCGCCGTCGTCGTCCGACGTCCCGCATCCGGTGAGGCCGAGGGCGAGCACGGCCGCCCATGCGCCGGCGATGCGGAGTGAGCGCGGCATACGCACCGAAGTCCACCGTCCTGTCGTGTGGTTGGGGCCCGGTCCGGTCCGGGTTCCGGTTGGGGTCTTCCAGACCGGAGTGATCGTAGTTTAGGTTAGCCTTACCTAATTCGCTAGGCCCAGTCAGACCTGGAGGAGTCCCCCCATGCCCTCGTCCGGACAGGCGCGCGCCATCGGCCGCACCGCAGTCGTGGCCGCGCTCACCGCACTGGCCGCAGCCCTGCTCCCGGCGGCCGCCGCGCACGCCGAGGACCGCACGGTCCAGGGCGGACGGCTCGACTGGGGCATCAAGTCCTCCTTCCAGAGCTACGTCACCGGGCCCATCGCCCGAGGCAGTTCGACGCTGCGAGGGGGCGCGGCCACGGTCGGCGGCAGCCAGTTCCGCTTCCACTCGGCGAAGGGCTCGTACGACCCGGACGGCGGGGCGTTCAGCGCGGGCTTCTCGGGCGGAGTGCGCTTCACCGGCCACAAGAAGGGCGGCTCGTACGAGCTCGACCTGACGATCAGCCGCCCCACCGTGAGGGTCTCCGGCGGCTCCGGCACGCTCTACGCCGACATGGTCAGCAAGGAGAAGGGCACCGGCAAGGTCACCTCGACCCCGCAGGTGCCGCTCGCCTCGCTCGACGTCTCCGGCATCGACATGAAGGGCGGCACGGGGCCGATCGCCCTCAACAACCTTCCCGCGAAGCTCACTTCGCAGGGCGCCAGGGCCTTCGCCGGGTACTACACGGCGGGCACCGCGCTCGATCCGGTGAGCCTGTCGACGGACCTCGTGGCGAAGTCGGGGGACACGAAGCCCTCGCGCGAGCCCGCCGGGAAGGATCCCTCCGACGGCAAGTCGAAGTCGAAGTCGAAGGGGAAGGGCGAGGCGGGCCGCATCGAGGACGCCGCCGTCGACTGGGGCGTGCGCCGCACCTTCCGCGAGTACGTCACCGGATCCATCGCCAAGGGCGAGTGGAAGCTGTCCGCCGGCGCCCAGGACGGAGGCGCGCTCTTCCGCTTCCCCCGGGGCGAGGGCACGTACGACGAGAAGAAGCAGACCCTCGCGGCGGACTTCGCCGGAGCGGTCCGCTTCACCGGCGAACACGGCCTCGACCTGACGCTCTCCGAGGTCGCCGTCGACGTACGGGACGGCAAGGGCACGCTCTCGGCGGACGTCGACAGCAAGGGCGGCCGCGGCGCCACCCTGAAGAAGGCCCCGCTGATCACCTTCCCGGCGGCGGAGGGGGAGTTGAAGCCGAAGGACGGCCTCGTCTCCCTCGCCGAAGTGCCGTCGAAGCTCACCGCCGAGGGCGCCAAGGCGTTCGGCGGCATGTACAAGGCGGGCTCCGCGATGGACCCGCTGTCGCTCGCCGTCGCCCTCGACGACGGCGCGAGGCTGCCCGCGCTGCCCGACCTCGGCTCGTCCGCGAAGCCGGACGCCGGGCCGGAGCACGCTGAGCGGCCGAAGACCGAGAACGCCGCGCGGTCCTCCGACTCCTCGTCGAACGCCGTGCCCATCGGCGTCGGCGCGGGCGTCGCGGTGCTGCTCGCCGCGGCGGTCGCCTTCGGAGTCGTACGCAAGAAGCGCGCGGCGTCCTCCACCACCCCAGACGAGTCCTGACCGGCCGCCCTCGCCGGTCACCGTCGCCCCCTCACCCCCTCTCCCAAGGAGAAGCCTGATCATGGCCGCCACCCGTCGTCCCCTGACCCTCGCGGCAGCCGTCGCGACCGCCGTCGCGCTCGGCGCGAGCGCCCTCTCCCTGCCCGCGCTCGCCGCCGACGGCGGTGGCACCGGAAAGGCCGCCCCGCCGAAGCTGGAGCTCAAGGACGGCACGTTGCAGTGGGGTCTGAAGGAGTCCTTCCGCAAGTACGTCATGGGCATGGCCCACGGCAAGATCGAGGCCAAGGACGGCGCCTCGCAGGCCGCGGGCAACGGGGTGTTCACGTTCTCCGACGGCAAGGGGACGTACGACACCGGCACCCACGCCACCGACACCGCCTTCAAGGGAAGCGTCCGCTTCACCTCCACGGTGCACCGCTTCGAGATAGACATCGCCGACGTCAAGGTCCGCACCAAGGGCAAGACCGGCGCCATCCAGGCGGACGTGACGCTCAACGGCGCCGTCCAGCAGGACATCGACCTCGCCCGGCTCGACCTGAGCGCTGTCGGCCCCGGCCAGGGAGAGGGCGGCGCGATGGTCTTCAAGGACATCCCGGCGACGCTGACCGCGAAGGGAGCCAAGGCGTTCAACGGCATGTACGCGGAGGGCGAGAAGCTCGACCCGGCCACGCTCACGGTGACCCCGGGCGGTCCCGTCACCGACAAGCCCACGGACAAGCCCACCGACAAGCCGACCGATCCGACCGACCCCGGCAAGCCCTCGAAGCCCTCGAAGCCCTCGAAGCCCAGCAGGCCCGCCGAGCCCGCCGTGACCCCGAAGCCCGGCGCGTCGCAGAAGGCCGCGGGCGGCGTCGTCGACGGCAACCTGTCCTGGGGGCTGAAGGAGTCCTTCCGCAAGTACATCTCCACCGGCGGCAAGGCCACCGTCGCTGGCGGCGCGAAGAAGATCTCCAGCGGCTACCGGTTCCCTCACACCAAGGCGGACCTGAACTCCGACGCCAAGAAGGTCGACGCCTCCTTCGGCGGCAGTGTCCGCTTCACGTACCCGGCGCACGGCATCGACATGAAGTTCAGCGACCTCAAGGTGCGGGCGAACGGTGCCAAGGGCACCCTGCTCGTCGACGTCACCACGCCCAAGGGCACCAACAACGACGTCAAGTTCGCCACGCTCGACCTCTCCAAGGCCTCGTACGAGCCCAAGGGCGACGTCGTGCTGCTCGACAAGGTGCCCGCGACCCTCACGGCGGCGGGCGCCGAGCAGTTCGCCAACGACACGACCGGCTCCCCGTACCCGGCGGGCGAGAAGCTCGACCCGGTGACGGTCGCGCTGTCCGGCAAGGCGGGCGCCGAACTGCCGGCCGGCGGCGGGACCGATGGCGGCACCGGCGGTGAGGAGGCGGGCGGCACCGGCACGACGGGCTCCGGCTCGGTGGGCGGCGGCGGTTCGGTCGGCGGCACGGGCGCGCTCGCGGCCACCGGCTCCTCCGTCCCCTCGACCGCGCTGCTCGGCGCGGCGGGCGTGGCGCTCGCGGCGGGCGCGGGTGCGGTCGTCGCGGCACGACGGCGCCGGGGCGCCGAAGCGGTGTGATGCTTCAATGCCCGGGTGACTGAACCACTCGATGCAAGCGACGCACTGGAAACACTCGACGTAGTACGCGTCTTCTGCGGGCCCGACGGTCGGCACGGCAACGAACTCGGTGTCGTGCGCGACGGGGCCCGCATCCCCATGCGCGCGGACCGCCAGGCGCTGGCCGCGAAGCTCGGCTTCAGCGAGACGGTGTACGTCGACGACCCCGAGCGCGGCGTCATCGACATCTACACGCCCACCCTGCGGCTGCCCTTCGCGGGCCACCCCTGCGTCGGCACGTCCTGGCTCCTCGACGTGCCCGAACTGGTCACGCCCGCAGGGGTGGTGGAGTCCCGCCAGGACGGCGAGTTCACCTGGATCGCGGCGCGGGCCGAGTGGGCGCCGCCGAGGACGCTGCGGCGGTACGGGACGGTGGCGGAGGTCGACGCGCTCGACGTGCCGCCCTCCGGGGAGTGGATCTACGCCTGGGCGTGGCAGGACGAGGCGGCGGGGCGCGTGCGCGCGCGGGGCTTTCCCGGTCGGGACGACGGCATCGACGAGGACGAGGCGACGGGCGCGGCGGCCCTCCTGCTCACGCACGAACTGGGCCGCGCCCTCAACATCACGCAAGGGCGCGGCTCGCAGATTTTGACGGCCCCGGGGCCGTCAGGGGTGATCGAGGTGGGCGGCAGGACGGCGCTGGTCACGCGCTGAGCGGGAACTCCTCCCCGAGCTCATGGAACACCGCCGTATTCAAAGCGAAAGCGCGCTTGCACTCGTCGACGATCCGCTTCTTCTCCAGGTCGTCCGTGACCACCGCGTCGATCCCGTCGAGCAGCTCGCGGTAACTCCGCTTGAACGCGGCCGGGTTGGGGATGCCCTCGAAGACGTAGAACCGCACGCCGTCGCCCTTGCGGGCGAAGCCCCAGGTCTGCTCGGCCCTGCCGCGGATGATCTGGCCGCCGGAGAGGTCGCCGAGGTAGCGGGTGTAGTGGTGGGCGACGTACCCACCGGGCCAGGTGCGGGCGCACTCCGTGACCCGGGCCGCGTACGCCTCCGTGGCGGGCAGCGGGGTGACGCCCTCGCGCCAGTCCGCGCCGCGCAGGTGCGTGAGGTCGCGCTCCAGCTCGCCCACGCGGGCCAGCTCGGGCTGTATGAACGGCCCCGCGACGGGGTCGTCGCGCAGTGCCTGGGCGCCGTCCTCCAGGGCGCGGTACACGAACCACAGCTGCTCGGTGTACCGCGTGTACGCGTCGACGCCGAGTCGGCCGCCGAGGAGGTCGCTCATGAACGACGAGGTCTCCGCCTCCGTGTGCTGTTCGTGCGACGCGGTGCGGATGACCGTCGAGAACGGCGTCAGTGGCGTGAGCGGCGTGACCATGCGGTGCCTCCAGGGGAGCCGAGGGCTGACGGAATGGCGGGAACCAGTGCGACTCCTGCAGATCATGCAAGTTAGGCTTACCTAAGTCAACTGGTTCCCGACATCCTGTCGGTAAAAGAGTTACCCGCCCACCGCCCTCGGAACCTCCTGGTCCTGATCTTTCTCGGGCGGCGCGCCTCAGGGCAGCGTGAGGATGTCCGCCCCGGTGTCCGTCACCACCAGAGTGTGCTCGAACTGGGCGGTCCGCTTCCGGTCTTTGGTGACAACGGTCCAGCCGTCTTCCCACATGTCGTACTCGTGCGTGCCGAGCGTCAGCATCGGTTCGATCGTGAACGTCATGCCGGGCTGGATGACCGTCGTGGCGTGCGGGCTGTCGTAGTGCGGGACGATCAGGCCGGAGTGGAAGGACGTGTTGATGCCGTGGCCGGTGAAGTCGCGGACCACGCCGTAGCCGAAGCGCTTGGCGTACGACTCGATGACCCGGCCGATGATGTTGATCTGGCGGCCGGGGCGGACGGCCTTGATGGCGCGGTTGAGGGACTCGCGGGTCCGCTCGACCAGCAGCTTCGACTCCTCGTCGACGTCGCCGACGAGGTAGGTCGCGTTGTTGTCGCCGTGCACGCCGCCGATGTAGGCCGTCACGTCGAGGTTGATGATGTCGCCGTCGTTCAGGACGGTCGAGTCCGGGATCCCGTGACAGATGACCTCGTTGACCGAGCTGCACAGCGACTTCGGGAAGCCGCGGTAGCCCAGCGTCGAGGGGTAGGCGCCGTGGTCGCACATGTACTCGTGCGCGACGCGGTCCAGCTCATCGGTGGTCACGCCGGGCGCGATGTGCTTCGCGGCCTCTTCCATGGCGCGGGCGGCGATGCGGCCCGCGGTACGCATCAGCTCGATGGTCTCGGGGGTCTGCACCTCGGGCCCCGAGTACGGGGTCGGCGCGGGTTTCCCCACGTACTCCGGGCGGCGGATGTTGCCGGGGACGGAACGGTTGGGAGAGAGCTCCCCTGGGACGAGCAGTGACTGGCCAGACATGCCAGCGAGTCTAGCCAGCCGTCGTGGGGCAGCATGGCCTCAAGGAGCGGTACCCGAGCGGTGAGGGAAGGAGCGGGGCATGGCGCTGTTCAAGAAGCGGACGGTCGGCAGGCCGGGCGAGTGGTTCTACTGCCTGGAGCACCAGAAGGTGGAGGAGGGCCCGGACTGCCCCGGCAAGGACCGCATGGGCCCCTACGGCTCGCGCGAGGAGGCACAACAGGCGATGCAGACCGCAGCGGACCGGAACCTGGAGTGGGAGACCGACCCCAGGTGGCACGACAAGGGCGCCGGGGGCGAGGACAAGTAGCCGGGCGGGCGAGTGGCGGCGGCGCCGAGGCGCCCCGCGGCGGTCCCTAGATGTATTGATCACGAGCGTTGTTAACGCCGGTAGGGCTTGATCGTGGCGAAGGCCCC
>NZ_LIPN01000243.1 GCF_001418325.1 Streptomyces atriruber | reverse complement strand
CGTCCCGCACGGCCCGTCCGCCGTCGCGTGGCGCTCACCCCAGCACCGCGGGGGCCGCCCGTCCACGGGCAGTGGAAGAAACGCTGCGGGAGACCACCGGCGGTGCCCCGCCGTTGTGCACGGGCACAACACCGCGTGTCAGGGGCCTGCCGGAGGGGGCGGAGCAATGGCATCCTCCCCACCAGCGCCGTGCCGACGGCGTCCTGGCGCGCGGCGACGGGGGGGAACGATGAGCGGGCTCGCGAACGGGCGCAGACCCCGGACCGGACACGACTGGAAGCTCCTGAAGGAGGCGTGCACGGCTCTCCTGCCGCGGCTGCCCGAGCTGGTCGACGAGCATCTGCGGCAGCTCGGCGAGCACTCGTCGGTGTACGGCAGCGTCCTGCCCTACGACGTGCAGTGGCGGGAGGCCGAGGAGGCCATGCGGATCGGCATCGAGGCGATCTCGGCCCCACGGGCCTCGCCGCGCCGCGACCTGGAGTACGCGGAGGAGGCCGGGCGGCGCCGCGCCCAACAGGGCCTGCCGCTGGACCTGTTGGTGCACTCGTACCGCAACGCGGGCTATCTCGTGTGGGACTCGCTCCTGGAGGGCACGGCGGGCAAGGACCCGGAGAAGCTCGCGGTCCTGATGCGCTCGGCGACGATGGTGTGGTCGGCGGTGGACGCGCAGGCCGCGGTGGCGTCCGACGCGTACCGCGCGACGGAGCTGGAGTTGCGGCGGCGCACCGACGAGCAGTTGCAGGCGCTGCTCGACGCCCTTCTGGAGGGCCGGTCGGCGCCGGGCCTCGCCGCGCGCGCCGCCGCCGGTCTCGACCTGCCCGAGCACGGCCCGTACGCGGTGATCGTGCTCCGCGCGGAGCGGCGCGACGGACGCGAGGCGTTCCACCGGCAGATCCAGCGGGCCGGGTTCCGGTTCGTCTGGCGAATGCGCACGGACTGCGAGGTCGGCGTGGTCGCGCTCGGCGCGGACGAAGGTCTGGACGGTCTGGCCCGGCTGCTCGACGGGCGGTGCCCGGGACCGGGTGGCATCAGCCCCGTCGTGGCCGGGCTCGCGGAGCTCGGCCACGCGCGGCGGCTCGCGGAGCTCGCGCTGCGCACGTGTCCGCCGGACGCGACCGGCATCGTCCGCCTGGACCAGCGGATGCCGACGGCCCTCGTGGTGAGCCAGCCCGAGCTGGCGGGGCGGCTCGTGTCGGAGGTCCTCGGCGAGGTCCTCGCCCTCGAACCGGCCGACCGGGCCGTGCTGTTGGAGACGCTGGACGCCTGGCTGGCGTGCGAGGGCTCGGCGGGGCGGGCGGCCGGTCGCCTGTACTGCCACCGCAACACCGTGTTCAACCGCCTGCGCCGCCTGGAACAGCTGACCTCGCGCTCACTGGCCCGCCCGCGGGACCTGGTGGAGGTGTCACTCGCGGTGGAGGCGCACCGGCTCGCGCAACGACAGGTCACGCACTGATCAGGTCCTGGAAGGCCGTCGTCGTCTCCGACGCCGACCTGCCGAACGGCGCGTCGAAGTTCCAGACCAGGAAGAGGAGGAAGGCGATCAGGGCACTGAAGGTCCCGGCCAGCAACAGCTCCCTGGAGGAGCGTCTGATCTGCAGCGTGAAGATCAGTCCGACCGTGACGAGCGCCCCGGCGACCAGGCCGAACCAGACCACTCCGGGGAGGGTCTCCTCCGCGTTGTCGGCCCGCGCCCTGCGCGCCTCGTCCGCCGCGGCCACCTGGTCGAGCAGCGGCTGGTAGGTCTGCGCCTCCAGTTCGCTCGCGGGCGGGCGCGCGGCGATGTCCTTGCGCAGGGTGTCGAGGAGCACCCCGCCGCGGTCGGTGAGCTGGTGCTCCTCGATCATGCGCGGCCACTCGACGGTGGTCACGTGCTCGCTGTAGCGCCGCACGTCCCGCTGGATGCGTTCCCGCGCGTCCGCGGGATAGACCTGGACGCGCCTGCTGATCTCGTGCAGGGCCTGCGCCTCGTCACGGGTGCCGTCCTGGGCGGCACCGCGCGCCTCCCAGACACCCGCGATGGCGAGGCCGAGGACGATCGCGTACACGACGCCGACCATCATCACCATGTACTCCAGCACGTCCGGCGTCTCGCTGGTGTCGTCGTCCTCGGGCACGCGGCGGTGTCTGAGCACGGTCATGGTCAGGACGACCGCGCAGGCCAGCACCATGGCCAGGCCGAGTACGAACCATTCCGTCACGAGGTACCTCCGGAGGGCGGGGTGGGGCGGGAGCGGGCGCCGGACGCACCGGACGCGGCGGAGCGGGAGCGTGGACGCAGCAGCGCGGCGGCGAGGACCGCGGGGGTGGTGACGACCATCGTGGTGGTGACCATGGAC
>NZ_LIPN01000242.1 GCF_001418325.1 Streptomyces atriruber | reverse complement strand
TTCCTGCGGCCGCACGCGCCGTGGCCGGACCGCGCGGCCACGCCCGCGCCCGCCCCCGACCTGCCGCCGCAGCCGACATGGGCACCCGGCACGACAGGAGCACCGCCCCAGCACGACGTCGCCCGGGCCGTCGAGGACGTCAAGCGGCTCCTCGGCGAGGGCCGCATCACGCAGGCCGTGGACATCCTCGGCGCGATCCTCCCGGCCGCCGCCGCCAAGCACGGCGAGCACTCGCCGGTCGTCCGCACCCTGCGCAAGCAGTACGCCGCCACGCTCATGGACGACGGCCAGTACCGCCGCGCCCTGCCCGAGCTGCGGCGCCTGGCCGACGAGCGCGCCGCCGAGTCCGGTCAGGCGGACCCGCACTCGCTCCAGTTCCGGTACGAGGCGGCGCAGTGCCTGGAGCAGCTCGGCGAACCGGCGGCCGCGCTCGCCGAGTACCGCTCGCTGCTCCCCTATTACGAGAACCACTACGCGACGGACGACCGCCGTCAGTCCCTGGAGATCCGCCGCCGCATCGGCCATCTGCTCCTCGCCCTCGGCGACCGGACCGCCGCCCACGACACACTGGCGCGGCTGCTGCACGACGCGGAGCTGCTGCACGGGCCGGGGCACCCGTTCCCCGCGGAGGTCCGCCGCACGCTGCAGTGGCTCGGACAAGTGCGCGGCTGACGCCCGTACGGCGGGGGAAAGGGTGCCCCAACTCCCGGGAAATCGTTGGGCGAATAGGTGTCGAATGGCTGGCCGAGAAGACGGCCACTGCCTAACATCGATCACCGCAAGACTTTGTGCACCGCCGCACAATCTCCAACGGGAGGCTCACTTGCACCGCCGTCGTCGCACAGCGCTCATCCTCTCCGCGGCCGCGATCGCCGCGGCCCCCCTGCTGACCGCCTGCGGCAGCGAGGCGCACCCAGGCGCCGCGGCCGTCGTCGGCGGCGACCGCATCACGGTCGCGCAGTTGGAGGGCCGGGTGAACGAGGTGCGGGACGCGCAGCGGTCGGCCATCCCCGACGACGCGCAGTACTCGCAGGCCATCGCCAAGTCCGGCGGCCTCACCCGCAGCACGCTGCACACGATGGTCCTGGACAAGGTCCTGCACCGCGCGGCCTCCGATGCCGGGGTGAGCGTCACGCGCCGCGACATCCAGACCATGCGGTCCGGCCTGGAGCAGCAGGCGGGCGGCAAGAAGGCCCTGGAGCAGGGCTGGCTGCAGCAGTACAACGTCGCCCCGGCCCGCCTGGAGGACAGCCTGCGCACGGAGATCGAGGCGCAGAAGCTGTCGGCGAAGCTCGACGCGGACATGAACTCGCCGCAGGGCCAGGCGGTCTTCTGGAAGGCCCTGTCGGCCGCGTCGAAGAAGCTCGACATCGACCTGAACCCGCGGTACGGCACGTGGGACGTCGACAAGAACAAGCGCGCGGACGCCAAGACGCCGTGGGTGCGCCAGGTCACCGAGGCCGGGGCCGGGTCCGGGGCGGCGGAACAGCCCGCGTAGCGGGGCCGGAAGGGCGCCGCGGGGCCGGGCGCTGTCAGTGGGCTGGGTTACGTTCGACGGGTGAACCAGACCGAGACCCCGCCCCCGGCCGACTCCGCCGACGAGCACGTCGGCCGCGTCATCCTGCTGACCACCAGCCACCGGGTCGCGCCCGGCCTCCTGTCCTGGCCCGCCTGGCAGGCGCTGCACGACGCCGACGAGGTGCTGTGCGCCGACGCCACGCATCCACAGCTCCCGTATCTGCGGGAGGCGGGCGTCCGGGTCGAGCAGGCCGCCCCCACCGCACGGGAAGTGGTCGACGCCTGCGCGGGCGGCCGCACGGTCCTGGTCGTCGCCACCGCCGAGGGCGACCGCCCGCTCACCGACGGCCTGGCCCGGCTCGCGGGCTCGGGCCGCGTCGCCATGCCGGACCTGGAGCTCCTCCCCGCTTCGTACGACCTGCCGGGCGCGCGCCTGCTCGACCTGGTCCAGGTGATGGACCAGATCCGCGAGGAATGCCCCTGGTCGTCGCAGCAGACCCACAAGGGCCTGGCGAAGTACGCGATCGAGGAGGCGTACGAACTGGTCGAGGCGATCGAGGAGGGCGAGCAGGAGGAGCTGCGCGAGGAGCTCGGCGACGTGCTGCTCCAGGTCGTCTTCCACGCGAGGATCGCGGAGGAGGCCTCCGGCGAGAGCGGTGGCGAGGCGTTCTCCATCGACGACGTCGCGGGAGGCATCGTCGAGAAGCTGATCCACCGCCACCCGCACGTGTTCGGCGACGACTCGGCGCAGACCCCCGAGGACGTCCGGGAGCACTGGCTCCGCACGAAGGCGGAGGAGAAGCGGCGCACATCGGTCACGGAGGGCATCCCCCTGGGCCAGCCCGCCCTCGCCCTGGCGGCAAAGCTCTCCTCCCGCGCCCGCACGGCGGGCCTCCCGGTCCCGCCCCCGAAGGGAGAGGGCATCGGCTACGAACTCCTCACCCTGGCCCTGCGTGCCGAGGCGGACGGCGTGGACCCGGAGGCAGCGCTGAGGTCGGCGTCCCGCGCATACCGCGACGCGATCCTCGTGGCGGAGGGCACGGGGGAGTAGGGCCCGCTAGCGTCCCCCCAGCGGCTCCAGCGGCTCCAGCGGCTCCAGCGGCTCCAGCGGCTCCAGCGGTTCCAGGGGCTCCAGGGGCTCCAGCGGTTCCAGCGGTTCCAGCGGCTCCAGGGGTCCCAGCGGCCCCAGGGGCGCGGGGCTGTGTCGTTTTGCGGCTGTGCCGCGTGCGCGCGACCAGCCACGAGGCACCCGCACCCGGCACCGCACAGACGCCCCGCCCACCCCCCGCCGGATACCGTCGACCCATGCACGACCAGCAGCCGCCCCCGCCCAAGGCCCAGGGGCCAGAACTCTTCACGTGGGAGTTCGCCTCCGACCCCTACCCCGCGTACGCCTGGCTCCGCGAGAACGACCCCGTGCGCAAGCAGCGGCTGCCCAGCGGAGTCGAGGCATGGCTGGTCACCCGGTACGCCGACGCCAAGCAGGCCCTCGCCGACCAGCGGCTCAGCAAGAACCCGGCCCATCACGACGAGCCCGCGCACGCGAAGAGCAAGACCGGGATCCCGGGCGAGCGCAGCGCCAACCTCATGACGCATCTGCTCAACATCGACCCGCCGGACCACACCCGCCTGCGCCGCCTCGTCTCCAAGGCCTTCACGCCCCGCCGCGTCGCCGCATTCGCGCCCCGGGTGCAGGAGCTGACGGACCAGCTCATCGATGGTTTCGTGGCGGAGGGCAGCGCCGACCTCATCCACGAGTTCGCCTTCCCCCTCCCCATCTACGCCATCTGCGACCTGCTCGGCGTCCCCCGGGAGGACCAGGACGACTTCCGCGACTGGGCGGGCATGATGATCCGGCACGGGGGAGGCCCGAGGGGCGGCGTGGCCCGGTCGGTGAAGAAGATGCGCGGCTATCTCGCCGAGCTGATCCACCGCAAACGCCTGGAGCCGGGCGACGACCTCATCTCCGGCCTCATCAAGGCCTCCGACCACGGCGAGCACCTCACGGAGAACGAGGCCGCCGCCATGGCCTTCATCCTGCTCTTCGCCGGGTTCGAGACCACGGTCAACCTGATCGGCAACGGGCTGTACGCGCTCCTCACCCACCCCGAGCAGCGCGCGCGGCTGCAGCGGGCGCTGGCGGAGGGCGACACCGGGCTCCTGGAGACCGGTGTCGAGGAGCTGCTCCGCTACGACGGGCCCGTCGAGCTCGCCACCTGGCGGTTCGCGACGGAGGCGCTCCGCATCGGCGGGCAGGACATCGCCGCCGGCGACCCCGTCCTCGTCGTGCTCGCCGCCGCCGACCGCGACCCCGCCCGGTTCGAGGAGCCCGACACCCTCGACCTCTCCCGGCGCGACAACCAGCACCTCGGATACGGGCACGGAATCCACTACTGCCTGGGTGCTCCGCTCGCCCGTCTGGAGGGTCAGACGGCCCTCGCGACGCTGCTGCGGCGCCTTCCCGACCTGCAACTCGCGGCGGAACCGGATGATTTGCGGTGGCGTGGCGGCCTGATCATGCGGGGACTGCGCACGCTGCCCGTGAAGTTCACGACCGCACAGACAACGGTGTCCGACTGACGCCCCGTCACGACTGTGATGTTCACGTGATCTCCGCTGCATCGACTTGTGACAAGCGTTCGACTGCGACTACGTTCACGACGACTTGAGCGCCCCGGGCGCCCAAGTCGTCGCTGCAGTCTCGTGAAAGGCACCCGCATGCTCTCCGGCTCTGGTCGTCACCGACGCCCCCGCCAGGCCCCGGCCATCATCGTCGCGGCAGGAGTCACCGGATCAGCCATCGCCATCCCACTGCTCGGCGCCACGAGCGCGAGCGCCGCGGACACCACGACGTGGGAGAAGCTCGCCGAGTGCGAGAGCGGCGGCGCGTGGAGCGCCAACCCCGGCAGCGGCTACTACGGAGGGCTCCAGCTCTCCCAGGAGAACTGGGAGGCGTACGGCGGCCTGGACTACGCGCCGAGCGCCGACCAGGCGAGCCGTTCGCAGCAGATCGCCGTCGCGGAGGAGATCCTCGACGACCAGGGCACCGCTGCCTGGCCGAGCTGCGCCCCGATCGCAGGCCTCACGCAGGACGGCGCCGCGGCCGACGTGGACCCGGGAGCTCCGGTCACGCCGGAGCCGTCCGACTCGTCCGGCTCGACGGACTCCGGCGACGCCAAGGGCGACAAGGATTCCGGCAAGGACTCCGACAAGGCCGACGAGGGCAAGGACAAGGACGAGAAGGCCGACGAGCCCTCGGACTCCGCCGACCCGTCCGAGGACCCGGAGAAGCCCTCCGACGACGCGAGCGACGCGTCCGGTTCCGACGACGACGCCCGAGACAAGAATCACGACGAGTCCGACGAAAAGGGCGACAAGGGCGGCAAGGGCGAAGCCGACGGCAAGGACGACTCCGGCAAGTCGGGCGACGAGGAGGCCACTTCGCCCACGCCCGAGAAGTCGACCGATCCCGCCGACGAGGCGGACGGCTCCGGTGACACCTCCGGCCGCCACCGCGGCGACCGCGCGGACGAGAGCGAGGGTGCGGACGGCCGCTCCGGACGGCACGCCTCGCGCGGCGAGGACCGCTCCGGCGGGATCGCCGACGGGGCGTACACGGTGCGCTCCGGGGACAGCCTCTCGGTCATCGCGGACGACCTCGGCGTCGACGGCGGATGGCACGAGCTCTACAGCGAGAACAAGAAGACCGTCGGGGACGACCCGGACCTCATCCTCCCCGGTCAGAGCCTCGATCTGGGCGAAAAGTAACGGAAGTTGACGAAGAGTCGGGCGGGGGCTTCGCGCCGTATGTCCGGTTTGGCGCGAGTGAGAGATGGGTCTCAGAAGCCCTGATCGTCTTTGAAATTCCGGCGATCGCGTGTCTACGGTCGTCACCGCTCGCCACTGGTGGGCCCCGCCGGTCGGTACGCCGAATCCTGCCAACGGCCGGACGGGAACAGTCGTCGCTTCGAGCGCCGTCGGCAGGAGCGGGGGACCCAAGGTTTGCGCCGGGCCCGCCCGTTGAGCGGCCACCAGCCGAGAGGCAGGGAGGCCGGGAGACGGACGGAAACGGCTAGGGGTGAAGCCGCGCTCAAGGAGCGCGGCCGGGCAACCACATCGGCCCGAACCCGACAGCTCACCTCGCAGGCGTCGGTGAGGGGATCAACTCATGCTGCTTTCCGGCAAGGGCAAGCACCGTCGCCCGTCCAAGGCCACCCGTGTCGCCACGCTCGTCGGCGTGACCGGTGCGGCCGTCGCCGCCCCGCTGATGGCGGCCGGTTCGGCCAACGCCGCCACCACGTCCGAGTGGGACGCCGTCGCCCAGTGCGAGTCCGGCGGCAACTGGTCCATCAACACCGGTAACGGCTACTACGGCGGCGTGCAGTTCTCCGCCTCCACGTGGGCCTCGTACGGCGGCACGAAGTACGCGCCGACCGCCGACAAGGCCTCCAAGGCCCAGCAGATCGAGATAGCCGAGAAGGTCCTCGCGGGCCAGGGCAAGGGTGCCTGGCCGAGCTGTGGCGTCGGCCTCTCGGGCGCCTCGCCCAGCAGCGGCGGCTCGCAGGAGCAGGCCCCGCAGCAGCAGGCCAAGCCGCAGCCGCAGCAGACGCAGCAGCAGGCCGCCCCGCAGCAGCAGGCCACGCCGAAGCCGCAGCCCACGCCCCAGACCGAGACCAAGAAGAAGACCGTCGAGACCCCGACCGGTAAGACGGTCAAGAAGGGCGACGGCGAGTACAAGGTCAAGTCGGGCGACACGCTGTCCAAGATTGCTGAGGCCGAGCACGTCAAGGGCGGCTGGCACAAGGTCTACAAGCTCAACGGCGACATCATCGACAACGCCGACATGATCTACCCGGGTCAGCAGCTCCACCTGAGCTGACCCGATCCGGTCGCGGCCGTGCCTCGGCGGACGCACGGCCGTACCCCCGTCCCCACGGGCTCCCCGCCCCGGTGCGCGTATCCCCCGTACGCACCGGGGCGGGGCCATGTCCGCCCCCTCTTGTTCGCTACTAGCGAGTAGAAAACGTGGCCTTACGCCCGGTTTCCTGGGTATTCGGGCCCTTGTCCGTCCCAGGGGACGGGCGGTCGGCTGGCCGAAGGCCCGGAGCCGGTTAGGCTCAGGAGACGCAGGGCCGAAGCGGCCCGCGTAAATGCGTCACATCCCAGAAGGAGATGCTCGTGCCGTCCATCGACGTCGTCGTAGCCCGGGAAATCCTGGACTCCCGAGGCAACCCCACGGTCGAGGTCGAGGTCGGCCTCGACGACGGCAGCACCGGTCGTGCCGCCGTTCCGTCCGGTGCCTCCACCGGTGCCTTCG
This sequence comes from Streptomyces atriruber, assembly GCF_001418325.1. GTDB lineage: Bacteria > Actinomycetota > Actinomycetes > Streptomycetales > Streptomycetaceae > Streptomyces > Streptomyces atriruber. The sequence goes on along the minus strand of NZ_LIPN01000242.1, from coordinate 20,394 downwards.
AGGCCATCGAACTCCGTGACGGTGACCCCAACCGTTACCAGGGCAAGGGTGTCGAGAAGGCCGTCCTCGCCGTCATCGAGCAGATCGGCCCGGAGCTCGTCGGCTACGACGCCACCGAGCAGCGCCTGATCGACCAGGCCATGTTCGACCTGGACGCCACCGACAACAAGGGCTCGCTCGGCGCCAACGCCATCCTCGGCGTCTCGCTCGCCGTCGCGCACGCCGCCTCCGAGGCCAGCGACCTGCCGCTGTTCCGCTACCTCGGCGGCCCGAACGCCCACCTGCTGCCCGTCCCGATGATGAACATCCTGAACGGCGGGTCGCACGCCGACTCGAACGTCGACATCCAGGAATTCATGATCGCCCCGATCGGCGCGGAGTCCTTCTCCGAGGCCCTGCGCTGGGGCACCGAGGTCTACCACACGCTGAAGAAGGTCCTGAAGGACAAGGGCCTGTCCACCGGCCTCGGCGACGAGGGCGGCTTCGCCCCGAACCTGGACTCCAACCGCGCCGCGCTCGACCTCATCCTCGAGGCCATCAAGCAGGCCGGTTACGTCCCCGGTGAGCAGATCGCGCTCGCCCTCGACGTCGCCGCGTCCGAGTTCTACAAGGACGGCAAGTACGAGTTCGAGGGCAAGTCCCGCTCGGCCGCCGAGATGACCGAGTACTACGAGGAGCTCGTCGCCTCGTACCCGCTCGTCTCCATCGAGGACCCGCTGTTCGAGGACGACTGGGCCGGCTGGAACGTCATCACCGAGAAGCTCGGCGACAAGGTGCAGCTGGTGGGCGACGACCTGTTCGTCACCAACCCGGAGCGCCTGGCCCGCGGCATCGAGGAGAACTCGGCCAACGCCCTGCTCGTCAAGGTCAACCAGATCGGTTCGCTGACCGAGACCCTGGACGCCGTCGAGATGGCCCAGCGCAACGGCTTCAAGTGCATGATGTCGCACCGCTCCGGCGAGACCGAGGACGTCACCATCGCCGACCTGGCCGTCGCCACCAACTGCGGCCAGATCAAGACCGGCGCCCCGGCCCGCTCCGAGCGCGTCGCCAAGTACAACCAGCTCCTGCGCATCGAGGAGATCCTCGACGACGCGGCGGTCTACGCAGGCCGCAGCGCCTTCCCGCGTTTCAAGGGCTGAGCTTTCGCAGCCACGTAGTTACGTACGTCCCCGCATCCGGTCCCGTACCGTGTGCGGGGACGTACGTACGTATACGCGCAGCTCTGGGGAGGCGGAACCATGGCCAAGGCCGGGACCAAGGACCGGTTCTCCACCGCGACCCGCCTGCGGCTGCTCGGCGAGCAGACCGCCGAGCGCGTCTACCGCTCCCAGACCAAGCGGCAGGCGCGCCGCTCCCGGCTCACCGGCCGCGCCGCGCTCCTCGCGCTCGTGCTCTGCTCGCTGGTCGTCGCGCTCGCGTACCCGATGAGGCAGTACGTGTCGCAGCGCGCCGAGATCGACGACCTGCGCAGGCAGCAGGCCGAGCAGCGGGCGGACGTCGAGAGGCTGCGCGACGAGAAGGCCCGCTGGCAGGACGACGCGTACGCCGAGCAGCGCGTCCGGGACCGCCTGCACTACGTGATGCCCGGCGAGACCGGGTTCACGGTGATCGACCCCGCGGCGGCGAAGAGCCGCCGCGCGGACCAGGGGGCGGCGACGCGCCCCTGGTACTCGAACGTCTGGGACGGCGTCGACAAGGCCGACCGCCCCGACGACTGACCACTGACACGGAAAGACAGGCATGGAAACCCCCCCGCCGAGCACCCCGCGCACCGAGCCCACCGACGCCGACGTCGAGGCCTTCAAGCAGCAGCTCGGCCGCCCGCCGCGCGGCCTGCGGGCCATCGCGCACCGCTGCCCCTGCGGACAGCCGGACGTCGTCGAGACGGCGCCGCGCCTCCCGGACGGGACGCCCTTCCCCACGACGTACTACCTGACGTGCCCGCGGGCCGCCTCGGCGATCGGCACGCTGGAGGCCAACGGCGTGATGAAGGAGATGTCGGAGCGGCTCACCACGGACGAGGAGCTGGCGAAGCAGTACCGCGCCGCGCACGAGGACTACATCGCGCGCCGTGACGCCATCGAGGTCCTGGAGGGCTTCCCGAGCGCGGGCGGCATGCCGGACCGCGTGAAGTGCCTGCACGTGCTCGTCGGCCACTCGCTGGCCGCCGGCCCGGGTGTGAACCCCCTGGGCGACGAGGCCCTCGCGATGCTCCCGGAGTGGTGGGCGAAGGGCCCCTGCGTCACGCCGTGCGCCGCCGAGGGTGCCGAGTGACCCGGGTCGCCGCCATCGACTGCGGCACGAACTCCATCCGGCTCCTCGTGGCGGACGCCGACCCGGAGACCGGTGAACTGGTCGACCTCGACCGGCGGATGACGATCGTCCGGCTGGGGCAGGGCGTGGACCGGACGGGCCGCCTCGCCCAGGAGGCGCTTGACCGCACCTTCGCGGCCTGCCGCGAGTACGCCGCCGTCATCAAGGAGCACGGCGCCGAGCGCATCCGCTTCGTCGCCACGTCCGCGTCCCGCGACGCCGAGAACCGCGACGACTTCGTCCGGGGCGTCCTGGACATCCTCGGTGTCGAGCCGGAGGTCATCACCGGCGACCAGGAGGCGGAGTTCTCCTTCACCGGCGCGACCAAGGAACTGACGGGCCGCGACGACCTGGCCAAGCCCTATCTGGTCGTGGACATCGGCGGCGGCTCCACGGAGTTCGTGGTCGGCACGGACCGCGTGGAGGCCGCCCGCTCGGTCGACGTCGGCTGCGTCCGCATGACCGAGCGGCACCTCGTGCGCGACGGAGCGGTCACCGACCCGCCCGAGCCCGGGCAGCTCGACGCGATCCGCGCGGACATCGAGGCGGCCCTGGACCTCGCAGAGCGGACCGTTCCGCTCAAGGAGGCCCGCACGCTGGTGGGCCTCGCGGGCTCGGTCACCACGGTCGCCGCGATCGCCCTCGGCCTCGACGCGTACGACTCGCAGGCGATCCACCACGCCCGCATTCCGTACGAGCAGGTCAGCGCGATCGTGGAGCGGCTGACCCACGCCACGCACGCGGAGCGCGCCGCGATCCCGGTGATGCACCCGGGCCGCGCCGACGTCATCGCGTCGGGCGCCCTCGTCCTGCTCGCGATCATGGACAGGGTCGGCGCCCGCGAGGTCGTCGTCAGCGAGCACGACATCCTGGACGGCATCGGCTGGTCCATCGCCTGAGCGCGTCCTGTAGCGTCTGAGCGGTCGGGAGGGGGTCGGAAGGCCCCCCGACGGCCCTCCGGCGACACTCCGTCGGAAAACTTCGTGAAGTTCTTCACAAGGAAAACGGCCCCGATGGACGAGGTTCCTCGGTGTTCGGCCGCCTAAAGGGGGCATTCCGAAGGGCCGGGCCCGTGTCGGGGATGCTTCGTGCGGGTGACGGGCGTGTGACGCGGGGGCCCGGTTCGCTCCGGGCGGGGCCTCGGAGTGCAGCTCACAAGGGGTGCACAACGACTCGCGTGACATCGTGGTTCCCCACGGACACCATGACCTGGGTCACGTGGGCGGCGAAGTGTAGCAGAGGCCCTTGGCATGCTTGTGAAGGGGCGCACGAGCGACCCTCGGCGGGCAGGTGGATACTCGATGGCATGAGCACCACGGAGCGTCCCAGGATCCTCGTAGTAGGCGGTGGGTACGTAGGCCTGTACGCAGCTCGGCGCATCCTCAAGAAGATGCGCTTCGGAGAGGCGACCGTCACGGTCGTCGACCCCCGGTCGTACATGACCTACCAGCCTTTCCTCCCCGAAGCCGCCGCCGGCAGCATCTCGCCTCGGCACGTCGTCGTACCGCTGCGACGCGTACTGCCGAGGGCCGAGGTCCTCACCGGCCGGGTCACCACCATCGACCAGGACCGCAAGGTCGCCACGATCGCGCCGCTCGTCGGCGAGGCGTACGAGCTGCCTTTCGACTACCTCGTCATCGCGATGGGCGCGGTCTCCCGCACCTTCCCGATCCCCGGTCTCGCCGAGCAGGGCATCGGCATGAAGGGCATCGAGGAGGCCATCGGCCTGCGCAACCACGTCCTCGAGCAGCTCGACAAGGCTGACTCCACGACGGACGAAGAGGTCCGCCGCAAGGCACTCACCTTCGTCTTCGTCGGCGGTGGCTTCGCTGGTGCGGAGACCATCGGCGAGGTCGAGGACATGGCCCGCGACGCGGCCAAGTACTACAACAACGTGAAGCGCGAGGACATGCGCTTCGTGCTGGTCGACGTCGCGGACAAGATCCTCCCCGAGGTCGGCCCGAAGCTCGGCCAGTACGGCAAGGAGCACCTGGAAGGCCGCGGTGTCGAGGTCTACCTCAAGACCGGCATGGACTCCTGCGTGGACGGCCACGTGGTCCTGAACAACGGCCTCGAGGTCGACTCCAACACCATCGTGTGGACCGCGGGCGTCAAGCCCAACCCGGCGCTGTCCCGCTTCGGTCTGCCGCTCGGCCCCCGTGGCCACGTCGACACCCAGACGACCCTCCAGGTCCAGGGCACCGACTACATCTGGGCCGCGGGCGACAACGCCCAGGTGCCGGACGTGGTCGGCCGCAAGGCCGGCAACGAGAACGCCTGGTGCCCGCCGAACGCCCAGCACGCGCTGCGTCAGGCCAAGGTCCTCGGCGACAACGTGATCTCCGGCATGCGGGGCTTCCCGCAGAAGGAGTACAGCCACGCCAACAAGGGTGCGGTCGCCGGTCTCGGCCTGCACAAGGGCGTCGCGATGATCGTCATGGGCAAGATGAAGATCAAGCTCAAGGGGCGTCTCGCCTGGTACATGCACCGCGCGTACCACGGCATGGCGATGCCGACGTTCAACCGCAAGATCCGCGTCTTCGCGGACTGGACGCTGGGCATGTTCCTCAAGCGCGAGGTCGTCTCGCTCGGCGCCATGGAGACGCCGCGCGAGGAGTTCTACGAGGCGGCCAAGCCCGCCCCGAAGCCCGCCGCCAAGGCCGAGCCGACGGTCGCCCCCGTCGAGGAGAAGGCCAAGGCTTCCTGAGGCTGCTCCCCGAGCTCCTCTGCGCCAACCCGAAGGGGTCACTCGCCATCCGTGGTGCGAGTGGCCCCTTCGGGCTTTTCTCCGTCGAATAACTAAGTGCCCCCCACACCTATTTTGCCTTTCCGTGACGCGTCGACGGGACTGCGCACGGCGCCTTTCGGTGTTTACGTGGTGTTGGAACCCATCCACGGAGGTGTGCGCCATGCAGGACGCCGCACAGCGGCTGAAGACCCTCGCCGAGCAGCTCATGGGAACGTCACTGCCGGTACGTATCCGCGCCTGGGACGGGTCGGAATCGGGCCCGCCGAACGCCCCCGCCCTCGTCGTGCGCAACCGCCGGGCCCTGCGCCACATCCTGTGGAAGCCCGGCGAGCTGGGTCTGGCCCGTGCCTGGGTGGCCGGGGACCTCGACGTCGACGGGGACCTGTACGAAGCCCTCGACGCCATGGCGGAGTTCATCTGGGAGCGGGGCCCCCAGCCGGAAGAGGCCGCCAAGAGCCTGCTGCAGTCCCTGCGCGAACCGCGGTTCCGCGCCGCCGTCCGCTCCCTGATCGCCCTCTCCGCGCCCTTCCTGCCGCCCGCCCCGCCCCCGGAGGAGATGCGCAGACACGGCCGCCTCCACCTCCACACCAAGGGCAGCGACCGCCGCGCCATCAGCCACCACTACGACGTCGGCAACGACTTCTACGAGCTGGTGCTCGGCCCGTCGATGGTCTACTCGTGCGCGTACTGGGAGTCGCCCGAAGGCACCCTGGAGGACGCCCAGCGCGACAAGCTCGAACTCATCTCCCGCAAGCTCGCCCTGAAGCCCGGCATGCGCCTGCTCGACGTCGGCTGCGGCTGGGGCTCCATGGCGGTCCACGCGGCGCGCGAGCACGGCGTGCGCGTCGTGGGCGTCACCCTCTCCCAGGAGCAGGCCGCCTACGCCCGAAAGCGGATCGCCGATGAGGGCCTTACGGACCGGATCGAGATCCGCGTCCAGGACTACCGGGACGTACGCGACGGACCGTATGACGCCATCAGCTCCATCGGCATGGCCGAACACGTCGGAGCCGAACGCTATTTGGAGTACGCGAACGACCTGTACGCCCTCCTGCGCCCCGGTGGACGGCTGCTCAACCACCAGATCGCGCGGCGGCCGCAGGCCGACGAGGCGGCGTACTCCGTCGACGAGTTCATCGACGCCTACGTCTTCCCCGACGGGGAGCTGGCGCCCGTGGGCACCACCGTCGCACTCCTGGAGCAGGCCGGCTTCGAGGTGCGCGACCTGGAGACCATCCGCGAGCACTACGCCCTCACGCTGCGCCGCTGGGTCGCGAACCTGGAGGCGCACTGGACCGAGGGCCAGCGGCTGACCTCGCCGGGCCGGGCCCGCATCTGGCGGCTCTACATGGCCGCCTCCGCCCTCGCCTTCGAACGCAACCGCATCGGCGTCAACCAGGTCCTCGCCGTGCGCGCCCCCGAGGGCGGTGCCTCGGGGATGCCGCTGCGGGCCCGCGACTGGCGGTGAGAGCCTGTGTCATAACCCCGGTCGGATCAGTGGGCGTTGCCTGGTGCGTGCGATCGCAAGGCGCCGGAGCGTCCTGGGTGGGGGTCCCCCCCCGGGCCCTTCAGGCCTGAGGGAGCAGCTACCTGGGCGTTTCGGCAACGCGGCGAGCGTGCGTGCCGGGCGGCGCCCACCCGGCCGGGGTTATGACACAGGCTCTGAGGCTCACCGGGGTTCCGGGACCATGGGGAGCGGCCCGCTGCTGAGGCTCATGTGCGGACGCGGCCGGATCCTGGCGCCCGGCACGGGGCGCAGGCGCCAGCGCCCCGCGATGGTGGCCAGGGCGAGCGTCGCCTCCGTCATGCCGAACACGTCCCCGATGCACTTGCGGCTGCCTGCGCCGAAGGGGAGGTAGTAGCCGCGTGCCACGTCCTTCGCCCGCTCGGGAAGCCACCGGTCGGGGTCGAAGGACTCGGGGTCCTTGAACAGTTCGGCGTTGTGGTGCAGGACGTAGGGGCTGATCAGGATGTCGGAGTTCGGCGGCAGCGGCCGTCCGCCGAGCTCCGTGGCCTCGGTGGTGGTCCGGGTGTAGAGCCAGGCGGGCGGATACAGCCGCAGGGCCTCGGTGAACACCCTGCGGCTGTAGTCGAGCCGTGGGATGTCGGCGTAGACGGGCGGCCGGCCCGCCAGCACCTCGTCGACCTCGGCGTGCAGGGCCGCCTCGACCTCCGGATTGCTGCCGAGGAGGTGGAAGGTCCACGCCAGGGCACTGGCGGTCGTCTCGATCCCGGCCAGCAGCAGGGTCATGACCTGGTCGTGGACCTCCTGGTCGTTCAGGCGGCCGCCGGTCTCGGGGTCCTCCGCGGTGAGCAGGGCCGACAGCAGGTCGCCGCGGTCCTCGTCGCTCCGCCGGTAGCCCTCGACCATCTGGTCGATCAGCCGGTGCATGCGCGTCAGCGCCTCGTCGAAGCGGCGGTTGGCCGCCAGCGGGAGCTTGGCGAGAAGCCCGGTGGGGTCCATCGCCTGCCGGTACGCGCCGTGCACGATGATCGGCAGGCAGTGCTGGATCTCGGCGACCGCGTTGCCCGCGATCTCGGTGGTGAACAGCGCGCGGGCGGTGACGCGGGCGGTCAGCGCCTGCATGGTGTGGTTGACGTCGATGGCCCGCCCCGCCTCCCACGCCAGGGCCTCGGCGTCGCTCTCGTCCTGCATCACCTCGGCGTACGTGGGGAGCCGGGAGGTGTGGAAGGCGGGCTGTACCAGGCGTCGCTGCCTGCGGTGGTCCGCCCAGTCGGAGGTGATCAGGCCGTTGCCCAGGATCGGGCGGGCCTTCTCCTTCACCGGACCGCCCGTGTCGTAGACGCGCGCGTTGAGCAGCACCTGCTGGACCAGGTCCGGATGACAGGGCAGATAGGCGCGGTTGGGTCCGAGCCTGAGCTCGACCAGGTCGCCGTGGGCCGGCAGCGAGGACAGGAACTCCATCGGCCTGCGGGCCATCAGTACGGCGTGCCCGATCAGCGGCAGACCGCCGGGCGCGGTCGCGAACCGCCAGTCGTGCGTGTCGGGTTGCTGGTGCGCGGTTCTCGTACTCATGTCTCCTTCATTCCTGGCGAGCGTCTGTTCCGGCGGCACGGCGGCACGGCGGTCCGGCAATCCGGCGGTCGGGCCGCGGGGGCCCGTGTCCCTCAGCCCCGTTGGCGTGGTTCGCAGATCATGGGCAGCGGTCCGGCTTCCAGGGTGGCCTTCGGCTCCGGGCGCAGTGTGCTGCCGGGGACGGGACGCAGGCGCCACCGGCCGGCGATCGTGGCCACGATGAGGGCGGTCTCGGTGAGCGCGAGCACGTCCCCGATGCACTTGTGGCTGCCCGCCCCGAACGGCAGCAGGGCGCCGCGCGGCACGTCCTTGGCCCGCTCGTCCAGCCAGCGCTCGGGGGCGAACTTCTCCGGCTCGGGGAAGAGTTCGGGGTTGTGGTGCATGGCCCAGGCGCTGTAGACGACCATCGCGCCCGACGGAACGGGGTGGCCCCCGAGCTCGGTGTCGACGGACGCGACCCGCATGGACATCCAGGACGGCGGGTAGAGGCGCAGCGCCTCGGTGATGACCGCCCGGGTGTACTCCAGGTTCGGCAGGTCGTCGAAGACCGGTGAACGGTCGCCGACGGCGGCGTCGATCTCGGCGTGCACCCGCTGCTCGATCTCGGGGTGCGCGCCCAGCAGGTGGAACACGAAGGCGAGGGTCGACGCGGTCGTCTCGCTGCCCGCGACCAGGAAGGTGACGACCTGGTCGAGGACCTCCTCGTCGGTCAGGCGCTTGCCGGATTCCGGGTGTTCGGCCCGCAGGAGGGTGGAGAGCAGGTCGCCGTGGTCCTCGTCGGACCGGCGGCGCTCGCCGATCATCGTGTCGACGATCTCCCGCAGCCGGGTGTTCGACCATTCATAGCGCCGGTTCTCCGGGGTGGGCAGCTTCTCCATCAGGCCCAGCGGCGCGACCGTGCGCTTGTAGATGCCCTGGGAGACGGTGCGCAGGCACTGCCGTGCCTCCTCGATGGTCTCCATGTCGACGCCGGTGGAGAACAGGGTCCTCGCGGCGACCCGCATCAGCAGGGCGTGCATGGCCTCGCCGATGTCCTGCGCCTCCCCGGCCCGCCAGGAACTCGTCGCGGCGCGGGTGTCCTCGCCGACCGCCGCGGTGTATTCGGCGATCTTGGTCGAGTGGAAGGCCGGCTGAATGACGCGTCGCTGGAAACGGTGGTCGTCGCCGCGCGAGACGGAGAGGCTGTTCCCGAGCAATTGGCGGGCCTTGTCGAAGACACCGCCCTTGTCGAACACCCGGGGATTCACCAGAACGTGGTGGACGAGATCGGGATGGCAGGCCAGATAGGCGCGGCTGGGGCCGAGCCGGATCTCGACCAGGTCCCCGTGGGCGGGCAGGGAGGCCAGGAAGTCCAGCGGGCGGCGCCAGAGCGCGAGCGTGTGTCCCAGGAGGGGCACCGCTCCCGGTGCGGTGCCGAACGACCAGGAACGGACCGGTCCCACGGCATCCTTCGTCGACGAGGTCACGTTTCCCGCTTCCCTACTGAATACGAGAGTTGACGTTGTTCACGGCCGCTTTGTACCGTTTGTTGCTGGTGGTCCAGACGAAGTTGCCGTAGATGAGATCGAAGAGGACATCTCGCGTGATGTCATCGAAAGCCGCTATGCAGCGCAGATCCTCGATGATGTCGTCCAGGCGGTCCTTGAAGAACTGGTCGAAATCGTTCTGGTCCGATACGTCGCAGAGTCGGAAGCAGTTGGTTATCTGCCCCAGGGCGACTTCGCGGTCGTAGGAATAGAAGTCGTTGACGATGGCGAGACCGCGCGTCGTCATACGGGCGGCCAGACCCGTCTTCGCGTGTTCCGTGAACTCTTTACGGGCGTAGATCGGATACGACATCTTCATCCAGAAGTCGACGCCTACATCCGTGACACGGAATCTGAAGTACTGCTCGGGAGAAGTCGTGCAGAGCGCTTCCTTGATGGAGGAATCGCGGAACATGTGGTCGCTCGTGATGAATGCCCGGGCCCCTTCGAGCGCGAACCGGGCGTCTTCCTCGCTGTAGTACTTCTCGCATATCTTGCGGAGTTCGGGCAGGAAGGCGTCGAAGTCGTGCAGCGCCGGGTCCATGTCGTCCCACACGAAGGTGACGCAATTCAGGATGCAGACGGCCTTGAAGGCCTCCATGTCCTGGATGTGGCGGGCGCTCTGCGACCAGCGGACGACGTCCATGTACGAGATCCAGCGCTCGTCGGAAACCTGCTTTCCGAAGGGCGCGACCGCCGTATTGCAGGCGTCGATGACTTCCCGCAGCTCGGCATCGGTCAGCGGGCACATCTCGGGGGCCCGGCCGATGTGCTTCTCGAAGGCGTCGGCGAACAGCTGAGTGCTGTCGTGCCAGTGCCGCATCATGCCTGCGGGTTCGGTCTTCTGGGGCGCGGAGATTTCAGTGGTCATGAGTCCCTCACAATGGCCATGCGGGTGATCTGCTCCAGGGCGGCCACCGCGTCCGCGGTGAACGGTGCCCGGGCGAGTGCGTTCAGGGCCTGCTCCCGGCGGTCGTCGATCATGCGCTCGACGCCGTCCCGGGCGCCGGTCGCCTCGAAGATGCCGCGGACGGTGTCGGCGCCCTCCTCGTCCAGCAGCGGGTCGCCGAGCAGCCGGCGCAGCTGTGCGGTCTGCCTGCTGTCGGCGCCACTGAGGGCGAGCGCGGTCAGGGCGGTGTTCTTGCCCGCGCGCAGGTCGTCCAGCCGCGACTTCCCGGTGACCAGCGGGTCGCCGTAGACCCCGAGCAGGTCGTCGCGGAGCTGGAACGCCTCTCCCAGGGGGAGTGCGTAGTCGGTGAAGGCGGCCATGGCCTGCGGGCCCGCGCCCGCGATGGCGGCACCGATGTGCAGGGGGCGCTCGATGGTGTACTTGGCCGTCTTGTACCGGTAGACGTTCAGCGTGGCGTCGACGTCCGCCGTCAGTTCGCCGGTGGCGTGCAGGTCGAGGTACTGGCCGAGCATCAGCTCGGTGCGCATCTCGGCGAGGAGGGGCAGCGCCGCCTCCAGCTGCGCGGGGGAGAGCCCGGCCTTGTGGAGGAGCTCGTCGGACCAGGTGAGCGTGAGGTCGCCGAGCAGCACCGCGGCGCTCACGCCGAACCACTCGGCCTCTTCCGGACCCCGGGACAGGGCGCGGTGGGCCGCCATGGTGCGGTGGATGGTGGGACGGCCGCGGCGGGTGTCGCTGTTGTCCATGACGTCGTCGTGGATGAGCGCGAAGGCGTGGAACATCTCGAGACAGGCGGCGACCTGGACCATGGGTTCGACGTCGTCACCGCCGCCGATCGCCTGCCAGCCCGTCACGCACAGCAGGGGCCGTATGCGCTTGCCCCCCGACAGGAATTCCCGGACCAGCTGCGAGAGATAGGGCAGGTGCGCCTGGGTGGTGTCGTTGTTCTTTGCCGCCAGGAAATCAGTGAGCGCGTCGTCCACTGACTTGAGAATTGGTTCCGCTTCTATGGCGTCCAGAGCGGTTATCGGTGCTGTCATATCGCCAACTTCCCCCGTTCGAGTCATTGCAGGGTTCATGTTGGGGGAAGGGCGCACTGGTGGCAGAAGTTCTCACGGCCCATGCGGAACGGGCGGGCATGGCAACGGAGCAACGGGACAACTCCTGTTTACGGGCATGCCTCATGGGCTCCCGTGGGAGTTGTTATTCGTGGTGTCGCCGATCGCCTGCCACCGTGCGGTCGCCTTACGGCAACTCACGCACGGCATGCCCGTTCGTGTGCCTGGAAGAGTCTTCTGCTTGCCACTCGACATTCCCCCGTCGGAGTCCGGCCAACTCTCTGATGCGTCGCCAGTCTAGGCACAAGATCCTCGGATCCGGAAGGGATCACTTGCCCGGGCCGACGATGGGTGTGGGTTCCACGCAGTCTCTTACGCGGCTCTTGCCTGCGGGCCCGGGCACTAGAACATGCTTGCGCGCCGCTGTCGGCTGAGGTACGTTCGGTTCACCGTAGTTGATCAAGATACCTGGGTAATGAGCCGTAATCTGGCCCGGGTTGTCAAAACGTGTGTGTCGAGCATTCGACGCATCTGCGTGTGCTTATCGAGTCGGCGCCGAGTGCGGCCGGCTTATTCGAGTGCGCTTATGTCCTCTCTTCGCGGTGAGAGGCGGGGCGGGTTTTTTCCAGGCGTCGGGGGAAGGTGCCTAAATGTCCGTAGTTTCTGCTGCGTTGGCGGACCATTCGGATCGTTCGGATCACGAGGACGCAAGCGCGATCGCGGTCGTCGGCATCGCCTGTCGCCTGCCGGGGGCGAGCGGCCCCGGGGAGTTCTGGCGGTTGCTCAGCTCCGGTGCGCACGCGGTCACTTCGGTTCCGGCGGACCGCTGGGTGCGGCCCGCGGGCACCGAGAACAGCTCCGCTCTGGAACACGGTGCCTTCCTCGACCGGCCGGACCTGTTCGACGCCGACTTCTTCGGGATCTCGCCGCGCGAAGCGGCCGCCATGGACCCGCAGCAGCGGCTGATGCTCGAAATCGGCTGGGAGGCACTCGAAGACGCGGGTCTGAACGCGTCGGGCCCGGCCGACGGGCGCACGGGCGTGTTCGTCGGAGCCATCGGCGACGACTACGCCACCCTGCTGCGGCAGCGCGGCCCCGCGTCGGTCACCCACCACACGCTGACCGGCCTGAACCGCGGCATGATCGCCAACCGGCTGTCCTACCTGCTGGGGGCCCGCGGGCCGAGCATGGTGATCGACACGGGACAGTCCTCCTCTCTGGTCGCGGTGCACGCCGCCTGCCAGAGCCTGCGCAACGGGGAGTGCGAAACCGCCCTCGCGGGAGGCCTCCACCTCAACCTCGCCTTCGACAGCACCCTGAGCGCGGCCCGCTTCGGCGGGCTGTCCCCCGACGGCCGGTGCTTCGTCTTCGACTCCCGGGCCAACGGGTTCGTCCGCGGCGAGGGCGGCGGCCTTGTGCTGCTCAAACCGCTCTCCCGGGCGCTCGCCGACGGCGACCGCATCCACGGTGTCCTGCGCGGCAGCGCCGTCAACAACGACGGCGGCGGCGACACCCTCACCACGCCGAGCGGGGCCGCCCAGGAGGACGTCCTGCGCAGGGCCTGCGCCGCCGCGGGCGTCGGCCCCGCCGATGTGCAGTACGTCGAACTGCACGGCACCGGAACCGCGGTGGGCGACCCCATCGAGGCGGCGGCACTGGCGAAGACCGTCGGAGCCGCGCACGCCGGGGAGCGGCCGCTGCTCGTCGGCTCCGCCAAGACGAACGTCGGACACCTCGAAGGCGCGGCGGGCATCACCGGACTCATCAAGGTCCTGCTCTCCCTCAAGGCCCGCCAACTGCCGCCCAGCCTGAACTTCCGCACCGCCAACCCCGCCATCCCGCTGGACGAGTGGAACCTGCGGGTGCAGACCGAGCTGTCGCCCTGGCCGCGTCCCGACGTGCCGCTGGTCGCGGGGGTCTCGGCGTTCGGGGTGGGCGGGACGAACGCGCATGTGATCGTGTCCGAGGCGCCGTCGTCGGTGGCGGCCTCCGCCGACGACGCATCGCCCGGGGCCGACCCGACCCGCACGTCCGACGCGCTGCCGTGGGTGGTGTCGGCGCGGACCACGGAGGGGCTGCGGGGACAGGCGGCACGGTTGCGGGACTTTGTCGCTGCGGGTGGCGATGTAGCTGGTGCTGGTGCTGGTGCTGGTGCTGGTGGCGCCGGTGAGGTGTCCTGTACGGACATCGGGTGGTCGCTCGCCGAGCACCGGACGGCGCTGGAGCACCGCGCCGCGGTGGTGGGCGGCGACCGCGAGGAACTGCTCGCGGGGCTGGACGCGATCGCCTCCGGTGAACCGGCGGGCCATGTGATCACCGGCACGGCGGCCTCCGGCGGGGCGGCCCTCGGCGGGGCGGCTCCCGGCCGGACCGATGCCGGAGTGGTGTTCGTGTTCCCGGGCCAGGGGTCGCAGTGGCTCGGCATGGCCGCCGAACTCCTCAACAGCTCCCAGGTGTTCGCCGCGGCCGTCGAGGAGTGCGCGCAGGCGCTGGCTCCGTACGTCGACTGGGATCTGCGCGATGTACTCCGGGACACCACGGACGGCAGCGCGCTGCGGAAGCCGGACGTACTGCAGCCCACCCTGTGGGCCGTGATGGTCTCGCTGTCCCGCGTGTGGCGTTCCCTCGGCGTGGTCCCCGCCGCGGTCATCGGTCATTCGCAGGGCGAGATCGCCGCGGCGTGCGTCGCCGGTGCGCTGTCACTGGACGACGCCGCGCGCCTCGTGGCGCTGCGCAGCCAGATCGCCGGGAAGCTGACCGACCGGGGCGGCATGGCGTCCCTCGACGCCTCGGCGGAGCGGGCGGCCGAGTTCCTCGCGGGCCGGGACGACGTATGGATCGCCGCGGTCAACGGCCCCGGCGCCACGGTGGTGGCGGGCGACAAGGAAGCACTGGGCGAGGTCCTGGCACGGGCCGAGAGCGCAGGTCACCGTACGCGGATCGTCGAGAACGCCTACGCCTCCCACACTCCGCACGTCGAGCCCATCCGCGACGAGTTCCTGCGGCGGGTGGCACCGATCACTCCGCGGAACACCGACGTACCCATGTACTCGACGGTCACCGCGGGCCCCGTCGAGGGCGACTTCCTGGACGCCGACTACTGGTACAGCAACCTCCGTCGGCAGGTGCGCTTCCGGGACGCGGTCCAGGCCCTCGTCGACGAGGGCAGGACCCTCTTCCTGGAGGTCAGCGCGCACCCGGTCCTGACCAACGCCCTTCAGGAATCCGCCCGGGCCGCCGGCGCGACCGTCACCGCCACCGGAACGCTGCGCCGGGACAAGGGCGACAGCCGTCAGCTCCTCACCTCGCTGACCCACCTCTGGGTCAACGGCGCGGACGGAGTCGACTGGACCGCGGTCTTCCACGGCACGGGCGCCCACCGGACCGACCTGCCCACCTATGCCTTCCAGCGCAGCAGACACTGGTTCGACACGTCCGGTACGTCCGGTACGTACGACACCTCTGTGCCCGTCGCCGTTCCTGCCCCCGCGGAGACGCCCGCCGCGCCCACCGCGGCCACGTCGAACGCCGACACGGCACGCCAGGTGCGGGCCCACGCCGCCGCGGTCCTGGGACACGCGACGGCGGACGGACTCGACGCGAACCGTACGTTCAAGGACCTCGGGTTCGACTCGATCATGCTCGGCGACCTGCGCAACCGGCTCACCGCCGCGCTGGGCGTCGGCCTGACCACCGCCACGCTCTTCGACCACCCCACACCGGCCGGGCTCGCCCGGCACATCGTCACCGCCACCACCGCGGACGACGACGCCCGCACCGCGCACCCCGAGGACACCGGGCCGGTCACCACCGACGCCACCGACGAGCCCATAGCCATCATCGCGATGAGCTGCCGTCTGCCCGGCGGCACCCACTCCCCGGAAGACCTGTGGCGGCTGGTGGCCGCCGGGCAGGACGCGATCTCCGACTTCCCGGAGGACCGCGGCTGGGACCTGGAACGGCTGCACGGCAGCGAAGGCCCCGGCAGCAGTTTCACCCGGGGCGGCGGATTCCTCGACGAGGCGGGCGAGTTCGACGCCAGGTTCTTCGGGATCTCGCCGCGTGAGGCCCTCGCGATGGACCCGCAGCAGCGGCTGCTCCTGGAGACCTCCTGGGAGCTGCTGGAACGGGCCGGCATCGACCCGGCCTCGCTGCGCGACAGCCGGACCGGCGTGTTCGTCGGCACCATGGACCAGGAGTACGGGCCCCGGCTGCACGAAGCACCCGAGTCGCTCGACGGATACCTGCTCACCGGAAAGACCACGAGCGTCGCCTCCGGCCGCATCGCCTACCTGCTCGGCCTGACGGGTCCGGCCCTCACGGTGGACACGGCGTGCTCGTCGTCCCTGGTCGCGCTGCACCTCGCGGTGCAGTCGCTGCGCCGCGGCGAGTCCTCGCTCGCCCTGGCGGGCGGAGTGACGGTGCTCAACACCCCGGGCATCTTCACCGAGTTCAGCAGGCAGCGCGGCCTGTCCTCGGACGGCCGGTGCAAGGCGTTCGCCGCCGCGGCGGACGGTACGGGGATGGCCGAGGGAGCGGGCATGCTCCTGGTCGAGCGGCTGTCCGACGCCGAGCGGAACGGGCACCGCGTGCTTGCGGTGATCCGGGGTTCGGCGGTGAACCAGGACGGCGCGTCGAACGGTCTGACGGCGCCCAGCGGTCTGTCCCAGCAGCGGGTGATCCGGGACGCGTTGGCGGATGCGGGTGTGGCGGCGTCCGGGGTGGACGTGGTCGAGGCGCACGGGACCGGTACGGCGCTCGGCGATCCGATCGAGGCGCAGGCGCTGCTGGCGACGTACGGCCAGGAGCGGCCGTCCGATCACGGTCCGGTGCTGCTGGGTTCGGTGAAGTCGAACATCGGTCACACGCAGGCCGCGGCGGGTGTGGCCGGGGTGATCAAGATGGTGATGGCCCTGCGTGAAGGGGTCGTCCCGCGCACGCTGCACGTGGATGAGCCGAGTCCGCAGGTGGACTGGTCGTCCGGTGCCGTGGAGCTGGCCACCCGGAGCGTGTCGTGGCCGGAGTCGGACCGGGCGCGGCGGGCGGCTGTGTCGTCGTTCGGCATCAGCGGCACGAACGCGCACGTGATCCTGGAACAGGCCCGACCGGACGCCGCTTCTCCCTCTCCCGCCCCTGCCGCCTCGCCGGTCGTACGTGCCGGTGGGGGCGTGGTGCCGTGGGTCCTTTCCGGGCGGTCCGTGCAGGGGTTGCGGGGGCAGGCGGCGCGGTTGCGTGAGTTCGCCGCCGACAGTGATGCCTCGGTCGCGGAGGTCGGGTGGTCGCTGGCGATGCGGCGTGCGGCGCTTGAGCACCGTGCGGTGGTCGTGGCCGGGGATCGGGAGGAGTTCCTGGCGGGGCTGGATGCCATTGCTTCGGGTGAGCCCGTCGGTCATGTGGTGAGTGGGGCGGTTCCGGGCGACGGGGCGTCCGACGAAGGCGTGGTGTTCGTCTTCCCTGGTCAGGGCTCCCAGTGGGCTGGTATGGCGGTCGAACTGCTCGATGCGGAACCGGTGTTCGCCGCGTCCGTCGACCGGTGTGCCGGGGCGTTGGCGCCGTACGTCGACTGGTCTCTGACGGGCGTGCTGCGTTCGGCTCCGGGTGCGCCGTCGTTGGAGCGGGTCGATGTGGTGCAGCCGGTGTTGTGGGCGGTGATGGTGTCGCTGGCCGAGGTGTGGCGCTCGGTGGGTGTGGTGCCTTCGGCTGTGGTGGGGCATTCGCAGGGCGAGTTGGCCGCGGCGTGTGTGGCGGGTGTGTTGTCGCTGGAGGACGGTGCCCGGATCGTGGCTCTGCGGAGTCGGCTGATCGGCGGTGAGCTGTCCGGGCTGGGCGGCATGGTGTCGGTCGCTCGGCCGGTGGGTGAGGTGTCGGAGCTGCTGGTCCCGTGGGGCGAGCGGATCTCTGTCGCGGCGGTGAACGGTCCGGGTGCCACGGTGGTGGCTGGGGATGCGGCCGCGCTGGACGAGCTGATGGAGGCGTGCGCGCGCGAGGGGGTGCAGGCGCGCCGGGTCCCGGTGGATTATGCGTCTCATTCGCCTCATGTGGAGGCGGTGCGTGATCGGTTGATGGAGGTGGCGGCGCCGGTCGTGGCCGGTGCGGGCCAGGTGCCGGTGTACTCGACGGTGACGGGCGGGCTCGTCGCGGGCGAGGAGCTGGACGCGGAGTACTGGTATCGGAATCTGCGGGAGCAGGTGCGGTTCCAGGAGACGGTGGAGGCGCTGGTCGCCGAGGGTCACACGACCTTCGTGGAGGTCAGCGCGCACCCCGTCCTGACCGGTGCGATCGAGGAGGCCGGGCACGCGGCGGACAAGTCGCTGACCGTCACGGGGACTTTGCGCCGTGGGCAGGGAGGCGCCGGGCAGTTCTTCACTTCTCTGGCCGCGCTCTGGGTTCATGGTGTGGCCCCGGACTGGTCCACGGTCCTGCCCGCCCCGAGCGGTGACCCGGTCGACCTGCCCACCTACGCCTTCCAGCACCAGCGCTACTGGCTCGCCCCCACCGGCTCCGCGACCGAGGTCCGGGTCGACCTGCCGAGTGAGGCCGAGTCCGAGCCCGGGCTGCCGGAAGGCTTCTCCCGGCGGGTGGCCGAAGCGGCGACCGCCGTACAGCAGAAGCAGATCGTGCTGAGCGAGGTGTGCCGCCAGGCGGCGGCCGTGCTGGGCTGGTCCGCCGCCGACGAGGTGGAGGTCGGACGGGCCTTCAGGGACCTCGGATTCGACTCGCTGAGCGGTGTCGAACTGCGCAACCGTCTGGTCGCGGCGACGGGCCTGACCCTCTCGCCCACTGCCGTGTTCGACCACCCGACCCCCGTGGCGCTCGCCGCGTACCTCCGGGACGGAATCCTCGGCGTGGACACCGCGGACTCGGACTCGGCCTCCGGCACGTCCGGCGCCGCCGACGACGAGCCGATCGCGATCGTCGCCACCGGTTGCCGCTTCCCGGGCGGCGTACGGTCGCCCGAGGACCTGTGGGACGTACTGCTGGCGGGGCACGACGTGATCTCCGAGTTCCCGACGGGCCGCGGCTGGGACTTCGACGAGCTGTACCACCCCGACACCACGCGTCCCGGCAGCTGTTACGTCCATCAGGGCGGGTTCCTGCACGACGCGGGCGAGTTCGACGCGGGCTTCTTCGGGATCTCGCCGCGTGAGGCGGTCGCCATGGACCCGCAGCAGCGGCTTCTCCTGGAGACCTCCTGGGAGTCCCTGGAGCGGGCGGGCATCGACCCCCTGTCGTTGCGCGGCAGCCGGACCGGTGTCTTCGTCGGCGTCGTCCCGCAGGGCTACGGCAGCGGTGCGACCGACACCAAGGGGTCCGAGGGGTACCTCTTCACCGGTTCCGCGGGCAGCGTGGCGTCCGGCCGCATCGCCTACAGCCTCGGTCTCAACGGACCGGCGATCACGGTGGACACCGCATGCTCGTCGTCGCTGGTCGCGCTGCACCTTGCGGTGCGGTCCCTGCGCAACGGCGAGTGCGGGATGGCTCTCGTCGGCGGCGTCAGCGTGATGTCCACCTCGGGCATCTTCACGGAGTTCAGCCACCAGCGCGGCCTTGCGCCCGATGGCCGCTGCAAGCCCTTCGCGGCGGCGGCGGACGGCACCGCATGGGCGGAGGGCGTCGGGATGCTGCTGGTGGAGCGGTTGTCGGACGCCCGGCGGAACGGGCACCAGGTCCTTGCGGTGATCCGGGGTTCGGCGGTGAACCAGGACGGCGCGTCGAACGGTCTGACGGCGCCGAACGGTCCGGCTCAGGAGCGGGTGATTCGCGACGCGTTGGCGGATGCGGGTGTGGCGGCGTCCGGGGTGGACGTGGTCGAGGCGCACGGGACCGGTACGGCGCTCGGCGATCCGATCGAGGCGCAGGCGCTGCTGGCGACGTACGGGCGTGATCGTGCTGCTGAGCAGCCGGTGCTGCTGGGTTCCGTGAAGTCGAACATCGGTCACACGCAGGCCGCGGCGGGCGTGGCCGGGGTGATCAAGATGGTGCTGGCCCTGCGTGCGGGGGTTGTCCCCGGGACGTTGCACGTCGACGAGCCGAGTCCGCATGTGGACTGGTCTGCGGGTGCGGTGGAGTTGGTGACCCGGAGCGTGTCGTGGCCGGAGTCGGACCGGGCGCGGCGGGCGGCCGTGTCGTCGTTCGGCGTGAGCGGCACGAACGCGCACGTGATCGTCGAGGCTGCTCCGGTCGCCGAGACGGCCCCGGCGGCCGAGGGCGAGTCCGGTCCCGCGCTGCTGCACTCCGGCGGGAGCGCGGTGCCGTGGCTGGTGTCCGGGCGGTCCGCGGAGGGGTTGCGGGGGCAGGCGGCGCGGTTGCGTGAGTTCGCCGCCGACAGTGATGCCTCGGTCGCTGAGGTCGGGTGGTCGCTGGCGATGCGGCGTGCGGCGCTTGAGCACCGTGCGGTGGTCGTGGCCGGGGATCGGGAGGAGTTCCTGGCGGGGCTGGATGCCATTGCTTCGGGTGAGCCCGTCGGTCATGTGGTGAGTGGGGCGGTTCCGGGCGGCGGGGCGTCGGATGCCGGTGTGGTGTTCGTCTTCCCGGGTCAGGGATCGCAGTGGGCCGGTATGGCCCGGGAATTGTTGGAGTCTTCGCCGGTCTTCGCTGCCCGGCTGGCGGAGTGCGGCACGGCTCTCGAACCGTTCGTTGACGGCTGGTCCCTGCTTGACGTGGTGCGGCAGGAGGACGACGAGCTGCTGCGTCGAGTGGATGTCGTGCAGCCGGTGTTGTGGGCGGTAATGGTGTCGCTGGCCGAGGTGTGGCGCTCGGTGGGTGTGGTGCCTTCGGCCGTGGTGGGGCATTCGCAGGGC
>NZ_LIPN01000241.1 GCF_001418325.1 Streptomyces atriruber | reverse complement strand
CCCCAACCCCCTGACAGGCCCCGTCACCACCACGGTGAACTGGGCCTTTTCTTTTTCTGATCATTTATCGACCTAGATCGACGATCTATCGTCAACGGTTTTGAGGCATTACCGCTTTCGGGGTCAATCCCTGCGCGCGATCATTTGCTGAGAAGCAATCTCAGGTCAATTCCGTTTGTGGCGCTCTGTTTTGATCAGGTTCCGCTCCCTACAATCCGTCCACATCTTGAGCTCAGCCCAAGCGTCAAGGAGGACGAATGGCGGGGCTTTCTACCCCTCATCAGTTTGACCATCCCTCAACCTTCGCAGCCGCAGTCCTGACAGACGACAACCGTCTCATCGTGATGGTGATCGCGGCCGTCGCGCTGGCGGCGCTCGTCGTCGCGGGTGTGCTCGTACGACAAGTACTCGCGGCAGGCGAGGGCACCGACAGCATGAAGAAGATCGCGGCGGCGGTCCAGGAAGGCGCGAATGCCTATCTGGGTCGGCAGTTGCGCACTCTCGGCGTATTCGCCGTCGTGGTGTTCTTCCTGCTCATGCTGCTGCCCGCGGACGACTGGAATCAGCGCGCCGGACGATCGATCTTCTTCTTGGTCGGAGCGGCGTTCTCGGCGACCACCGGCTATATCGGTATGTGGCTCGCCGTACGCAGCAATGTGCGCGTCGCAGCCGCCGCCCGAGAGGCCACTCCGGCAGAAGGTGAGCCCGAAAAGGATCTCACCGCTGTCTCGCACAAGGCCATGAAGATCGCTTTCCGCACGGGCGGCGTAGTCGGCATGTTCACGGTGGGGCTCGGTCTTCTGGGCGCCTCCTGTGTGGTGCTCGTCTACGCGGCCGACGCGCCGAAGGTGCTCGAAGGCTTCGGCCTCGGCGCCGCGCTGATCGCGATGTTCATGCGTGTCGGCGGCGGCATCTTCACCAAGGCCGCCGACGTCGGCGCCGACCTGGTCGGCAAGGTCGAGCAGGGCATTCCGGAGGACGATCCGCGCAATGCCGCGACCATCGCCGACAACGTGGGCGACAACGTCGGCGACTGCGCCGGTATGGCCGCCGACCTCTTCGAGTCGTACGCCGTGACGCTCGTCGCCGCGCTGATCCTCGGCAAGGTGGCGTTCGGCGACTCCGGACTCGCCTTCCCCCTGCTGGTTCCGGCCATCGGGGTCGTGACGGCGATGATCGGCATCTTCGCAGTGGCGCCCCGGCGCTCCGACCGCAGCGGAATGAGCGCGATCAACCGCGGATTCTTCATCTCCGCCGTCATCTCGCTCGCCCTCGTGGCCGTGGCGGTCTTCGTCTACCTGCCGTCCACGTACGCCGACCTGGACGGTGTCACGGACGCGGCGATCAAGGGCCACGACGGCGATCCGCGGATTCTCGCGCTCGTCGCCGTCGCCATCGGCATCGTGATGGCCGCGCTGATCCAGCAGCTCACCGGCTACTTCACCGAGACCAACCGGCGTCCCGTGAAGGACATCGGGAAGACCTCGCTCACCGGCCCGGCCACCGTCATCCTCGCCGGTATCTCGATCGGCCTGGAATCGGCCGTCTACACCGCGCTGCTGATCGGGCTCGGCGTGTACGGGGCGTTCCTGCTCGGCGGCACGTCGATCATGCTCGCCCTCTTCGCGGTCGCGCTCGCCGGTACGGGGCTGCTGACCACGGTCGGCGTCATCGTCGCCATGGACACCTTCGGTCCCGTCTCCGACAACGCGCAGGGCATCGCCGAGATGTCCGGCGACGTCGAGGGCGCGGGCGCGCAGGTGCTCACCGACCTGGACGCCGTCGGCAACACCACCAAGGCCATCACCAAGGGCATCGCCATCGCGACCGCGGTCCTCGCGGCGTCGGCGCTCTTCGGGTCGTACCGCGACGCCATCGCGGAAGCGGCCAAGGACGTCGGCGAGAAACTCGGCGACGGCGCTCCGATGAACCTGGTGATGGACATCTCACAGCCCAACAACCTGGTGGGCCTGATCCTCGGCGCCGCGGTCGTCTTCCTCTTCTCGGGGCTCGCGATCAACGCGGTGTCGCGGTCGGCGGGCGCCGTGGTCTACGAGGTGCGGCGGCAGTTCCGCGAGCACCCCGGGATCATGGATTACAGCGAGGAACCGGAGTACGGACGCGTCGTCGACATCTGCACCAAGGACGCGCTGCGCGAGCTGGCCACACCGGGTCTGCTCGCCGTGCTCACGCCGATCGCGGTCGGCTTCTCGCTCGGCGTCGGCGCGCTCGGCTCGTTCCTCGCGGGTGCGATCGGCACGGGCACGCTCATGGCGGTCTTCCTCGCCAACTCCGGTGGTGCCTGGGACAACGCCAAGAAGCTCGTCGAGGACGGGCATCACGGCGGCAAGGGCAGCGAGGCGCATGCCGCGACCGTCATCGGTGACACGGTCGGCGACCCGTTCAAGGACACCGCGGGTCCCGCGATCAACCCTCTGCTGAAGGTGATGAACCTGGTGGCGCTGCTCATCGCGCCCGCGGTCGTCAAGTTCAGCTACGGGGACGACGCCAGCGTCGGAATGCGGGTGCTGATCGCGGCGCTCTCCATCGCGGTCATCATCGGCGCGGTCTACGTCTCCAAGCGGCGCGGCATCGCCGTCGGGGACGAGGGCAACTCCGAGCGGGTGGCCAAGCCGGCGGACCCGGCCGTGGTCTCGTGACCGGGCTCCGGCGATCGGGTGATCCGTCGGCTCGGTGAACCCGGCGGCCTGGTGACTCGGTGACTCCGAGTCGGGCTCTGCCCAACATGCGGGCGGACGGCGCTTTTTGATGCGCCGTCCGCCCGTCGGCATGTGCGGGGCAGCCGTGAGCCTTGTCTCGCGCTTCTTCCCCTTACGCCGCTTGGTGCAAATGGCTGCAATAGCGGATGTGCCGGGCCCCCGGCATGCGGATGTAGCCCAGTTGGCGTGTAAGTTCCGGGGCCGAGAGCCATGGAAGGGACCAATCCGGTGAACAAGAAGCTTGCAGCCGCACTGTCCGGCGGTGCGGTACTGGTACTCGCTTTGTCCGGGTGCAGCGACGACGGCAACAAGAAGCTGGACGACTGGGCCAAGAAGGTCTGTGACTCGGTGCAGCCGCAGTCGAAGAAGATCGCGGACGCCAACACCGCGATCCAGAAGGAGACCTCTGACAACAGCGCGCCGGCCGACGTCCAGAAGACCGACTCCAAGGCGTTCCAGGACATGTCCGACGCCTACAAGTCGATGGGCGACGCCGTGAAGAACGCGGGCGCGCCCCCGGTCGACGACGGCAAGAAGAAGACGGACGACGCCGTCAAGGAACTGAACGCCATCTCCAAGTCGTACGGCGACCTGAAGAAGCAGGTCGACGGCCTGGACACCAAGAACCAGGCGGACTTCGCCGACGGCCTCAAGGACGTCGCGGGCGACCTGGACAAGCTGAGCAAGAGCGGCAACGAGGCGCTGGAGAAGCTCCAGGAGGGTGAGGTCGGCAAGGCGATGCGCAAGCAGGACAGCTGCAAGAGCGCGTCCGCCACGCCCTCCGCCAAGAGCTGACTCCCGTCAGGCCCGGAGCCCGACTCCGAGCCGACTCTTTCGGCCGTACGCTCCCGATACTCACGATGCCCTCGGCACCCAGGCGGTGCCGAGGGCATCGGCGCGCCGGGCGGGCCACAATGGAGGGGTGAGTAACGCCAGCCTTCCCCTGCCCTCGTCCGACCGTGCCGACGTCGCCGCCGCCCTGCGCGAGGCCCTGCTCGCCGCCGACTTCACCGCCGACGGGCTGCTCGAACTGCTCGGGGCCCCCGCCTACGCCGCGCTCGCGCGCAGCGAGACCGTGCCCGCGCTGCGGGCCACGCGCGGGGACGGGGCCCTCTCGGCGCTCGTTCGCCTCTTCCTGCTGCAGGAATCGGTGCCCCACGCGCGCGTGGCGGACGTCCTGCCCGTCGGCGTACTCCTGGAGAGCGACTGGCTGGCCGAGCGGGACGGTGAGCTGTGGGCCACGGTGGACGTGCGGCCGTACGGCGGGCCGAGCGGTGAGGACTGGTTCATCGTCTCCGACCTGGGCTGCGCGGTCGGCGGCGCGGGCGGCATCGGCAAGCACGAGGAGGGCGTCGTCCTCGGGGTGGGCGGCGCGTCCACCACGCTCGCCGGCATCACGGTGCGCACGCCCGTCGCGAGCGCCCTCGACCTGGGCACCGGCTCCGGCATCCAGGCCCTGCACGCCGCTCAGCACGCCACGCGCGTGACCGCGACCGACCTCAACCCCCGGGCCCTGCGGTTCACCCGGCTCACCCTGGCGCTGTCTGGCGCCCCGGAGGCGGACCTGCGGGAGGGATCGCTCTTCGAGCCGGTGGCGGACGAGACGTACGACCTGATCGTGTCCAACCCGCCCTTCGTGATCTCGCCGGGGGCCCGGCTCACGTACCGGGACGGCGGCATGGGCGGGGACGATCTGTGCCGGTCGCTCGTTCAGGAGGCGGGGGAGCGGTTGAACGAAGGGGGGTACGCGCACTTCCTGGCCAACTGGCAGCACGTGGCGGGCGAGGAGTGGCAGGACCGGCTGCGGTCCTGGGTGCCGCGCGACTGCGACGCCTGGATCGTGCAGCGCGAGGTGCAGGACATCACGCAGTACGCCGAGCTGTGGCTGCGGGACGCGGGGGACCACCGCACGGACTCCGCGGAGTACGCCGCGCGGTACGACGCATGGCTGGACGAGTTCGAGGCGCGGGGCACGCGTGCCGTCGGATTCGGCTGGATCACGCTCAGGAAGACGGCCGCCGCCGAGCCGTCCGTCACCGTCGAGGAGTGGCCGCACCCCGTCGAGCAGCCGCTCGGCGACACGGTGCGGGAGTTCTTCGAGCGGCAGGAGTACCTGCGTGCGCACGACGACGCCGCGCTGCTCGCCGCGCACTTCAAGCTCGCCGACGAGGTGGTGCAGGAGCAGGTGGGACTGCCGGGCGCCGAGGACCCGGAGCACGTCGTGCTGCGCCAGAACCGCGGGATGCGGCGGGCGACCAAGGTGGACACGGTGGGCGCCGGTTTCGCGGGTGTCTGCGACGGCTCGCTGAGCGCCGGACGGATCCTGGACGCCATCGCGCAACTGGTCGGGGAGGACCCGGTGTTGTTGCGGGACCGGACGCCCGCGCAGATCAGGCTCCTCGTGCAGCAGGGCTTCCTGCTTCCGGCGGGGGCGTAGCCGCTCTGCGCATCGCCCCGGAGCGAAGAGGGAGAATCAGCCAACTTACCTCCCGCACCGGGCATTTCGGATGCGACGCGGACGGGCCGCTCGCCGTTCACCCCGATTTCGTACTCCCGATTCCCGCGCGTGTCAGCCTCCCGGCAGGGGAACTCGGCACGGGGAGGCAAGGGCATGGAGAGCGGACCAGCGATCTTCGCCGGAACGGTGTTCGCACTGTTCGGCGCCGGACTGCTGATGTGGACCGGTGCGCGTGTCGCGCACCGCTCCCCGGTCGCCCAGGGTGTGAACCCCATCGCATCGGCGACGTTCGCGACGCTCGCGGGATCGGGTGCGCTGCTGCTCGGAGTGTGGTGCTTCACGCGGCTGTGAGACGGCTCCGGCGACCCGGCGGAGCATTTGCTTCCGGTTGATCGGACACCCGCGGCGCGGCCGCGGGACACGCGCTCCCAGGCAGGGCGGACCCTCTCTCGTCGGCCCTTCGGCCACCCGCTTCCCAGTGATCGCACAGGTGGCACGCGGGCTCCGGCCGCGCGGGGCGGCGGAACAGCGGGTCGCCACTCCGGGCGGCAGGAATGGCGGTAGTCGGGTTACCGTTCGAGTGGCCGTTGCGGGCTTTTCCCGTTTGACACGGGGGCGGGATGTACCGTCACACTCCGCAGCGACAGCGCAACGCAAGCCATGCGGGCACTGTCACCGCACTGCCAAGAGCATTGCCACCGTGCAATGCGACTGAGCGGTGCGACGCGACAGTGCGCCCCATGCACTGCCGCCGCGCACTGCCACCGAGCGTCGACCGGAGAGAAGAGCGAAGTTGTCCCCGACCAGCGAGACCGCACAGGGCGGCCGCCGACTCGTCATCGTCGAGTCGCCTGCCAAGGCGAAGACGATCAAGAGCTACCTCGGCCCCGGCTACGTAGTCGAGGCCAGCGTCGGGCACATCCGCGACCTCCCCAACGGCGCCGCGGAGGTGCCCGAGAAGTACACCGGCGAGGTGCGCCGCCTCGGCGTGGACGTCGAGCACGACTTCCAGCCCATCTATGTCGTGAACTCCGACAAGAAGGCGCAGGTCAAGAAGCTCAAGGACCTCCTCAAGGAGTCCGACGAACTCTTCCTCGCCACCGATGAGGACCGCGAGGGCGAAGCCATCGCGTGGCACCTCCTGGAGGTCCTGAAGCCCAAGGTCCCCGTCCACCGCATGGTCTTCCACGAGATCACCAAGGACGCGATCCGCAGCGCCGTCGCCAACCCGCGCGAGCTCAACAAGCGCATGGTCGACGCGCAGGAGACCCGCCGCATCCTCGACCGCCTCTACGGCTACGAGGTCTCGCCGGTCCTGTGGAAGAAGGTCATGCCGCGCCTGTCGGCAGGCCGTGTGCAGTCCGTGGCCACCCGCCTCGTCGTCGAGCGCGAGCGCGAGCGCATCGCCTTCCGCTCCGCCGAGTACTGGGACCTGACCGGCACCTTCGGCACCGGCCGCGCCGGTGACGCCTCCGACCCCTCGCAGCTGGTCGCCCGCCTCACCACGGTCGACGGCAAGCGCGTCGCACAGGGCCGCGACTTCAACTCCGTCGGACAGCTCAAGTCCGACACGCTCCACCTGGACGAGGCGAACGCCCGCGCGCTGGCCGCCGCCCTCCAGGACACGGCCTTCTCCGTACGCTCCGTCGAGTCCAAGCCCTACCGCCGCTCGCCGTACGCCCCGTTCCGTACGACGACGATGCAGCAGGAGGCCTCGCGCAAGCTGGGCTTCGGCGCCAAGGCCACCATGCAGGTGGCCCAGAAGCTGTACGAGAACGGCTTCATCACCTACATGCGTACGGACTCCACGACCCTGTCGGACACCGCGGTCGCCGCGGCCCGCGCGCAGGTCACTCAGCTCTACGGCAGCGACTACCTGCCGGACAAGCCGCGTACGTACGCCGGAAAGGTCAAGAACGCGCAGGAGGCGCACGAGGCGATCCGTCCCTCGGGTGATCGTTTCCGCACGCCCGCCGAGACCGGCCTGACCGGCGACCAGTTCCGCCTCTACGAGCTGATCTGGAAGCGGACCGTCGCCTCCCAGATGAAGGACGCGACGGGCAACTCCGTCACGGTCAAGATCGGTGGCCGTGCCTCCGACGGCCGTGACGCCGAGTTCAGCGCGTCCGGCAAGACCATCACCTTCCACGGCTTCCTCAAGGCGTACGTCGAGGGCGCCGACGACCCGAACGCCGAGCTGGACGACCGCGAGCGCAGGCTCCCGCAGGTCAACGAGGGCGACGCGCTCTCCGCCGACGAGATCTCGGTCGACGGCCACGCGACGAAGCCGCCGGCCCGCTACACCGAGGCCAGCCTCGTCAAGGAGCTCGAAGAGCGCGAGATCGGCCGCCCGTCGACGTACGCGTCGATCCTCGGCACGATCCTCGACCGCGGGTACGTCTTCAAGAAGGGGACGGCCCTCGTGCCCTCCTTCCTGAGCTTCGCCGTCGTCAACCTGCTCGAGAAGCACTTCGGGCGCCTCGTCGACTACGACTTCACCGCCAAGATGGAGGACGACCTCGACCGCATCGCGCGGGGCGAGGCGCAGGCCGTGCCGTGGCTGCGGCGCTTCTACTTCGGCGAGGGCGAGGGCTCTGGCGGCGCCGCCGACGCGGGCAACGGCGACGGCGACCACCTCGGCGGCCTCAAGGAGCTCGTCACCGACCTCGGCGCGATCGACGCCCGCGAGGTGTCGTCCTTCCCGGTCGGCAACGACGTCGTGCTGCGCGTCGGCCGCTACGGCCCCTATATCGAGCGCGGCGAGCGGGACTCCGAGAACCACCAGCGCGCCGACGTCCCCGACGACCTGGCGCCCGACGAGCTGACCGTCGAGTACGCGGAGGAGCTGCTCGCCAAGCCGAGCGGCGACTTCGAGCTGGGCGCGGACCCGCACAGCGGCAACCAGATCGTCGCCAAGGACGGCCGCTACGGCCCGTACGTCACCGAGGTGCTCCCCGAGGGCACCCCGAAGACCGGCAAGAACGCGGTCAAGCCGCGCACGGCCTCCCTCTTCAAGTCCATGTCGCTCGACACGGTCACCCTTGAGGACGCCCTCAAGCTGATGTCCCTGCCGCGCGTGGTCGGCGCCGACGCGGAAGGCGTCGAGATCACCGCGCAGAACGGGCGGTACGGGCCGTATCTGAAGAAGGGCACCGACTCGCGCTCCATCGACACCGAGGAGCAGCTCTTCACGATCACGCTGGACGAGGCCCTGGAGATCTACTCCAAGCCGAAGCAGCGCGGCCGCGCCGCCGCCAAGCCGCCGCTGAAGGAGCTCGGCGAGGACCCGGTCAGCGGAAAGCCGGTCGTCGTGAAGGACGGCCGCTTCGGGGCGTACGTCACGGACGGCGAGACGAACGCGACGCTGCGGGCAGCCGACTCCGTCGAGGACATCACCCCGGAGCGGGGTTACGAGCTCCTCGCGGAGAAGCGGGCGAAGGGCCCGGCCAAGAAGACGGCGAAGAAGGCGGCCAAGAAGGCACCCGCCAAGAAGGCGCCTGCGAAGAAGACCGCTGCCAAGAAGACGGCGGCCAAGAAGACCACTGCGGCGAAGAAGACCACCGCAAAGAAGACCGCCGCCAAGAAGACGGCCGCCTCCAAGGGGGCTGCTTCGGAGGAGTGACCCTTCGGAGGACTGCCTCTACGGCGGGGTGCCCCTACGGAGGACTGCCTCTACGGAGGACTGCCTCTACGGCGGGGTGCTCCTTCAGAGAAAGTGGCGCTTCTGAAGAGTGATGTTCCCGTGCCGGGTGTCCTGATGTGGGCACCCGGCACAGTGGATTCCGCCCATCTCGCCCGTGACGGGACCTGACGGTCGTTTGTTCGGGTGGCTCCGCGGGGAGTGGGTCCGTCCAGATAGGCTGGACGGATGACGCGTGCCGAGCAGCCAACGGCCGGAAACCCGGCCCCCGACGACGCCCTGGTCGCAGATTCCCGAGAGCGTGCCGTCCGCGCCTTGCTGCGCGTTCCCCAGCTGAAGAGGCTGTGGAGCGCCCAGCTCGTCGACAGTGTCGGCGACGCGCTCGCGCTGCTCGTCCTGGTGATCCTCGCGCTCCAGTCGGCCATCGCCGAAGGCGCCTTCGGGGGCGGTTATCGGGGTGCCGCCTTCGCCGTGACCGCGGTCTTCGGAGCACGCGTTCTCGCGACGCTGCTCTTCGGAGCGGTCCTTCTCGGCCCGCTCACCTCGCTCACCTCTCCGGACGGCCCGCTCGACCGCCGCTGGACCATGGTCGGCGCCGACGGAGTGCGGGTCGCGCTGCTCGTCATCGCTCCGCTGTGGATCGACTGGACCCCGGACAACGCCCTCGCGGTCATCCTGGTGACGTCGTTCGTCATCGGCGTCGCCGAACGCTTCTGGACGGTCGCCAAGGAGAGCGCGGCCCCCGCGCTGCTGCCCGCGCCGCCCCTGGAGGGCGCGACGGTACGGCCGCTGCCCGACCACATGGACGCGCTGCGGCGCCTGTCCCTGCGTACGGGATTCCTGGCGTTGCCCATCGCGGCCGCCGCCCTCGTCGGCATCACCCTCATCGGTAACCTCCTCGGCGCCGGCCTCGACTGGTTCGAGCTGCACCAGGCCGGGCTCGCCTCCTTCGTGGCGGCCGGACTCTTCGCCGCTTCGCTGTCGATCGTCTACTTCCTCGAACTTCCCGCCACGCAGACGCCCCGCGCGCGCAGCCCGCTGGAGGGGCTCCGCAGGCCGCGCACCGGCACCGGCACCGACAAGGGCCGCACCGGCGCGATCCCGCTGTTCGTCACGGCCTGCGCCGCCGTCGCGGGTGCCGTCGCGGCCGCCGTCGCCGTCGCCGTGCTGCACGCCAAGGACCTGGGCGGCGGACCCGTCACGTACGGCCTGATCGTCCTCGCCCTGACCGGCGGCACCGCCATCGGCATCCGCACCGCGCCGTCCCTGCTGCCGACGCTCTCGCGCCGCAGGCTGCTCGCGCTCGCCATCGCCCTCACCGGCATCTCCCTGCTCGCCGCGGGCCTCGTGCCGGACGTGACGACGGTGCTGCTGCTCCTGGCCCTCGCGGGGGTCTGCGCGGGCGTCGCCGCGAACATCGGCCACGCGCTGCTCGACCAGGAGGTCGAGGACTACCGCAGGGCCCGCACCACCGAGCACCTCCACGCGGTCGTACGTCTCTGCCTCGCGCTCGGCGCGCTGGTGGCCCCGGTGGTCGCCGCCGCGATCGGGCCGCACCGCATGGTCAACGGCAAGTTCGTCTTCGACCACGGCGGCGCCGCGTTCACGCTCATGCTGGTCGGCGCCCTGCTCCTGCCGGTGGCCGCGCTGGTCCTGGCCAAGGCCGACGACCGGCAGGGCGTTCCGCTCCGGCACGACCTGCTGGACGCGCTGCGCGGCGGCGACGACCCGGTGCAGGGCGCCTGCGCCACCGGCTTCTTCATCGCCCTGGAGGGCGGCGACGGCGCCGGCAAGTCGACGCAGGCCGAGGCGCTCGCCGAGTGGATCCGCGCCAAGGGACACGAGGTCGTCGTCACCCGCGAGCCGGGGGCGACGCCCGTCGGCAAGCGGCTGCGGTCGATCCTCCTCGACGTGTCGTCGGCCGGTCTCTCGCACCGTTCCGAGGCACTCCTGTACGCCGCCGACCGCGCGGAGCACGTCGACACCGTCGTGCGCCCCGCCCTGGAACGCGGCGCCGTGGTCATCTCCGACCGCTACATCGACTCGTCCGTCGCCTACCAGGGCGCCGGCCGTGACCTGTCGCCGACCGAGGTCGCCCGCATCAACCGCTGGGCGACCGGCGGCCTCGTACCGCACCTGACGTGCCTGCTCGACGTGTCGCCCGAGGCCGCCCGCGAGCGGTTCACGGAGGCGCCCGACCGACTCGAGTCGGAGCCCGCCGAGTTCCACGCGCGCGTGCGCTCCGGTTTCCTCACGCTCGCCGCCGCCGACCCGGGGCGGTACCTGATCGTCGACGCGGCCCAGGAGCCGGAGGCGGTCACGACCGTCATCCGGCACCGGCTCGACCTGGTGCTCCCGCTCTCCGAGGCCGAGGTGAAGGCGCAGGAGGAGGCCCGCAAGGCCGCCGAGGAGGAGGCGCGGCGCAAGGCCGAGGAAGAGGCCGCGCGCAAGGCCGAGGAGGAGCGTCTGGAGCGCGAGCGCCAGGAGCAGCTCGCCAAGCTCCGCGCCGAGGAGGAGGAGCGCAAGCAGCGCGAGCTGGAGGAGGCCCAGCGCCGCGAGGCCGAGCGGCAGGCCGAGGAGGCCAGGAAGCGTGCCGAGGAGGCACGGCGCAAGGCCGAGGAGGAGAAGGCGCGGCTGCTCGCCGAGGAGAAGGTGCGGGCGGCCGAGGAGGCGCGGCGCCGCCGGGAGGCCGAGGAAGAGGCGCGGCTGCGCGCCGAGGCGGAGGAGCGGCGGCTCGACAAGCAGCGGAAGGCCGAGGAGGCACTGCTGCGGGCCGAGGAGGCGCGGCGGCTCGCGGCGGCTTCGGCGGCCGCGGCCACGGCGGTCTCGAATCCGGTTCCGGCTCCCGAGCGGAGGGCTCCGGCCCCGGAGCGGAAGGCGTCGGCTCCTGAGCGGAAGACCCAGGCCTCCGAGCGGAAGCCTCAGGCCTCCGAGCGGAAGAACCAGGCTCCTGAGGACAAGGCACCGGCCGCGCCGCCCGTGCCCGACAACGAGACCACCGTGCCCACGCCCGTGGTGAAGCTCCCCTCCGGAGCGGCCGACGAGACGGCTGTGCTCCCGGCGGTCGGTGCCGAGGGACCCGGCGCGGAGGACACCGCGGTGCTGCCGCAGCCGCCCGCTCCCGAGGGGGCCGCGGACGAGACGGCCGTGCTGCCGGCCGTGGGGCAGGACAAGGTTCCGCCGGGGTACTTCCGGGACGAGCGGCCCGCGCCGTCGCCCGACGGCACCGACGACCGGACCCGTGAGCTGCCCCAGGTCGACGAGCAGGGAGTGCCCCGGCGGGCCCGCTCCGACTGGGCCGAGGAGACGCCGCTCGACGACCTGCCGTCGCTGGCCGACGAACTGCTCGGGTCGCACGAGGACGACGACGAGGCCGACGGGAACGGCAGGAACGACGACGGCGGCGGGCGGGGCCGACGCGGCCGACGAGGCCGCTGAGCACCGCGGCCGGGCCGGATTGTCAGAGGCGTCCTCCACAATGGGCAGTCCGGCGGAGCGATGTGCCGGGGCAGCAGTCCGGCAGAACAGCAGAGCGCAGCGTAAGGCGGTGACCCCATGAGCGTGTGGGACGACCTGGTGGGGCAGGAGCGGGTGAGCGAGCAGCTGGGCGCCGCCGCTCGGGACGCCGACGCGCTGGTGACCGCGGCCGCCGCGGACACACCGCCTCCGGAGTCGTCGAAGATGACGCACGCCTGGCTGTTCACGGGCCCGCCCGGCTCCGGACGGGCCACGGCCGCGCGCGCCTTCGCCGCCGCCCTGCAGTGCACCAGCCCGGACCGCGCGCTCGGCGGCGCCCCCGGCTGCGGCTTCTGCGACGGCTGCCACACCAGCCTGATCGGCACCCACGCCGACGTGGAAGTGGTGCGCACGGACATGCTCTCCATCGGTGTGAAGGAGACCCGCGACCTCGTCCGGCGCGCACAGCTCTCGCCCGCCGTCGGACGGTGGCAGGTCATCGTCATGGAGGACGCCGACCGCCTCACCGAGGGCGCGGGGAACGTCCTCCTGAAGGCCGTCGAAGAGCCCGCACCCCGCACGGTGTGGCTGCTCTGCGCGCCTTCCCTGGAGGACGTGCTGCCGACCATCCGCTCCCGCTGCCGGCACCTGACACTGCGTACGCCTCCCGTGGCCGCGGTCGCCGACGTGCTCATCCGCAGGGACGGGATCGAGCCGGACGTCGCGGCGGCCGCGGCGCGCGCCACCCAGGGGCACATCGACCGCGCGCGACGCCTCGCGACCGACCCGCGCGCGCGTGAGCGCAGGGCCGCCGTCCTGAAGCTGCCACTGCGGGTGGAGGAGATCGGCGGCTGCCTGAAGGCCGCGCAGGAGCTGATCGACACGGCGACCGAGGACGCGAAGCAGGTCGCCGAGGAGGTCGACGCCAAGGAGACCGAGGAGCTGAAGGCGGCGCTCGGCGCGGCGCAGGGCGGCCGCATGCCGCGCGGCACGGCCGGTGCGATGAAGGAGCTCGAGGACAAGCAGAAGCGGCGCAGGACGCGTACGCAGCGTGACAGCCTCGACCTCGCGCTCACCGACCTGACCGCGCTCTACAGAGACGTGCTCGCCCTGCAGCTCGGCTCGCAGGTGGCCATCGCCAACACCGAGGTGCAGGACATGCTGCAGCGCCTGGCCCAGGGCGCCTCGCCCGAGGCCACGCTCCGTCGCATCGAGGCGATCAGCGCCTGCCGCACCGCCCTCGACCGCAATGTGGCGCCGCTGCTCGCGGTGGAGGCGATGACGGTGGCGCTGCGGGCGGGGTGAACGTCCGGGCTCTGGCCATGGGTTGACGAGTTCACTCGTACGAGCGCGTTGAGTGATCACTCGCTCGCGGACAGTTACTCTCGCGTGATGGACATCAGCAGTCGCGGCCGCCGAGGCCGTCGCAGCCGTCGCACCCGTCATCTCCCCCTCCGTACGTGCGGCATCCTGCTCGTCACCGCCGGGCTGCTCATCTCCGGCTGTTCGTCGGGGAGTTCACCGGCGGACGCCTCGCCGGCCGCGCTCGCCCGCTCGGCGCCCGCGGAGCTCGCCCCGTACTACGGGCAGAAGCTCAGCTGGCGCGACTGCGGTGCGCCCGGGTTCCAGTGCGCCTCGATGAAGGTCCCGCTCGACTACGCGAAGCCCGCGGCGGGCGACATCCAGCTGGCGGTCTCCCGCAAGCAGGCCACCAAGAAGAAGGGGCGGCTCGGCTCGCTCCTGGTCAACCCGGGCGGCCCCGGCGGCTCGGCGGTCGGCTACCTCCAGTCGTACGCGGCCCTCGGCTACCCCGCGGAGGTCCGCGCCCGCTACGACATGGTGGCCGTCGACCCGCGCGGCGTGGCCCGCAGCGAGCCCGTGACCTGCCTCGACGGCAAGCAGATGGACGCGTACACGCAGACCGACGTCACCCCCGACGACCGGCGCGAGACCGACGCCCTGCGCACCTCCTTCCAGACGTTCGCGTCCGGCTGCAAGGAGCGGTCGGCGAAGGTCCTGCCGCACGTCTCCACGGTCGAGGCGGCCCGCGACATGGACGTCCTGCGGGCGGTGCTCGGCGACGACAAGCTGTCGTACGTCGGCGCCTCGTACGGGACCTTCCTCGGCGCGACGTACGCCGAGCTGTACCCGGAACGCGTGGGCCGCCTCGTCCTGGACGGTGCGATGGACCCGTCGCTGCCCGCGCGCCGCATGAACCGCGACCAGACGGCCGGCTTCGAGACGGCGTTCCGGTCCTTCGCGAAGGACTGCGTGGCGCGCGGCGAGGACTGCCCGCTGGGCGCGGAGAGCCCCGAGGACGCGGGCAAGCGCCTCAAGGCCTTCTTCGGCGGCCTGGACCGGCAGCCGCTGGCCATCGGCGCGAGCGGCGGCAGGCAGCTCGGCGAGGCGCTCGCCACGACGGGCGTGATCGCCGCGATGTACGACGAGGCGGGCTGGCCCCAGCTGCGCGACGCGCTCACCTCGGCGATGAAGAACAAGGACGGCGCGGGCCTGCTCGCCCTCTCCGACGGCTACTACGAGCGGGACGGCGACGGAAAGTACGCGAACCTCATGTTCGCCAACGTGGCCGTGAACTGCCTGGACCTGCCGCCCGCCTTCGCCGACCCGTCCGAGGTCGAAAAGGGCGTCGCCGCGTTCGAGAAGGCCTCCCCGGTCTTCGGCGAAGGCCTCGCCTGGTCCTCGCTGAACTGCGCGTACTGGCCGGTGCGGGCCACGGGGAAGCCGCACCGCATCGAGGCGAAGGGCGCGGCGCCGATCCTGGTCGCGGGCACGACCCGCGACC
Organism: Streptomyces atriruber; assembly: GCF_001418325.1. GTDB lineage: Bacteria > Actinomycetota > Actinomycetes > Streptomycetales > Streptomycetaceae > Streptomyces > Streptomyces atriruber. The sequence continues at coordinate 5,911 of NZ_LIPN01000241.1, read as the reverse complement.
CGGCCACCCCCTACCGCTGGGCGCGGGCCCTGGCCTCCCAGCTCTCCTCGGGCCGCCTCCTCACCTACGAGGGCGACGGCCACACGGCGTACGGCCGCGGCAGCGAGTGCGTCGACTCCACGATCAACGCCTACCTCCTGAAGGGCACCGTCCCGGAGGACGGAAAGCGCTGCTCATAGGCGTTCGAAGGGGGTGTGCGGAGCACCCCGGAAAACTGTGTAGACTTGGCCGCGTTGCTGATCGCACCATGGTGCGGACGGCGCGCCGCCTTAGCTCAGATGGCCAGAGCAACGCACTCGTAATGCGTAGGTCTCGGGTTCGAATCCCGAAGGCGGCTCATCTAAGACCCCAGGTCAGATTCATTCTGACCTGGGGTCTTCTCGTTCAGCGGATGCGGCGTCGGCGGCGGGAGCGGGCCGCGCGGCGGTCCTCAGTCTCAGTTCCAGTCTCAGTTGAGGGCCCCGGGGCCGGTTGCGGGGCGGGCAGGAAGGCGTTCCCCATCCGTCGCATCGCGTCCTTGGAGAGGTGCGAGCGGCCTTTGACGTAGCGGCGGGTCTGGCTGATCTGGGTGTGGCGGAGGATCTCCATGATCGTGGGCATGTCGACGCCCAGCTCGTTCAGGATCGTGCCTGCGGTGTGGCGGCTCCCGTCGTAGAGGCGACGGTCATCGATGCCTGCTTCCGCGAGGAGCTCTTTGAACTCCGCCCAGTCTTCGCGGGGGTCGATGGGGCGTCCGTCGGCGCGAGCGAACACGGCCTGGTGCTCCTGCCAGAGTTCGCCGCCTGCCTCCCGTAGCTCGTCCTGCTGGGCCTTGTGCGCGATCAGGTAGGGGATGAAGGCGGGCGGGATCGGGACGGGGTTCGTGCTCTTCTTGGTCTTGGGGCGGGTGAACACCAGGCCTCCGCCTTTGTGCTGGGGGCAGGTGCTGGCGTGTTTCACGCAGGCCGTAGTGCAGGGCTTGGGGCAGCCTCGCTTGTAGCCCTTGTGCATGGCGCAGTGGGACGGGCAGGGCTCGAAGCGGTGCCGACGGGCTCCGCAGGCGTGCGCGTCGCCGCAGCCATGCCGCCAGGTGAGCCGTTGGAGCTGCCAGCGGGGGTGGAAACAGCTCGGCTTCGAGGTCGACGTACGGCCAGCGCAGCCTCAGGGTCTCGCCCTGCCGGAAACCCATGCCTATCCCGACGATCCACCGCATGAACGTGGGGCGTTGCGCCGCCGTTTCGAGGAATGCCTTCGCCTCTTCCTGGGAGAACGGGTTCGTCTCGGTCTCGTCGATGCTGGGCGGGTCCACGAGGGTGGCGACGTTCTCGCCGATCATCCGGCGGCGGTGGGCAATCTTCAGGGCCCGCGACAGGATGCGGTGCACCTTGACCACGTGTGACGGGGCGCGTCCGGCGTCGAGCATCGCTCGGTACATCTGCTCCAGGTGCTCGGGGGCGAGCTTGTCGATGCGGTGCTTTCCGACGCCGGGGATGATGTCGTTGCGGGTCTTGGACCAGTAGTCGTCCAGCGACCGGGGCTTGAGCTTCAGGCTCGCGATGTCGGTGAGGTAGGTCTCCATCCACTGGCCGACCGTGGGCTTGCGGCCCGCTTTGGTCGCGCGTCCCTCGTCGCGGAGCTTCTCCAGCTCGCGGACCTTGCGGCGCACAGCGGGTTCGGAGCGGGCCATGCGGTGGCGGCGGTCGGGGCTTCCGTCGGGCAGTACGCCCATGGTGACGCGGCCGTGCCACCATCCGTCGTCGCCGAGGTAGATGGACGATTCGTTATTGGCCCTGCGCGGGCTCATGGAGGTCCGCACGCCGAATCCGGCGCGTGCGGCCCAACTTGATGTATCTCAGGGCGCCTTCGGCCATGAGCTCGTAGACGGTGGAGCGTCCGAGCGAGAGCGCGGTGGCAGCTTCCTCTGGCTTGTAGAGGAGTCGGTCGACGGGGGCAGCGATGGCGGTGCTCATCCGGGATGCCTCCTGGGCAGTTCGTCCATGCCTTCGGGGGGCGAGCTCTGCGGCCTGTGTGTGTCCGAGGCTCGGACTTCTGCGTCGACACCGACCGATCTGCGGATGGTGGACTTCGCGCACCTGTGCGCCCAGCTCGACACGGCCGCAGGCCTCGGCGTACTGCCCGCCTACCGGGCAGCTCTGGACGACCTCAACGACGACGTCATCAAGGGTGACCTCCTCGCACAGACCGTCATGCCGTCGGCGTGCTTGAGGCTCCGCTTGGGCGGCGCGGACCTGCAGGGTGAGGTCGAGGAGCGAGCCGAGGACGACGGGCAGCACTTCGGCGTACTCCGCCGACAGTTCTGCCTCCGTGCGCCTCACGCGGGGCCGCTCCAGGCGGAGAGGCGGTCATGGCGAGCGCTAGCGGACGCGGTAGCTCCGTCCGTGGAGGGGAAGAGCCTGCGCATGACGGACTCAGCCGATGAGGCATACGAACGCAGGGCCGTGGGCGATCGACTATGGCAAATGGGGCTCCACGAAGACACGATGCTCTTCCAGCGGGGGAACCTGTTCCTCGTTGCACAGTCCCTTTTGGCCGTGGCTTTCAGTACCACCTCGGCTGCAGATGAGCAGAGTCGGCCTACGGCGCGCGTGATCGCCGCATTCGGGATCGTGCTCACGCTGACTTGGCTGTACGTCGGACACCGGCACCTCAAGTATTGCCAGGCACTTCATCGGCGTGCCGCAGCAAGGTTCCCTGACTACGCCGAGACTCGAGCCATATGCCGACAGCCAGGTCCAGGTGCTCGGCCGCTGATTGTCTATGTGCTTCCTCTGCTTGCAGCCGTGATGTGGGCGGTTCTGTTGCTGATCGGCTGATAGAGCGCTCGCTGGTAGCTGCTGGAGCTGCCGTGCCGTCCGTGGACAACCGATCGGTGACGCTGTGGACCAACTCGTCCGGTTGCGTAGAGCTCGTAACAGGATCTTGATGAGATGCGCTGGTCGGGCGTGACCGATGTGACGATTCGGCTGTTCGGGAGGGTGTGAGCACTCGGCCGAGGGGCGTGGATGACGACTTATGCCGAGACTGCAATCCCTCCTGAAGAGACGATCGCCCGCAGGGGGGGGGCGACCTGAAATGCGCAAGGTCGAGTGCACTGCTGACGGGCTCATCGTCCGACTCCGCGCGAGGCGGCAGCCCGAAGGCGCGTTGCGCCACTGATTCTTGCGTTTTAACTAGACGAATGCACCTGAATCTGCTCCTCTTCGAGGAGGGCGCTCAGGGGTGGTGAGGATGGAAATATGGGCAGCAGTCCTCGGTGCCTTGGTCGCCGCCGTCGCGGGCTACTTGGCCAGCTACCTGCAACGGCGTCGTGAACGTCATGACTCAGCTGTGGGTGGGCTAGCGGTGGCACGCCGAGAGGATAAGTTACAGAGATTGCAGGAGGGGGAGGCTGCCACCAAAGTGGTCGTTGACTCCTATGCGCTTCTGCATCTAATCGGCGCAATTCGTGACGCAGGGAGCGGAGCTGTGCAGCCGATAGAGGAAGAAGTGCACCGCGAATGGTTGCAGTTGCGGAAGCGGATCATGATGCTTCGTCAGCTCCACCCTAGTCGCGAGGTGAGGCATTCCGCCGAATGGCTTCAGGGGAAGTTTGATGAATCCGTGGATTCTCTTGATGGTGTATGGATGGCCGGAGGTATGAGCCAATGGCAGCGGGATAAACTTGATGCGGCCCGTTACGCTGTCGATAGGCTAGCCGGTAGCCTCAGAAATGACAGGGGTAAAATCGACAAGGACTGGGAAGCGACGGAGCAGGCGCCGCCACGGCTACCTGACGAGGGGGATGGAGGATAATATAGCCTTTGGGATGGTGATGAAGTATTGACGATAATTCTTTAGGGCTCGTAACCCGATCATGGCCGGGTCTTCTTGAGGCGTCGCCAGCAGATGAGGCTGCAGGCCAATGAGGCGAAGGCGTCGTGGAGTTCGATGCGAAGGTCTGCTCGACGACGTAGCGGAGTTTGCCCAGGCTCTTGATGTTCGGCGAGCCCTTGCGGGAGAGCAGAGGACGGATTCGGGTCGCCGTCGCGGACGGCCCGGAAGTCCGGCTACCGACGGGATGCCGTCGACCAGGTGCAGGGTCTGCGTGATGTCGTTGACGTTGGCCGTGGTCGTGGTGTGACGACTCGGCCGTGGATCGTGGATGACGACTTGTGGGCGCGAATCGAACCGCTGCTGCCGCCCTGGCCCGAGCGTTCGCCTGGGCCGAAACCAGTGCCGGACCGACTGTGCCTACAGGGCATCTTGTACGTTCTGCACCACGACATCTCCTGGCAACTTCTGCCGCTGGAGCTGGGGTTCGGCTCCGGACAGACGTGTTGGCGGTGCCTGGACCACTGGCAGCGGCCGGGGTCTTCGAGCAGCTGCATCGCATTCTGCTCGCCGAACTGAACGCGGTCGGCGAACTCGACTGGACCCGCGCGTGCGTGGACGGCTCCCGCGTCTGCGCGAAAAAGGGGGAGCCGCGACCGGCTCGTCGCCGGTCGACCGGCGGAAGACGGGCAGCAAGCACCATCTGATCTGCGACGGCAGGACGCGAACGGTCGAATCGTCACATCGGTCACGCCCGACCAGGACACCTCAGCAAGATCCTGTTACGAGCTCGCAGGACTTCCGGCGCAGATTGAAGTAAATGGATGTTTGCGCCCGCCTGATAGCGCGCAACCTGCCCCTTCGCGATGGCTGGGGCCAGTCTCAGTTCTAGTCTCGGTTGCCGCCTGGATCCGGCGGGGTCTGCACTCGTCCGCTGGCGTTCGCTACACGCCTTGGCCTGCGAGGATGGTTCACCCCCAGACGGCCCCGGACCACGGCCGAACACGATCGGACAGCTCGTAGTGCATCGGTCTCGGGTTCGAATCCCGAAGGCGGCTCCATCTGGAACCCCAGGTCAGACTCTTCTGGTCTGGGGTTTTCTGTGTCTTCAGGCGATCGGTTCCGGGACGGGGGCCGGGCGGGTGAAGGACTCGTGGCAGTGGTGGATCAGTTGGCGCAGGGCCGGGTTGTCCGTGGTGGACCAGGCCAGGGACAGGACCGGCTCCGTGTGGATGTCGGCGATCCTGCGGGTGGTCAGCCGGGGGCGGTGCTGGGCCACCAGGGATTCGGAGAGGATGGCGACGCCCAGGCCGCGGATGGCCAGGTCGGCGATCGCGCTGGGGGCGCCTGCCTGGAACGCGATCTCCATGTGGACGCCCGCCGCCGCGCAGGCGTCGTCGAAGACCCTGCGTACCCCGGCCCCCGTCGGGAGGCTCACCACCGAGTGGCGGGCCAGGTCTTCCAGGGTCACCTCGGGCTTCTCGCAGAGCGGGTGGCCGACGGGCATCGCGGCGACCAGTGGCTCGCGGATGATCTCGTACGCCTCCAGGCCCGGCGGGGTGGAACCGGAGGTGCTCACGAGCGCTATGTCGGCGGTGCCGGCGCGCAGTCGGTCCAGGAGGCGGTCGGAGGTGTCCTCGAGCAGGGTGATCTCGACGCCGGGGTGCCGGTGGTGGAAGGCGGACAGGGCGTCGAAGAGCGGTGTGACCGTGCACGCCGTCACCATGCCGACCACGAGCCTGCCGCGGATCAGGCCGTTCACCTCGTCCACCGCCTGCCGCACGGCGTCCACCGCGGCCAGGGCCGCGCGCGCGTGGCGCAGTGCGGCCACCCCGGCGGGGGTGAGCCGGGTGCTGCGGCCGGAGCGGTCGAACAGGGACGTCCCGAGGTCGTGCTCCAACTGCCGGATCTGGGCGCTCACTCCGGACTGGCTGATGTGCACGCGCTCCGCGGCGCGCGTGAAGTTCTCCTCCTCGGCCACCGCGACGAAGTATTCGAGCTGCCTGAGTTCCATGGCTCGTGATTCTAGTAATCCGCGATGGTATTCGTTCGGCTTCTGGTCAAATTCCGCTTGAGGGGTGATGGGGGTTTGGTGGAGAGG
>NZ_LIPN01000240.1 GCF_001418325.1 Streptomyces atriruber | reverse complement strand
GGGCAGGGCGAGGGCGACGATGTGTTCGGGGCCGACGCCATGCTGGATCAGGTGGTGGGCCAACTGGTTTGCGCGGGTGTTGAGTTCGTCGTACGTGAGGTGGGTGCCGTCGGCGATGAGGGCGACGGCGTCCGGTGCGGCCGCGGCCCGCGCCTGGACGAGTTCGGGCACGGTCGCGTGGGGCACCGGCGCGGCGGTGTCGTTGCGCTCCTCCAGGATCCGGTGCCGCTCGTCGCCGGAGAGCAGCTCGATCGATCCCACGCGGCGCTCCGCGTCGGCGGCGACGCTCGTCAGTACGCGGACGAGCCGCTCGGCCATGCCGGTGACCGTGCCGTGGTCGAACAGGTCGGTGCGGTACGAGATCACGCCACTGATCCCGGCGTGGCCGCCGTCGGCGTCGCGCTGTTCGATGAGGTTGACGGACAGGTCCATCCGCGCGGCCTCGACCCGGACGGTGTTCGGCGTGGCCGTGACCCCGACGAAGTCCGGTGTGGTGCGTGGAATGTTGTTGAAGGCGAGCATCACCTGGAAGAGGGGATGGTGGGCCAGGGACCGTGTCGGGTTGAGCGCCTCGACCAGGGTCTCGAAGGGGACGTCCTGGTGGGAGTAGGCGCTCAGGTTCGTCGTGCAGACCCGGTCGAGGAGTTCGGCGAACGTGGGGTCGCCGGACAGGTCGGTCCGCAGCACCAGCGTGTTGACGAAGAAGCCGACCAGTTCGTCGAGTTCCTCCTCTCCCCGGCCCGCCACCGGCGTGCCCAGGGGAATGTCCGTGCCCGCGCCGAGCCGGTGCAGCAGCACGGCGAGGGCGGACTGCAGCACCATGAACACGGTCGTCTGCCGTGACCGCGCGAGATCGACCAGGGCCCGGTGCACCTCGGCGTCCACCGACACCGGCACCGACCCGCCCTCGTATCCGGCCTGCTCCGGATAGGGCTGGTCGGTCGGCAGCTCAAGACGCTCCGGCAACCCGGCCAGAGCCTGCTTCCAGTAGTCGAGCTGGGTGGTCAGCACACTGCCCGGGTCGTTCTCGTCCCCCAGCACCGCGTGCTGCCAGAGGGTGTAGTCGGCGTACTGCACCGGCAGCGGCGCCCACGACGGCGCCCGCCCCGCGCATCGCGCGGCATAAGCCGTGCCGAGATCGGCGGACAGGGGGCCCATGGACCAGCCGTCACCGGCGATGTGGTGGATCACCAGAACCAGGACGTGCTCGTCCGCGGCGTCCTCGACGGTGAACAGGGCGGCCCGGACCGGCAGTTCGGTCGCGAGGTCGAAGGGGTGCCGGACGGCACGGTCCACGGCACCGGTGAGCTCCGCCTCGCTGACGGACTCGACGTCCACCACCGGCCGCGCTTCGGCGGCCGGGCGGATGTCCTGGTACGGCCGTCCGTCGGCGTCCGGGAAGACCGTCCGCAGGGCCTCGTGCCGCGCGACCACGTCGTTCAGGGCGGCGCGCAGGGCCTCGGTGTTCAGGGCGCCGGACAGCCGCAGCACCACCGGCACGTTGTACGTAGCGCTGGGCCCCTCCAGCCGGTACAGGAACCACAACCGGCGCTGCGCGAACGACAACGGCATGCGCTCCGGGCGCGTGGCGGGCGCCAGCGCCGGGCGGTCGACCGGGTGCGTCGTCGCCTCCAACGCGCGTGCCAGGGTGGCGATCGTCGGCGCCGCGAAAAGGTCGCGGATGACCAGCTCCACTCCCATGACCGCGCGTATCCGGCCGATGAGGCGCATGGCCAGCAGCGAGTGCCCGCCCAGGTCGAAGAAGTTGTGGTCCACGCCGACCTGATCGACGCCGAGGACGTCCGCGAAGAGCGCGGCGAGGATCTCCTCGCGTGCGTCGCGCGGGGCCCGCGACGACGTCGCCGTACCGCTGTAGTCGGGTGCGGGCAGGGCCTTGCGGTCCACCTTCCCGTTCGGGGTGAGAGGCACCGCGTCGATCAGGACGACGGCCGCGGGGACCATGTGGTCGGGGAGCCGGGCGGCGAGCGCCTTCTTCACCTGGACGACGTCCACGCCGTCGCCGTCGCCGTTGCCGTCGCCGTTGCCGTTGCCGTTCACGCCGTCGTCGGCCACGACATAGCCGACCAGGCGGCGGTCGCCGGGCCGGTCCTCGCGGATGACGGCGGCGGCGGCCCGGACACCGGGGCAGGCGGTCAACGCCGATTCGACCTCGCCGAGTTCGATGCGGAAGCCGCGCAGCTTCACCTGGTCGTCGGCGCGTCCCAGGAAGCGCAGGGTGCCGTCGTCGTTCCAGGCCGCGAGGTCGCCCGTGCGGTACATGCGTGACCCGGCGGGCCCGTACGGGTCGGCGACGAAGCGCTGCGCGGACAGCTCCGGGCGGTTGAGGTAACCGCGCGTGACACCGGCACCGGCCACGTACAGCTCCCCCGGTGTCCCGGGCGGAACGGGCGACAGCCCGGCATCCAGCACGTACGCCCGTACGTTGGCGATCGGCCGGCCGATCGGCGGCACCACCGCCCCCGACAACGGCTCGCTCACCGTCGAGCACACCGTGGTCTCCGACGGCCCGTACGCATTGAACATCCGCCGGCCGGCCGACCAACGCCCCACCGTGCCCGGGTCACAGGCCTCGCCCGCCACGATCAGCGTCATCGACGCCGGAACCTTCGCCGTGTCCAGCACGCTCAGCGCGGACGGCGGGAGGGTGCAGTGCGTCACGCCCGCGTCCACCAGGACACGCGTCAAGGCTTCCCCGGGCGCCAGTTCCACCGGGTCGGCCAGGACGAGCGCCCCGCCTGCCAGCAGGGTCCGGAAGATCTCCGATGCCGCGGCGTCGAAGCTCGGCGACGCGAACTGCAGCACCCGGCTCCCCTCGCGGATCCCGTAGTGCTCGCGCAGCGCGAGGGCGAGATTCAGCAGGCCCGGGTGGGGAACCACCACACCCTTGGGCCTGCCCGTCGAACCCGACGTGTAGATGACGTACGCCGGATGCTCCGGCGCCGCCGTGCCCAGCCGGTCCGCGTCCGTCAGGTCGGCGGGCGACAGGCTCGCCAGGCGGCTTTCGACCGCCGGGGCGGACAGGGAGAGGACGGCGCACTCGTCCGAGACCCCCGCGGGCGGGGCGGCGGCGTCCGAGGCCACCAGCACGACGCGCGGACGGGAATCCTCGACCATGAAGCGAACCCGCTCCACCGGATACTCCACGTCGAGCGGCAGGTACGCCGCGCCCGCCTTGAGCACGGCCAGCACGGCCACGATCAGGTCCGGTGACCGCGGCAGTGCCAGCGCCACCAACTGCTCGGGCCCGACGCCCTGTTCCACCAGCAGCCGCGCGACACGATTGGCCCTGGCGTTCAACTCGGCGTACGAGTAGACGATGCGGCCGTCCGCCGCCACCAGCGCCGGGGCATCCGGGGTCTGCGCGGTCTGCGCCTCGAACAAGGACGGCGCGGTCCCCGTCGGCACCTCCACCGCGCGACCGCGGCCCCACACACCCAGCACCCGCTCGCGCTCCTCGGCGTCGAGCAGGCTGACCGAACCGATCGGCCGGTCCGGACGGGCTTCCGCCAGGCGCTCCAGGAAATGCAGGAACCGCTCGACGTGGGCGTCCATTTCCGCCCGGCTGTACATGCGGTCGTTCGCGTCGAAGTACACCTCGATGCGGCCTTCGTGTTCACCCTCGTAGAAAGCGAAGGAGAAGTCTTCGGTGTGCCGCTGCGAAAGGCTGCTCGCTTTTGCCGGGTGACCATCGAAGCGGATGTCGTAATCGAATGCCATGACATTGACCACGGGTCCGTGAGGACGGTCGTCACCCGCTATCCGAATGCGTTCGCCGCGCAGATCCTCCATGCGGAAACGGCTGTGCCGCGAAGCGCGGGTCGTCTGCGCCCAGACTTGCCTCGCCAGCTTCTTCAATGGAATTTCCGGCCGCACGGTGATGTACAGCGGGACAACATTGACCGTCATTCCCGGTGTATTGCGCTCGACCTCGTCCAGGCGGCCGGACAGGGGAAGTCCGACGGATATCGTGCTCTCTCCGGTGGCGCCGCTGACGTATGCGGCGGTCGCCGTCACCGCGAGCACGGAAAGGCTGACGCCGAGCCCGGCGGCGGCGGCACGCAATTGCTCCGAAAGGCCCGCGCCGAGCGTGGTCCGCCTACGGAGAATGTTCTGCGGCCTGCGGTACGGACGGCCGGAGAGAGTGACGGGGTCGGGGGCGCTCCGCAGCCGCTTGAGCCAATAGCGGCGGTCGTCCTCGTACTCCTCCGAACCCCGATAGGACGCCTCGCGTGCCACGAGATCACGGAACGGGGAGAGCGGGGTTCCGCTGTCCGGACGGTCCGCCATCGCGTCCGAATAGAGCTGGGCGGTGCGCCGGGTGATCAGCGCGGAACTCCAAGCATCCATGACGACGTGGTGGTAGCGGCTGTACAGAATATGCAGGTCCGCACCGACCGTGAGCAGCGCCGGAGCGCACAGCGGCCCCTGTTCGAGGTCGAACGCGGACTCCACGTCCGACGCGATCCACGCCTCGGCCGCCGCAGCCGGATCGTCCCTGCCGGTGAAGTCGAGCCGCCGCACGGCCACCCGGTCGGCGCGACCGGGAATCTGGACGGGCCCGTCCGGCCCCTCGGCGACGACGAGCCGCAGCGTTTCCGCTTCCGCGAGTGCCGCCCGGTACGCCTTCTCCAGAATCTCCGGATTGATCGGTCCGTGGATATCGACGCGCTCACCGACGTTGTAGACCGAGGACCCGGGCCCGAGGGAAGCGGAATACCAAACTCCGGATTGGGCGGCCGTCAGAGGCCATAGCTCATCCGTCGGACCAGTCATCCATGCCCCCCGCAGTGACGTGTATCCACCCCGACACTCGCCGGGCGTCCACATAATCACACATCACGCCGACCGGCCCCGGCCGCATTGTTTGCATCCCATCCGGCACATCCCCTCTGGAAGGTTCGAGCAGGACGCCCCGCTCTGCGGCCATACGCCCCCGCGCATTACACAAATCCGAGCCCCGCCCTCCATCGCGACATCACAAGCCCTTGTGACGGGCGTCACATGTACAGGGTTGCGGCGACGGTTGTAGTGTCCCTTCAACTCATGGCTCCGATACGGGGGGAGCACTGTGAACGGAGGAGGGGCCGTGGAGACATTCCTCAGAGGGACGCCGCGGGCACATCTGGCTGCTCGGCGCTTTATTCCCTGGCGACTCGGGTGAACAAGCCGAGCTGACATCCTTTCCCAACTTCTTGGGCCACACTGACGAAACGCGCCCTCTTCTTCTTTGTGCGCGGCTGCCCAAGACATTCATGACCGGTGTGTGCGGCACACCGACGCCTGCTTTCCCGCGCCCTCGATCCGGCGCGGGAGCCCGCGGGCGGACGGCCGCGCCCCGGTCCCGGTGAAGTGGTCGCGCGCACCGTCAACGGGCTTCCTCGGCACGTTGCAGCGCCTGGTACGGAGAGTGGATCAACCTTGTCGCATGAGCTTGAGGACATCTGGCCGCTGTCGCCGCTGCAGGAGGGGCTGGTCTACCACGCCCTTGCCGACCGCGAGGGACCGGATGCCTATGTCGTGCAGCTGATCCTCGACTTCGAGGGCGCCCTGGACGCCGGGACCATGCGCGCGGCCGGTCAGGCCCTGCTCGACCGGCACGCGAACCTGCGGGCCGCGTTCTGGGTGGACGACCTCGACGAGCCGGTCCAAGTCGTCGCGCGCGAGGTCACGTTGCCGTGGGAAGAGGTCGACCTCACCCACCTGTCGCCCGGGGAAACCGAAGCCGAACTGCGGGCGTTCGCCGACACCGAGCGGGCCCGCCGGTTCGACCTCGACCGTCCGCCGCTGCTGCGCATGGCGCTCGTGAGGCACTCCGCCGGTGATGCGGCGGCCACGGCCGGCGCCCACCGCAGCCGAGTGGTCATCACCCAGCACCATGTGCTCGTCGACGGCTGGTCGTCTTCCCTGCTGGTGCGCGAACTGCTCGCCCTGTACGACGCCAAGGGCGACGACAGCGCCCTCCCTCCCGTCACGCCCTACCGTGAGTACCTGGTCTGGCTCTCCGAGCAGGACCGCGAGGGCGCACGCGAAGCCTGGACCCGCGCCCTGACCGGCGCGGAACCCACACTCCTCTCGACCGAGGCAGCCGTCGGTGGGGCTGACGGCTCGGCAACCGCCTTCCCGGAGCGCTTCGTCGCGCACCTTCCGCAGGAGACCACGGCCTCGCTGCAGGCCCAGGCCCGTCGCCTGGGCGTCACGCTGAGCACGCTCGTCCAGTGCGCGTGGGGTGTGCTCCTCGGCCGGATGACCGGTCAGGACGACGTGGTCTTCGGTGCCGTGGTGTCGGGGCGGTCGCCGGAGATCCCGGGCGTCGAGAGCATGATCGGCCTGTTCATCAACACGGTGCCGGTCCGGGTGCGGCTGGAGTCCGAGGACACGTGGGCCGACCTGGCCGTGCGGGTGCAGGCCGAGCAGGGCGCGCTGCTGCCGCACCAGCACCTGTCCCTGACGGACATTCAGCGGACGGCCGGGCTCGGGGACGCCTTCGACACGGTCATGGCCGTGGAGAACTTCCCCGCCGACCGCGGCACCTCCGCGGACCGTGACACCTCCGCCGACCGCCGGGCCTCCCGACTGACGGCCACGTCCACGCAGGGCCGCGATGCCACCCACTATCCGTTGAGCCTCGCGGTGTCGCCCGGTGAAGTACTCAAGCTGCGGCTGGACTTCCGTGCCGACCGATTCGACCGCCGCACGGTCGACGTCATCGCCGAGCGCCTGACGCGACTGCTGAGCTCCGTGGCCGAGGATGCGGGTCGGCGGGTCGGGGCGGTGGAGCTTCTCTCGGCCGGTGAGCGCGAGCGTGTCGTGGACACGTGGGCCGCCGGTCCGGTCGTGGAGGTGCCGGAGGCGACGGCACCGGCCGCCTTCGAGGCGCGGGTCGCCCAGGCGCCGGATGCCGCGGCGCTGGTGGCGGCGGACGGCCGGACCGTGTACTCCTATGCCGAGCTGGACGCGCGGGCGAGTCGGCTGGCGCGGCTGCTGGTCGAGCGGGGCGTGGGGCCGGAGCAGGTGGTGGCGCTCGCGTTGCCACGGTCGCCCGAGCTGATCGTCGCGGTCCTCGCGGTGTGGAAGGCCGGGGCCGCCTACCTTCCGATCGACACCGGGTATCCGGTGGACCGGATCCGCTTCATGGTCGAGGACGCCCGGCCGACACTGATCGTGACGGACACGACGACCACTTCTCTGTGGACGACGGACACGCCGGTCGTACGACTCAACGATCCGCCTGTTCAGGTGGAGTTGGCCGCGCTGAACCCGGCGGACCTGAGCACGAATGCGCCGGTGCCCGCGCACCCTGCCTATGTCATCTACACCTCCGGGTCGACGGGTGTGCCCAAGGGTGTCGTGGTCACCCACGCGGGTCTGGTGAACCTGGTGGCCTCGTCGGCGCCGCGTCTGGGTCTGGGGCCGGGCAGCCGGGTCCTGCAGTTCGCCTCCCCCAGCTTCGACGCGGCCACCTGGGACTGGAGCCTGGCACTGCTGTCCGGCGCGGCCCTGGTCGTGGCCGACGCAGAAGAACTCGCCCCCGGTGCCGCGCTCGCCCGTGTCGTGCGTGATGCGGGCGTGACGTACTGCATGGTGCCGCCCTCAGCCCTGGGCGTCCTGGACGTCACCCAGGTCCCCGAAACGATGACGGTCGTCGTGGGCGGCGAGGCCTGCGGCCCCGACGTGGCCGGACGCTGGTCCATGGGCCGACGCATGATCAACGCCTACGGACCCACCGAAACCACCGTGTGCGCCACCCTGAGCGCCCCCCTGTCAGGCGCGACGGTGCCGCCGATCGGCCGACCGATCGGCAACGTACGGACGTACGTCCTGGACGCGGGCCTGTCCCCCGTACCACCGGGCGTGCCCGGTGAGTTGTACGTGGCCGGGGCCGGAGTCGCACGCGGCTACCTCAACCGCCCGGGACTCACCGCGGAACGCTTCGTCGCCGACCCCTACGGGCCCGCCGGATCACGCATGTACCGCACCGGCGACCTGGTGCGGTGGAACCAGGACGGCACGCTCCAGTTCCTGGGGCGCGCCGACGACCAGGTGAAGCTGCGCGGCTTCCGTATCGAACTCGGCGAGGTCGAGGCGGCGTTGACCGCCTGCCCCGGCGTGGAGAGCGCTGCGGCCGTCCTCCGCGAGGACCGCCCCGGCGACCGACGCCTCGTCGGATATGTCGTGGCCGATGACGTCGTCGACGTCGACCAGGTGAAGAAGTCGGTCGGCGCCCGGCTCCCCGACCACATGGTCCCCGCGGCCGTCGTCACCGTCGACGAACTCCCCCTCATGCCGAACGGCAAGCTGGATCGCAAGGCCCTGCCCGCACCCGACTACAGCGGTACGGCGACGTCGTCGCGAGCCCCGCGCGACGCACGTGAAGAGATCCTGGCCGGACTCTTCACCGAAGTACTCGGCCTCGACCGGATCGGTGTCGACGACAGCTTCTTCGACCTGGGCGGGCACTCCCTGCTG
>NZ_LIPN01000024.1 GCF_001418325.1 Streptomyces atriruber | reverse complement strand
CCGGCAGCGGGCCGATGCCACGGTGCGCCTGCTGAACCAGACGGTGTCCCGGCTCCGCACCCTGCCGGAGATCATGGAGGACCTGGCGGCGGAGGAAGCGGAGGATCAGGGGCAGGACCGGGGGGAGGGCGCACCCTGGGCCGGACCGCCCCGCTCCGCGCCCCGCCACCTCAGTCGTCGATCCCCGACCTCTCCACCCCCGCCACGATCCACCGCTGGAAGAACAGGAACACCACGAGCAGCGGGACGATCGAGACCGCTGCCGCGATGAACAGGACGTGCAGGCGGATGACCTGGGACGTGGTGAACGTGGCCAGGGCCACCTGGACCGTCCAGGCCTCGCGGTCCTGGCCGATGACCAGGGGCCACAGGAAGGAGTTCCACGCGCCGATGAACACGATCGTGCCGACGGCCGCGAAGACGGGGCGGGAGTTGGGGACGACGACCCGCCAGTACGTGCGCCAGTAGCCGAGGCCGTCCACCCGTGCCGCGTCCTCCAGCTCCCGGGGAAAGCCCAGGAAGTACTGGCGGAAGATGAAGCAGGCGAAGGCGGAGAACAGGGTCGGGACGATCAGGCCGCGCAGGGTCGAGACCCAGCCGAGCGACGAGACCAGGACGAAGCTCGGTACGAAGGTGACGGCCGCCGGGACCATCATCGTGCCGAGGATGGCGTAGAAGACGTGGTCGGCGTAGCGGTAGGGGATGCGGGCCAGGCCGTATCCGGCGAGGGAGGCGAGGAGGAGGGTGCCGAGCGTCGTCGCGACCGCGATCAGCGAGGAGTTGAGCAGGGCGCGTGCCATGGGCACCGTCGGGTCGTCGAACAGCTCGGAGAGGTTCGACCAGTGCAGGGTGGAGGGGAAGAACGTCCAGTCGGGGGAGGTGATGTCGTCCTCGGACGCGAGGCCGTTGCGGACGAGGAGGTAGAAGGGGATCAGGAAGAGGAGCGCCAGGGCGATGAGGAGGGCCACGCGCAGTGCGCGGCCCGCTCTGACCAGGGAGTCGTCCGTGGACCTGTCGGGGGGAGCGGTCATGGGGGTCAGTCCTCCTTCCTGCCGAGGCCGAACCAGCGCGCCTGGCCGATCGTCACCACCGCGATGATCAGCGCGAGCAGCACGGCGCCCGCGCTGCCGAGGCCGAGGTTCTGCTCCCGGCCGAGCGCCGTGTAGTAGAGGTAGACGAGCGGCGGACGGGCGTGCGGCGGATAGCCGCTGGAGGTCGAGAGCAGGTTGTAGAACTCGTCGAAGGCCTGGAAGGCGTTGATGACGAGCAGCAGGGTGACGGCGACGGAGGTCGCGCGCAGCTGGGGGAGCGTGATGTGGCGCAGGACCTGCCAGCCGGGCCGGGCGCCGTCGACCGCCGCCGCCTCGTAGAGGGTGGGGGAGATCCGCTGGAGGCCCGCCAGGAACAGGATCATGTAGAAGCCCGCCTGGAGCCAGAGCCGCACGGTGACGATGACCAGCCAGTACCAGGGCGGATCCGTGGTCGAGAGCCACGCGGTCTGGTCGGCGCCGAACCAGCCGAGGACGGTGTTGGCGAGCCCGAACCGCACCCCGTTGAAGATCGACAGCTTCCAGATCATCGCCGCCACGACGTAACTGCACGCCGCCGGGAGGAAGAAGACGGAGCGGAAGAACGCCTGGGCGCGGCGCAGGCGGTTCACCATCAGGGCGAGCGCGAGCGACAGTACGAACGTGGTGGGCACGATGAACGCCGAGAAGACCGCGAAGGTCACGAGGCTGTCGGTGAACGCGTCGTTCCGCAGCATCGACGCGTAGTTGTCGAAGCCGACGAAGTCGTCGGGCGAGACGGTGTTGTGGGCGTCGAAGAAGCTGAGGTACACGCTCCAGGCGAGCGGCACGTAAGTGAAGAGGATCAGGCCGATCGCGAACGGGCCGACGAAGACCCAGAACCAGAGGGTGCGGTTCTGGGTTCCCAGGAGCCGGCTCACGACTTCTTCTTGACCCGGTCCAGCTCCGCCCGCACCTTGCGCACGACGGACCTGAGCTCGCTCGCGGGGTTCGCGCCGGACTTGATGATCCGGCTCAGCGCGTCCTGGTACGCGGTGCGGCTCGCCGGTGTCCACAGCAGCGGCTCGGAGTAGCCGTACTCGGTGGAGTAGCGCACCGCGTCCGCCGCCGCGCCCTCCTTCAGCTTGTCGGCCTTCTTCGCGAGGGAGAGCCGGGCCGGGATGTGGAAGCCGTAGGAGAGCGCGAAGTCCTGCTGGTACTCGGTCCCGTCGATCCACAGCCACTTGAGGAAGTCCTTCGCCTCCTCCTTGTGGTCGCTGCGGGCGCTCACCGCCGCGCCGTACGCCCCCACGGGCAGCGACGGTTTGCCGTTCGCGCCGTCGGCGGGCAGCGCCAGCACACCGAAGTCGTCGCCCAGCTCCTTCTGCACCGCGGGCAGCGCCCACAGACCGCACCACTGCATGGCGGTCAGCTCCTGCACGAACGCCGACGGGTCCGACCAGTCGGCGGGCGCGCCCAGCAGCAGTGACTTGTCGGCGTACAGCTGGCGCAGCTTGCCGAGGGTGCGGGCGGCCGCCGGATCGTCGAAGCCGACCTCGCCGTCCTCGGTGACGGCGCTCAGGCCCGCCGCGTACAGCGGCGTGATGCCGAGCGCGCCCGCGCCGCCGTCGTTGCCGAGGAAGAGGCCCTTCACGTCCTTCGTGGTGAGCGCCTTCGCCGCGTCGACCAGCTCGTCCAGGCTCTTCGGCGGCCGCACGCCCGCGTCGTCCAGCAGGCTCTTGCGGTAGTAGAGCAGATGCATGTCGACGACCTGCGGGACCGCCCAGATCTTTCCGTCGTGCGTCTTGGGAGCCAGCACCGCCGGGTTGAAGTCGTCCTTCACACCGTCGAACAGCTCGGTGAGGTCGACGACCTGGCCGCGCAGGATCTGGTCCAGGGACGGGCCGTTGACCTCGAAGACGTCGGGCCCCGAGTCGGTGAGGAGCGCCGCCGCGGTCTGCTCGTCGTAGTTGCCCGGGCGCCACTGCACGCTGACGTTCGCCTTCTTGTACGCGGCGGCGTACCGCTTCACCGCCTGCTCGGTGCCCGCCTCGCCGTACTGGTGGTACCACTGCGCGAGCCGCGGGCCCTTGCCGCCCGAGCCGCCGCCGTCGCGCCCTGTGTTGGACCCGCACGCGGTGAGCAGCCCGAGCGCGGCGCCCGTCGCACCCGTCCCGAGCAGTGTCCTGCGGCTGATGGCCATGCTGGTCGTCCCCCTGTGTGACGTAGGTGTGTGCCGGGCCCAACGATCAACCATGCAGAGGGATTACGACAGGGGTGTTGCGGCCGAGTGTCGGCCCGTCAGCGCTCCGTGAATCCGTCAGCACTCCGTAAAGGCGGGCCCATCGCGTGTATGCACCACGTCAAGGAGGACGACGTGGCCCGGCGGACGTTCTACGGTGCCGCACATGGGACACAACAGGACGAGACAGGGCGACACAGGAGCCGTGGCGGGAGGGCCCTACGGGCAGGAGACCCCGGACGCGACCATCTCGGACCGCAGCTGGGTGCCCGACGTGCGGGCCGCCGTCTTCTGCGCGCTCTCCCTCTTCGGGCTCGTTCTCCTCATCGACTGGGCCAACGCCACGCTGAGCCTCGTCCGCCTCTGCCTGTGGGCGCCGCTCTCCGGGCTGCTCTACCTGGTGCTGCACCCCGTACGGGTGACCGCGGGTCCCGGCTGGCTGGCGGTACGGGGCCTCGTCCGCCGCAGGCACGTCTGTACCTGCCTGCTCACCGCCGTGCGGTACAGCGAGGGCGTCGCCGCGCGCCTCGTCCTGAGCGACTCGCTGGGCAACCGCGTCGAGCTCGACCCGCAGATCCTCCTCGACAACCCGCTGCTCCTGCACCGCCTCGACACCGGGGCCCGCTTCGCGCTGGACGCCGGGCTGCTCAGGACGGGCCACACCGAACTGCGACGGCTCGTCGAGCGCGCCGACAACACGGTGGCCAGGGGCGTCTTCGAGGCGTCGGACCTGTACTGAGGGGGACCTTCGGCCCTGGGAGCGGCCGGGCGAGGGGCGGACCGTGGAGACATGGACGCCCCGCACCACCCGCACGCCCCGCATGCGACGCACGCCCCACGCCTCCGGCATTCCGTCGACATCCCACCCGCAACCCGTGTCACAGTCGTACGTGTGGACATCGCTTCCCGCGCCGACCTCGATGTGCTGCTCCGCCGCTTCTACACGGCGGCCTTCGCCGATCCGCTGATCGGCCCCTTCTTCACGGAGATCGCAGGCACCGACCTCGACGCGCACCTGCCGCGCATCACCGACTTCTGGGAGCGCGCGCTCCTCCGCTCCGCCGACTACCGCCGCAACGCGTTCGCGCCGCATGCCGTGCTGCACTCCGCCCGCCCCCTCACCGCCGAGCACTTCGGCCGCTGGGTGCAGCTGTGGCACGCCACCGTCGACGGCCTGCACCAGGGACCGAACGCGGAGCGAGCGAAGGCGCAGGGCGAGCGGATCGCGGTCGCCATGCTGCGGCGCCTCGGCGGCAAGGACGCGCCGACCACCGGCGAGGGCCCCGGTTTCGTCCCGCTGGCGGCGGTGGAGCTGCGCAGGGCGGCATAGCGGCCCCGGTCCCTGTGCCGACTCAGCCCTTGAGGCCCTCGTACCGCACACCCGTCAGCCCCTCGGACGCCGCCCAGAGCCGCTCCCCGGCCACGTCGTTCCGCGTCCACTTCGCCCGCCAGGACCGCGTGGGCGCCCCGCGGAACCCGAGCGGTCCTGGCCCGGTGAAAGAGTCGGGCCGCACGCCCGGCGCCGTGGCCGCGTACAGCGTGGGCAGCGCGCCGGCCGCGGCGGACTGGGCGACGAACCGGTTGCCGAGCTCCATGAAACGTTCGGCGCCCTTGCGGCCCTCCATCCGGGGGGCCGCGCTCGTCAGGTTGGTCGAGGCATAGCCCGGGTGTGCGGCGGCCGCGACGGTGTCGGCGCCGGACAGGGCCAGGCGGCGGGCCAGCTCGTGGACGAAGACGAGGTTGGCCGTCTTGGAGCGGGCGTAGGCGATCCAACGGCGGTATTTGCGCTCGCTGTTGAGGTCGCCGATGTCGAGGTCGGCGAGCGCGTGCAGGCCGGACGAGACGGTGACGACGCGCGCGTCGGGGGTCTCCAGGAGACGGGGGAGCAGCAGCCCGGTGAGGGCGAAGTGCCCGAGGTGGTTGACGCCGAACTGCGTCTCGAAGCCGTCGGCGGTGCGGCGGTAGGGGAGTGCCATCACCCCCGCGTTGTTGATCAGCAGGTCGAGGCGCGCGCTGTCGTACGCGGCCGCGAACCGTCGTACGGAGGCGAGATCCCCGAGGTCGAGCGACCTGAACTCGGCGTCCGCGCCCGGCACTTCGCGAAGCAGCCGGTCCACCGCCGCGACGCCGCGCTCCGCGCTGCGGCAGGCGAGGACCACATGGGCGCCGCGGCGGGCCAGCTCGCGCGCGGTGACGTAGCCCAGGCCGCTGTTCGCGCCGGTGACCACGGCGGTGCGGCCGCTCTGGTCGGGGATGTCGTTCGCGGTCCACGCCGCCATGGGCAGGCTCCCTCTCCACGGACTTCAGCCCGGAAACTCGGACGTGCTCGCAAGTAGCTTCTTACTCAAGAGTAAGTCGGAGAGGGGGCCTGCGGCAGGGGGCCTTCGCTCAGGCCGCGGCACCCCCGTCGATCACCAGGTCCGCGCCGACCACCGAGCCGGACTCGTCGGAGGCCAGGTACAGCACGGCCGCGGCGACCTCCGCCGTCGTCGACACCCGGCCCAGCGGCGTCGCCTCCTTCATGCGCTCCGCGCGGTCGGCCTCCGTCTCGCCGGGGCGGAACGACATGGTGGTGTCGGAGGAGCCGGGGCTGACGGTGTTGATGCGGACGCCGTCCCGGATGTGCTCGGCGGCGGCCGCGCGGCTCAGCGCGGAGACGGCGGCCTTGGTCGCCCCGTAGGCGGCCGTGCCCGCCACACTGGTGTGCGCGCCCAGGGTCGAGCCGATGTTGACGACCGTGCCGCCGCCGGGCTGGGTGCGCATCTGCCTCACCTCGGCCTGCAGGGCGAGCAGTACGCCGGTGACGTTGATGTCGAGCATCGTGCGCCAGTCCTCCTCGGGCAGCTCGGCGACCGGCTGTCCGGCGCGCAGGATGCCCGCGTTGTTCACGGCCACGTCGAGGGAGCCGAAGCGGTCGACGGCGGCGGCGACGAGCGCGGCGAGGTCGGCGGAGCGGGAGACGTCGGCGGTGACGGCGAGGGCCTTGCCCCCGGCGCCCTCCATGAGCTCCACGGTCTCCTTCAGGGGGGCCTCGGTGCGCCCGGCCACGACGACGTTCGCGCCCTCGGCGGCGAAGGCGAGCGCGATGGCCCGGCCGAGGCCGGAGCCGCCGCCGGTGACGAGCGCGGTGCGGCCGGCGAAGCGGGAGCGGGGGGCGTGAGCAGTCATGACGGACTCTTTTCTTGACCGATCGGTTCAGTATGAGGGCAAATAAAAGATGGCTGTACGTGGCTGGGGTGAAAAACGGCGGGCGGCCGGTCAGTCGAGCAGGGTCAGCGCCTGCTCCACCGCGTCCCGCACCCGTGCCGGGTCCTTGGAGGCCTTGCCGACCACCCGCAGGCCCTGCATGACGACGAGCAGCATGCGGGCGAGCGTCAGCGGGTCGCGGTCCTCGGGCAGTTCGCCCTGCGCCCGCGCCCGGATGAGCGCGGAGTGCAGCAGCGTCTCCAGGTGCTCCCAGCTGCGCTCGACGCAGCGGGTGGCGGCCTCGTCGTGCGGGCCGAGCTCGGCCGCCGTGTTGGTGATGAAACAGCCGTTCAGGCGCCCTTCGCTGGTGGACGCCTCGCTTCCGAAGCGGCGCAGCACCGCGCGGACGGCGGGCAGCGCGGGGCCCGGCTGGGACAGCTCGTCGAGCAGGCGCGGGTTCTGGTTCGTCGCGTACCGCTCCAGCGCCTTCAGATACAGCTCGTGCTTGTTCCCGAAGGTCGCGTAGATGCTGGCGCGCCCGATGCCGAGTGCCTCGACGAGGTCCGCCATCGACGTCGCCTCGTAGCCACGCCGCCAGAACAGCTCCACGGCCGACTGCAGCGCGGCGTCCGGATCGAATTCCTTGGTCCTGGCCACGAGGCAACAGTAGGCGATTCTGGAACGACCGGTCAAGCAACTCGTACCGGATGCACCGCCACCGACACCTCGTCGTCGTCCAGGCACCGCCCCGTCTCCAGGTCGAACCGCTGCTTCAGGAGCGGTGAGGCGACGAACGGCCGCCCCTGCTCCGTCCCGAGCAGGCCCCGGGAGAGGACCGCCGCGCCCGTGAACGGATCACGGTTGTCGATGGCGTACGCGCGGCCCTCGCGGTCGAGGAAGAGCGCGGCCTGCCGGCCGTCGGGCAGCAGGGCCGCGAGTCCCCGGCCCGGCACGAGCTGCGTACGGTCACAGATCTCCAGCCAGTCCTCTTCGAGGCGGAGTTGGATGCTGACAGAGGTCGAGCCGCTCATCGCGTGGCTCCTTCCAGGGGGCGGGGTCCGATGGACAGCAGGGGAAGGTCGGGCTTGATCTGGTCGCGCTCGGGGACGAAGCCGACCGTGGGGTCGGGCACGCCCGGCGCGTTCACGAAGGACACGAAGCGCGCGAGCCGCTCCGGGTCGTCCAGGGTCTCGGCCCACTCGTCGCGGTAGTGGGTGACGTGCGCGGCCATCAGCGACTCCAGCTCGTCGCAGATGCCCAGCGAGTCGTGGACGACGACGTCCCGCACGTGGTCGAGGCCGCCGTCGATCCGGTCCAGCCAGGCCGCGGTGCGCTCCAGGCGGTCCGCGGTGCGGATGTAGAACATCAGGAACCGGTCGATGAGGCGCACCAGTTCGGCGTCGCCCAGATCCTGCGCGAGCAGGTCCGCGTGGCGCGGGGTCGCGCCGCCGTTCCCGCCGACGTACAGATTCCAGCCGCTCGCCGTGGCGATGACGCCGAAGTCCTTCGACTGGGCCTCCGCGCACTCGCGGGCGCACCCGGACACCGCCGACTTCAGCTTGTGCGGGGCACGCAGCCCCCGGTAGCGCAGCTCCAGGTCGATGGCCATGCGCACCGAGTCCTGCACGCCGTACCTGCACCAGGTCTGCCCGACGCAGGACTTCACCGTGCGCAGCGCCTTGCCGTACGCGTGTCCGGACTCGAAGCCCGCGTCCACCAGCCTCGTCCAGATCATCGGGAGTTGCTCGACGCGCGCCCCGAACAGGTCGATGCGCTGCCCGCCGGTGATCTTCGTGTAGAGCCCGAAGTCCCGCGCCACCTCACCGATGACGATCAGCTTCTCGGGGGTGATCTCGCCGCCGGGGATGCGGGGCACCACCGAATAGGAGCCGTTCTTCTGGAGGTTGGCGAGGAAGTGGTCGTTGGTGTCCTGGAGCGCGGCCTGTTCGCCGTCCAGGACGTACCCCTTCGCGCCGATGGACGGCGCGAGCGACGCGATGATCGAGCCGACCGCGGGCTTGCACTCGTCACAGCCCTCGCCGCCGCGCGCCCCCTCGCGCCCGTGACCGTCGAGCAGCTCACGGAAGGAGGTGATCCGCAGGGCGCGCACGATCTCGTACAGCTCCTGGCGGGTCTGTCCGAAGCAGCCGCACAGCCCGTCGTCGCCGCTCTTGGGGAGCAGCTGCCCGATCACCTTCAGGCAGCTCCCGCACCCGGTGCCCGCCTTGGTGCACTTCTTCACCTCGGGCAGGCTGGAGCAGGCGCAGATCGCGTCCTTGGTGACGTTGTGGCAGTTGCAGATCACCGCGGAGCCGGGCAGCGCCTCGGGGCCGAGCGCGACGGGGGCGCCCGCGCCCGCGGGCAGCACCAACTGTTCGGCGGGGACCGGCGGCACGGTTCCGGTGAGCGGCCGCAGCACCCCGTACTGCTCCGCGTCACCGACGAGGATGCCGCCGAGCAGCTCGCCGTCGGGCGACATCACCAGCTTCTTGTACGTTCCCGAGCGCGAGTCCGTGTAGACGACGTCGAGGCAGCCCTCCGCCGCGCCGTGCGCGTCGCCGAACGACGCGACGTCGACGCCGAGGAGCTTCAGCTTGGTGGAGAGGTCGGCGCCGGTGAAGCTCGCCTCCTGGGCGGCGATGTCGGCGGCCGCCGTCTGGGCCATCTCGTAGCCCGGCGCGACCAGTCCGTAGACACGGCCGTCCGCCGCCAGTGCGCACTCGCCGATCGCGTACACGTCCGGATCGCTGGTGCGGCACTGCTCGTCCACCGTGATGCCGCCGCGCTCGCCGACCGTCAGGCCGTGGTCGCGGGCCAGCTGGTCACGCGGCCGCACCCCCGCGGAGAACACCACCAGATCCGTGGCGACCTCGCTCCCGTCGGACAGCTTCATGCCCGACACGGCCCCGTCCTCGCCGGTCACGATCTCCTGCGTGCCGGTGCCGGTGTGCACGGTCAGGCCCATGCCCGTGATGGTCCGCAGGAGCGCCGCGCCGCCGCCCTCGTCGACCTGCACCGGCATCAGCCGCGGCGCGAACTCCACGACGTGCGTGGCGAGTCCGAGCCCCTTCAGGGCGCCCGCGGCCTCCAGGCCGAGCAGCCCGCCGCCGACGACCGCGCCGGTCGTCGCGCGCCGCTTCGCGTACTCCTCGATGGCCAGCAGGTCCTCGATGGTGCGGTAGACGAAGCAGCCCGTCGCGTCCTTGCCGGGCACCGGCGGCACGAAGGGGTAGGAGCCGGTGGCGAGCACGAGCTTGTCGTACGGGAAGACGGCGCCCGAGCGCGCGGTGACCGTCCTGGCCTCCCGGTCGAAGCTCTCCGCCGCGTCGCCGACGTACAGCTCGATGCCGTGCTCGTCGAGGAACGCCCGGTCGGTCAGGGAGAGTTCGTCGGGCGTGCGGCCCGCGAAGTACGAGGTGAGCTGCACGCGGTCGTAGGCCGGGCGCGGCTCCTCGCACAGCACCACGACGCGGTGGCTCGCCGTGAGCCCCTGCGCGGCGGCGGCCTCCAGGAACCGCTGGCCGACCATGCCGTGGCCGATGAGCACGAGGGTGGGGCGGGGGAGCGGGTTCTGTGCGGGCGTTGGCATGTCAGCGGCCTCCGGTTGGGGTCTCCCCCGGTCGAGCGAAGTCGAGAGCTTGGGGATGAGAGAGCAGGTGGAGCAGGGGGCTGTCGTCGTCGGGCAGCGGGTCGTCGGCCTCCCAGGCGCGGGCCAGCGTGCCGACCGCGGCGAGCTCGCCGAGCAGCACACCGCCGACGAGGCGGCCGCCGCGGACGACGACCTTGCGGTACGTGCCGCGGGTGGCGTCGGCCAGCTGGACGACGTCGTCGTCGGGGCGCGGCTCCGGGTCCCCGAAGGCCGCGAGGTCCAGCGGTCCCGGGCCCGGCAGGGTGAGGCGGGTCAGCGTGCGGGTGCCGGTGTAGGGGCGCGGGGCGGCCCCGTCGGCCGGTCCGTGACCGAGGGCCGCGGCGAGCGTGTCGGCCTGTTCGACGGCGGGCGTCGCCAGGCCGTAGACGCGGCCCGCGTGCTCCGCGCAGTCCCCGACGGCCCGGACGTGCGGGTCGGACGTCCGCAGCAGGTCGTCCACGACGACGCCTCGGCGCACGTCGAGCCCGGCGGCCTGCGCCAGACCGGTGCGGGGCCGCACGCCGCAGGCGAGGACGGTCACATCGGTGTCCAGCAGATAGCCGTCGGCGAGTTCGACGCGGCGCACCGCCCCGTCGGCGACACCGACCCCGCGCACCCGGCACTCGGTGTGCACCTCGACGCCGAGGTCCGTGAGGTGACGCCGCACCAGCTCCGAGGCGGCCGGGTCCAGCTGCCGCTCCATGAGCCGCTCTGCCTGCTGGACCAGGACGACCTGGGCGCCCCGCACGGCGAGGGCGCGGGCCGCCGACACCCCGAGGAGGCCGCCGCCGATGACGACGGCACGGACGCCCGGGGTGAGCGCCGCGGACAGGGCGAGGCAGTCGTCCATGGTCCGGAACGCGTGCACGCCGCCGGGGAGTTCACGGGCACCCGGCGCGAACAGGCCGCGCAGCGGCGGCAGGACGGGGTTCGAGCCCGTCGCGAGGACGAGGGTGCCGTACGGGACGACGCTGCCGTCCGCGCAGTGCACGCGGCGCTCGGCGCGGTCCACACGGACCGCGCGGGTGCGGAGCACGGGGCCCGGCGGACTGGGCAGGGCGATCACGTCCGGCCCGTACCGGCCCGCGAGGACCTCGGCGAGCAGCACGCGGTTGTACGGGGTGTGCTCCTCCTCGCCGATCAGTACGGTCCCGGCGCCGAGGCGCTGTGCCACGCGAGTGCCGGCCAGGCCCGTGCCGATCACCACCACGCCGTCGGCCGGCGCGGCGCCGGTGCCGGGTCCTGCGGCGGTCGGCTGCGCCGCTCGCGGCTGCGGTGAGGAGGTCATGTCCCGAAGCGTGCGATGCCGGTGTTACCCGGCAGGATCGGCCCTGTTTCCCCGGAGGAACGCTGCCCTCAGCGGATGCGGGGAACGGCTGTGATGGCCCGTTGCTTAACCCCCGTTGAGCCGATCCTCAAGGCCGCCTTAAAGAACGGGCGTACGCCGCTGACCAGGAACTTCCAGGCCCTCACGGCGCCTAGTGTGCCGCCGTGACCACCGAGGCAGCCGACCCCCGACTCGACGCGTACCCAGCGCTGGCCGCGTACCTGCGCCAGATGGACGCCCCGCCGGACCAGGGCATTCCGCCGATGCCCCAGGAGCCGCCGCGCACGACCGGCGGCGGGCGGCGCCGGGGCCGGGGTCGGGGCCGTGTCCGTGGTCGGGTCCGGGTCCGCGGAATGTCCCGTGCCACCCCCGCCCCGCCCCTCCGCATCACCTTCCGAACCCTGCGCATCGGCATCGTCGACGGCGCCCTGGCCGTCACCGCGCTGTGGGCCGTGCAGGCGGAGCCGTCCGCCCGGCTCGACGTGCTGTTCGCCACCGGGGCGCACCTGACGGGGCTGCTCGCCGGGTACGGGATCCTCGTCATGCTGTTCCTGATGGCCCGCGTCCCCGCCGTCGAACACGGCGTCGGCGCCGACCGGCTCGCGCGGTGCCACGCCCTCGGCGGCCGGTACGTGCTGAGCCTCTGCGCGGCCCACGCCCTCCTCGCCCTCTGCGGCTACGCCGCCCACGCCGACACCGACCTGCTGCACGCCGTCCTCGACCTGCTCGGCTACCCGGGCCTCGCCGCCGCCACCGTCGGCACCGCCCTGCTCGCCGCCGTC
>NZ_LIPN01000239.1 GCF_001418325.1 Streptomyces atriruber | reverse complement strand
CAGCAGGGAGTGCCCGCCCAGATCGAAGAAGCTGTCGTCCACGCCGACCTGATCGACACCGAGTACTTCGGTGAAGAGCCCGGCCAGGATCTCCTCGCGGGCATCGCGCGGGGCCCGGGAGGACGCGGCCGTACCGCTGTAGTCGGGTGCGGGCAGGGCCTTGCGGTCCAGCTTGCCGTTCGGCATCTGCGGCAGCGCGTCCAGGACCATGACGGCGGACGGGACCATGTAGTCGGGCAGACGGTCGGCCACTTGGGCGCGCAGCGCCGCCGGATCGGTGTGACCATCGCTGTCGCTCACGACGTAGCCGATGAGGCGTCGGTCGCCGGGCCGGTCCTCGCGGAGGACGGCCGCGGCGCTCGCGACGCCGGGGCAGGCGGTCAACGCGGCCTCGATCTCGCCGAGTTCGATGCGGAAGCCGCGCAGCTTGACCTGGTCGTCGGCGCGCCCCAGGTAGCGCAGGGTGCCGTCGCTGTTCCAGGAGGCCAGGTCGCCGGTGCGGTACATGCGCGACCCGGCGGGCCCGTACGGATCGGCGACGAAGCGTTCCGCGGTCAGCCCCGGGCGGTTGAGGTAGCCGCGGGCGACACCGGCCCCGGCCACGTACAACTCACCGGGCACGCCCGGTGGTACGGGGGACAGGCCCGCGTCCAGGACGTACGTCCGTACGTTGCCGATCGGTCGGCCGATCGGCGGCACCGTCGCGCCTGACAGGGGGGCGCTCAGGGTGGCGCACACGGTGGTTTCGGTGGGTCCGTAGGCGTTGATCATACGTCGGCCTGTGGACCAGCGTCCGGCTGTGTCGGGGCCGCAGGCCTCGCCGCCCACGACGACCGTCATGGTGTCGGGGACCTGGGTGACGTCCAGGACGCCCAGGGCTGAGGGCGGCACCATGCAGTACGTCACGCCCGCAGTGGTCACGACACGGGCGAGCGCGGCGCCGGGGGCGAGTTCCTCTGCGTCGGCCACGACCAGGGCCGCGCCGGACAGCAGTGCCAGGCTCCAGTCCCAGGTGGCCGCGTCGAAGCTGGGGGAGGCGAACTGCAGGACCCGGCTGCCCGGCCCCAGACCCAGACGCGGCGCCGACGAGGCCACCAGGTTCACCAGACCCGCGTGGGTCACGATCACGCCCTTGGGCACACCCGTCGACCCGGAGGTGTAGATGACATAGGCGGGATGGGCGGGCGCGGTCACGGCCGTGGCGGGCTCCGCCGGGTCGGAAGCCGCCCACTCCTCCTGCACGGCCGGATCGTCGAGTCGTACGACCGGTGTGTCTTCCGGCCACAGCTGCATGGATGCCGCATCCGTCACCACGAGCGCGGGCCGGGCGTCCTCGACCATGAAGCGGATCCGGTCGACCGGATAGCCGGTGTCGATCGGAAGGTAGGCGGCCCCGGCCTTCCACACCGCGAGGACCGCGACGATCAGCTCGGGCGACCGTGGCAACGCGAGCGCCACCACCTGCTCCGGCCCCACGCCCCGCTCGACCAGCAGCCGCGCCAACCGACTCGCCCGCGCATCCAACTCGGCGTACGAGTACACGGTCCGGCCGTCCGCCGCCACCAGCGCCGCGGCATCCGGCGTCTGTGCCACCCAAGCCTCGAAGGCGGCTGTCGCCGTCGCCTCCGACACCTCCACGACCGGACCGGCGGCCCACGTGTCGACGACACGCTCGCGCTCACCGGCCGAGAGAATCTCCACCGCCCCGACTCGCTGACCCGCATCCTCGGCCACCGCCGTCAGGATCCGCACGAGACGGTCGAGGAGCGCTTCGGCCTCCGGGGAGGCGTAGCTGTCGGCGCGGTGGTCCAGGCGCAGCCGCAGTTCGGGGCCCGGGATGACGACGAGGCTCAGCGGGTAGTGGGCGCCGTCGTGGCCCGCGGCTCCGGTGACCCGCAGACCTGCGTCCTCATCAGTGCCGGTGGGGTCGGCAGTGCGCGGGGCCAGGTAGTTCTCGAAGGCGACGACGGTGTCGAAAAGACCGTCCTTGCCGCCCCTACCGTCCTTGCCGCCCGTACCCGCCACCCGCTGGATCTCCGTCAGGGACAGGTGCTGGTGCGGCAGCAGCGCGCCCTGCTCGGCCTGTACGCGCCCCGCCAGGTCGGCCCACGTGTCCTCGGCGTGCAGCCGCACCCGTACCGGGACCGTGTTGATGAACAGACCGATCATGCTCTCGATGCCGGGGATCTCCGGCGACCGCCCCGACACCACGGCACCGAAGACCACGTCGTCCTGGCCGGTCGTCCGGCCGAGGAGCACGCCCCACGCGCACTGCACCAGGGTGTTGAGGGTCACCCCGGCGCGGCGCGCCTGGGCGTCGAGCGCCGTCGTGGTGTCCGCGTCCAGGTGGGACACCAGCCGCTCGGGCAGGGGCGCGGTCCCGGGGGCCGCCGAGGGGGTGGCCGCCGCCGCGTACGTCGGTTCGGCGCCCGCCAGCGCCTCGGTCCAGGCGTCGTGCGCCGCGGTCCGGTCGCGCTCCACGAGCCACGTCAGATAGTCGCGGTAGGGCGTCGTCCTGGGCAGGGCGGAGTCGTCGCCGCCGGCCGCGTACAGCCGGTACAGGGCGAGGAGTTCATTGATGTGGAGCGTCGAGGACCAGCCGTCGGTGAGGATGTGGTGCTGGGTGATGACCAGGCAGTGACGGTCCTCGTCCAGGCGGACCAGCGCGAACCGCATGAGCGGCGGCCGCGCCAGGTCGAAGCGTCGCGCCCGCTCCTCGCCCAGGAACGCGTCCAGGGCCGCTTCGACGTCGGACGCGTCGCTCAAGTCCACGTCCTGCCAAGGCAGTTGCGTGCCGCTCTCGATGATCTGCACCGGGCGGTCCAGGCCCTCGTGACGGAACGCCGCCCGCAGGTTGGGGTGCCGCTCCAGCATGCGCTGTGCCGCCGCCCGCAGGGCCTCGCCGCGTACGTCGCCGTCGAGGCGGAGCGCCATCTGGACCGTGTAGACGTCCTGGGTGTCGGGTTCCGCGCCGTCGGCGAGGGCGTGGAAGAGCATCCCCTCCTGGAGCGGGGACAGCGGCCAGACGTCGGCCAGCCGGGGGTGCTGCCGCTCCAGTTGGGCGACCTGGTGCTGGGTGAGGTCGACGAGGTCGAGGTCGCTCGGGGTCCGGCCCGCGGGCGCGGATCCCTCGGCGTGGGTGCCGAGGGCGGCGAGAGCGGCCAGCCAGGCGTCGGCGAGCTCCTGGACGCGGTCGCGGGTGAAGAGGGCCCCGGGCCACTTGAAGGTCGCGCTCAGCTCGGAGCCGTCGGCGGAGTCCACGGTGACCGCGTTGATCATCAACGGGTTCGGCGCCTGCATCCGCGGGTCCAGGCCGCCGAGCGACGGGCTGCCGGGAACCTGCTGCCAGTCCGCGGCCGTGGCGTCGGCACCGGCGCCCGCGGACGGCACCGCGAACCTGCCGAGGTAGTTGAAGGAGACCTGGGCGTCGGGGAGCCCGGCGAGGGCGGGGGCCGTCTCCGGGTTGAGGTGGCGCAGCAGTCCGTAGGCGAAACCGCTGTCGGGGACGGCGCGCAGCTGCTCCTTGACCCGTTGCAGCGCACGGCCCACCGCGGGCCCGCCGGTGTGCAGCTCGGCGGCGGGTACGGCGCCCGGGTCGAGCCGGACCGGCGCCATGCCGGTGAACCAGCCGACGGTGCGGGCGGTGTCGGCTCCGGCCAGCTCGTCCTGGCGGCCGTGTCCCTCCAGGTCGACGAGCGTGCCGGTGTGCCGGGAGTCGCCGCGCCAGGCGGCGAGGGCGACCGCGAGCCCGGTCAGGAGCATTTCGTTGGTGGTGGAGTGCAGCGTGGCGGGCGCGCGGGCCAGGAGCGCCTCGGTGAGCGCGGCCGGTACGCGCACGCGCAGCGAGGCCAGGGTGTCGGCGGTGCCGTGTCCCGTGCGGTCGTCCGCGTCCTGCGCGAGGCGTGGTTCGGGCCGCGACAGCATCTTGGTCCACTGCGGCAGCGCACCGGTGGTCCGGGGCTCGCGGGCCAGCTCCGTGAGTCTGCGGGCCCACTGCCGGAACGACGTGCCGACCGGAGCCAGCTCAGGTGTCCGCCCGGCGAGTACGGCGGCCCCCGCGACGGCGAGGTCGGGCAGCAGGATCCGCCACGAGACGCCGTCCACCACCAGGTGATGGATCGTCAGGAGCAGTCGGCCCGGCTCCTCGGGCCCGTTGTCGAACCAGACGGCCTGCAGCATGACGCCGTCGTACGGGGCGAGCCGTGCGCGTGCCTGCTCCGCGTGGCGCACGAGGAGTTCACGCCGCTGCTCGTCGTCGAGACCGGCGGTCACCACCTGGGTGAGATGCGGCTCGACCGGTACCGAACCGGCCGACGGCACGTCGAGCACCCAGCCAGCACCAGCACCAGCACCAGCACCAGCACCGGCATCAGCACCGGCGTCGGAGCCGTCCCGCACGAGCCGGGCCCGCAGCACGTCATGGTGATCGACGAGCGCCTGCAGTACGTCGCCGAGCTGGGCGCGGTCGATGCCGCCGGGCACCTGCACGAAGACGGACTGGTTGAAGCCGTCGAAGGGATGGCCGGGTTCGAGGAGCCAGTGCATGACGGGCGTCAGCGGAACCGTGCCCACACCTGAGCGGTCGGCGTCGGCGGCACCGCCGCCTGCGCCGTTCTCGGCACTGACGGGCCGTGCCCTGCGGGCCAGCGCCCCGGGCGTCTGTTCCTTGAAGACGTCGCGGGGCGTGAGGTCGAGGCCGCGTTCGCGGGCGCGGGTGACCAGCACGATGGAGCTGATGCTGTCGCCGCCGAGGGCGAAGAAGCCGTCGTCGACGCCGACCTGGTCGGCGTCGAGGCCGAGGACGTCGGCGAAGAGCTCGGCGACGACCCGCTCCTGCGGGGTGCCGGGTGCCCGGGTGGGGGTGGCGCGGGCGTAGTCGGGCACGGGCAGCGCCCTGTGGTCCAGCTTTCCGTGGGCGCTCAGCGGCAGCGTGTCCAGGAGCACCACGGCCGTGGGCACCATGTACTCCGGCAGCCGCGCGGCCACGGTCTTCTTCACCTGGTCGAGGTCGACGCCGCCGTCGACATCGGCCACGACATAGCCGACCAGACGCCGGTCACCGGGCCGGTCCTCACGGATGACGGCAGCGGCGGCCCGCACACCGGGACACGCGGTCAACGCGGCGTCGATCTCGCCGAGTTCGATCCGGAAGCCGCGCAGCTTGACCTGGTCGTCGGCGCGCCCCAGGAACTGGAGCGTGCCGTCCTGGTTCCACCGCACCAGGTCGCCGGTGCGGTACATGCGCGACCCGGCAGGCCCGTACGGGTCGGCGACGAACCGCTGCGAGGTCAGCCCCGGCCGGTTCAGATAGCCGCGCGCGACACCGGCCCCGGCCACGTACAACTCACCGGGCACGCCGGGCGGTACGGGCGACAGACCCTCGTCCAGCACATACGTCCGTACGTTGGCGATCGGGCGGCCGATCGGCGGCACCACCGCCCCCGACAGGGCCTCGCTCAACGTCGCGCACACCGTGATCTCCGTCGGCCCGTACGCGTTGAACATCTTCCGGCCCGCGGACCAGCGCTCCACGATCTCCGGACCGCAGGCCTCACCGCCGACGATCAGCGTCAGCGTGCCCGGCAGCGACTCCTCGGACAGCACCCGCAGCACCGACGGCACCAGCGTGCAGTGCGTGATCTCCTCGGCGCGGAGGAGTTCGAGGAGATCGGGTCCGGGTGTGAGCCGCTCCGCGTCGGCGAGCACCAGCGTGCCGCCCGTCAGCAGGGCCGTGAAGAACTCCGACGCGGCGGCGTCGAAGCTGGGGGACAGGAACTGCAGCACCCGGGAGCCGACCCCGATGCCCCACTGCTCGCTCTGGGCGAGCGCGAAGTTGGCGAGTCCCCGGTGCGGGACGGTGACGCCCTTGGGGGTGCCGGACGACCCCGAGGTGTAGATGACGTACGCCGGATGCGCGACGTCCAGGGGGCAGACCCGGTCGGCGTCGGTGAGGTCGGACGCGTCAAGGTCCGCGAGGTGCGCACGGACCTCGGGGGCGTCGAGGACGACGACGGCCGCGTCGTCCAGCTCCGACAGGAGACCCACGGCGCCGGCGTGGGCCAGGACGACGCCCGGCCGGGCGTCCCTCAGCATGAAGCGGATGCGGGCTTCCGGATAGGTCGTGTCGAGTGGCAGATAGGCGGCACCGGCCTTGAGCACGGCGAGCAGTGCCGTGATCAGGTCCGGGGAGCGGGGGATGGCCAGGGCCACGACGTCCTCGGGGCCGACGCCCCGCTCGACCAGGAGCCGGGCCAGACGGTTCGCGCGGGCGTTGAGGTCCGCGTACGAGACGGTGACGCCGTCGGCGACGAGCGCGCTCGCCCCGGGCACGGCCAGCGCCCGCTCCTGGAACAACTCGGCCGCGGTACCGGCGAGTTCCGGCGTGGCCGTGTCGTTCCACTCCTCCAGGACCCGGCGCCGCTCGTCGCCCGACAGGACGTCGAACGACGACACGCGCCGCTCCGGGGCCGCGGCGCCGCTCTCCAGCACGCGGACGAGCCGTTCGCCCAGGGCGGTGACCGTGCCGTGGTCGAACAGGTCGGTGCGGTACGAGATCACACCGCTGATCCCGGCGGCGGCGCCGTCGCCGTCGTGCTGTTCGGCGAAGCTGACGGACAGGTCCATCCGCGCCGACTGGAGCCGGACGGGCTGGGGGGACGCCTTGAGCCCGCCGAACTCCGCGTTCGCGCGCGGGGTGTTGTTGAAGGCGAGCATGACCTGGAAGAGCGGGTGGTGGGCCAGGGACCGGGTCGGGTTCAGGGCCTCCACCAGGCCTTCGAAGGGCACGTCCTGGTGGGCGTAGGCGTTGAGGTCGCTCTCGCGGACGCGGTCGAGCAGCTCCGCGAACGTCGGGTCGCCGGACAGGTCGGTGCGCAGCACGAGCGTGTTGACGAAGAAGCCGACGAGATCGTCCAGCTCCTCCTCGCCGCGTCCCGCGACCGGCGTCCCGATGGGGATGTCCGTCCCGGCGCCGAGGCGGTGCAGGAGCACGCCCAGGGCGGCCTGCAGCACCATGAACACGGTCGTCTGCCGCGACCGCGCCAGCTCGGTCAGGGCCTGGTGCAGTTCGGCCTCGATCCGCACCGGCACGACGCCGCCCTCGGATCCGGCCTGCTCCGGATACGGGTGGTCGGTGGGCAGGTCGATGCGCTCGGGGAGCCCGGCCAGCGCGCCCTTCCAGTGGTCGAGTTGGGCGGCGAGCAGGCTGTCCGGGTCGTTCTCGTCGCCGAGGAGTTCCCGCTGCCACAGGGTGTAGTCGGCGTACTGCACCGGCAGTGGCTCCCACGCGGGCGGGTTTCCCGCGCAACGGGCGGAGTAGGCGCTGCTCAGGTCACGGATGAGCGGCCCCATCGACCAGCCGTCACCGGCGATGTGATGGATCACCAGGGTGAGCACGTGCGCGTCCACGGCGTCCTGAACGGTGAACAGGGACGCGCGGAGAGGCAGTTCGGTCGCGAGGTCGAACGCGTACCGCACCGCACGGTCCACCGCGCCGGAAAGCTCCGCCTCGGTGACCGACTCGACATCCACCACCGGCCGCGCCTCGGCGACCGGGCGGATGTCCTGGTACGGCTGCCCGCCGTTGTCGGGGAAGACCGTCCGCAGCGCCTCGTGCCGCGCCACCACGTCGTTCAGCGCGGCACGAAGAGCATTGGCGTCCAGCGCACCGGACAGCCGCAGCACCACCGGCACGTTGTACGTCGCGCTGGGTCCCTCGTACCGGTACAGGAACCACAACCGACGCTGCGCATACGACAACGGCACCATGTGTTCTTGCGTTCCCCTCGTGTCATAGCAGCAGCTTCAGCGCCGGTCCGTCCCGCGCGGTGTGGATCCGGGCCCGGATCCGTAGGGTCAGGTCACCCGGTCACCCGGTCACCCGGTCACCCGGACATGGCCACCAGAACGCGGCGCGGTCCGGTGTACGGGCGGCGGCCGTGCGCCACGGCCACGTTGTCGATCAGCAGCAGATCGCCCTCGTACCAGTCCACGTCCACGGCCGCGGCCAGCCCGTTGTCCCGTACGTGCGCCACGTACTCGTCGGGAATGGGGCTGCCGTCGGCGAACGTCACCGACTGCGGCAGCTCGTCCTCCGACATCAGCTCGGAGAGCATCGTCGCGGTGTCGGCGTCGAGTCCGGCGAGGTGCCACTGGTCGAACTGGTTGAACCAGACCTCCTCGCCCGTGACCGGATGCCGCACGGTGGCAGGGCGCAGCTGCGTGACGCGGAGTCCGTCGTCCGCCTGCCACTCCCAGGAGACGTCGGCGTCCGCGAGGAGCGCCTCCACCTCGCCCTTGTCGGAGGTCTCGAAGGTGTCCTGCCAGCTCTTGCCGAAACCGGCCCCGCTCTGCAGGTTCTGCGTGTAGCGGATGCCCTTGCTGAACGCGGCCCTGACCTCCTCGTCGAGGGAGCTCAGCCACACCGTGCCGTCGACCACCGGCGTGGCGCCACCGGTGACCGGTCGGCGCTCGCAGTAGAAGGCGAGCCGGGACGGCCAACGGCGGGCGTAGGAAAGCTCGTTGTGCATGGAGATGGTGAACTCGGCCGGGTACTCGGTCGAGGTGTAGACGTTGCTTCCCACCTTCGTGCGAGGCGAGTTGCCGTGCACATAGGCCAGCCGGTTCGGCAGGAGCAGGTCGAGCGCCGAGCCGACCTGCTCCTGGGACGTGCCGAAGCCGCGGAAGACGAGGGCCTTGTGCGCGAGGAGCAGTTCGGCGGTCTGCGCCGTGTCGCCGATCGCCGTCAGCAGGCCCTCGTGGTTCGCCGCCACGCCCGCCGTGTCCGGCGTCACCACATGGGGTGTCCAGTCGCTCGACTTGCTCACGTCACGTCTCCTCTGTTCCCTGTCCCTGTGAATTCCGGCGCCGCGGACGTCCCGCTGTCCGGCTCCCCGCCTGTTCCTGCTCGTTCCGCTTCGGCCCGTTCCGCTGCGGCCACCGGCCGGGCAGTACTCATGTCGTCCCGCGCGACCGCCGCCGCAGCTTGGGCCTTGGCCTGGCCTGGGGGCTGCTGCTGAGGCCTTCGAGGTGTTCGGCGAGCTGCGCCACCGTCGGCCTGGTGAAGACCGTCCGAAGGTCGACCTCCGCGCCGACGACGGTGCGGATCCGGCCGATGAGGCGCGTGGCGAGCAGGGAGTGCCCGCCGAGCGCGAAGAAGTTGTCGTCGACACCGACCGACTCCAGGCCGAGGACCTCGGCGAAGAGCACGGCGAGCGCCTCTTCCCGGCTGTTGCGCGGAGCCCGGGCGGGGGCGGTGGCGCTGCTGTAGTCGGGTGCGGGCAGGGCCTTGCGGTCCAGCTTTCCGTTGGGTGTCAGGGGCAGGGCGTCCAGGGGCACGAGGGCGGTGGGCACCATGTACTCGGGCAGTGCGCGCCGAAGCGCGTCCTGCACGCCTTGCAGGTCCTGTGGGCCGAGGACCTTGCCGTTCTCGGGCACGACGTA
>NZ_LIPN01000238.1:1951-7496 GCF_001418325.1 Streptomyces atriruber | reverse complement strand
CCTGAGGGGCGCGGGGAACTGCGCGAGCGACCACGACGGACCCGCACGGCACCGGTGCCTCCCCCCAAGAAGCGGAACGGGTGCGTCCCTCATCGTCGATGGGGGACGCACCCGTTCCGGTCAGGATCAGGGTCAGGGTCAGGGCCGGGACGGTTCCGGGGTTCGGGGCAAAGACCCGGACTTCTTCGCCCGCTTGGCCTCGCGCTTCGCCCGCCTGCGCTCCTTGCGGAGTTCCACCATCGCGTACAGCGTCGGGACGAGGAGGAGGGTGAGGAGCGTCGAGGTGATCAGGCCGCCGATCACCACCACCGCGAGCGGCTGGGCGATGAAGCCGCCCTCGCCCGTGACGCCCAGCGCCATCGGGAGCAGGGCGAAGATCGTCGCCAGGGCCGTCATGAGGATCGGGCGCAGCCGGTGGCGGCCGCCCTCGATGACCGCCTCGACCGTGCCGTACCCCTGCCTGCGGTACTGGTTGATGAGGTCGATCAGCACGATCGCGTTGGTGACCACGATGCCGATGAGCATCAGCATGCCGATCATCGCCGGGACGCCCATCGGGGTGTCCGTGAGGACCAGCAGGCCGATCGCGCCCGTCGCCGCGAACGGGATCGAGACCAGCAGGATCAGCGGCTGGACCAGCGAACGGAAGGTCGCGACCAGCAGCATGAAGACGATCGCGACGGCCGCCAGCATCGCCAGGCCCAGCTTGGCGAACGCCTCGTCCTGGTCCTCGGATACACCGCCGATCGAGGCCGTGGCCCCGTCGGGGAGCTTCAGCGCGTCCAGCTTCTTGGTCAGGTCGGCGCTGACCGCCCCGGTGTTGTCACCGGTCGGCTTCGCGGTGATCGTCGCGGCCCGCGCGCCGTCGATGCGGGTCATCGAGACCGGACCGTCGACCAGTTCGACATCGGCGATGTCGCCGAGCTTCACCCCGGGGCGCAGCGTCAGCTTCTTCAGCTCGTCGAGGGTCTTCGCCGGCTTCGCCGACTTGATCACGACGTCGCGCTCGGTGTCGTCGAGGATGGCCTTGCCGCTGGTGGTGCCGCGCACCGCCTGGCCGACGGCCTGGCCGAGCGTGGTGTCGTCGAACCCGGCCGCGGCCGCCTTGGAGGTGGCCCTGACCGAGATCCGCGGGACGCTCTGCGCCAGGTCGCTCTGGACGTCGGTGACGTCGTCGAGCTTCGCGACCTCGTCCCGCACGTCGTCGGACGCCTCGCGGAGCACCTTCGCGTCGGCGGCCTTCACCACGACGCTCAGGTCCTGGTTGCCGAAGCCGTCCCCGGCGGAGACGGTGGTCCGGCCGATCCCGGAGAGCTTGCCGAGCTCCTTCTCGACGAGGTCCTGCGTCTTGTCGTACGACGACTTGTCCTTGAGCGTCAGGGTGTACGAGGCCTGGTTGGTGTCCGTGCCGCCGCCGAAGGCGGCCATGAAGCCGGAGGAGCCGACCGTGACCTGGTAGTCCTTGATCTCGTCGATGCCCGACAGCACCTTCTCGACCTTCTTCGCCGCGGCGTCGGACGCCGACAGGCTCGTGCCGGGCTTCAACTCCTGCTTGATGGAGAGGACTTCCTGCTCGCCCTGGTCGAAGAAGTTCGTCTTCAGGAGCGGCGCCATGCCGAACGTGCCGACCAGGATCACCAGGGCGATGCCGAGGCTGGTGAGGCGGCGCCGCGTCGCGAAGCGCAGGACGGGGACGTACATCCGCTGGAGCCTGCTGCGGCTCTCCTTGTCCTCGGCCTTGCGCCGGGCCTCCTCCGGGTCCACGCCCTGGATCGACTTCGGGGCGCGCAGGAACCAGTACGAGAGGACCGGCACGACCGTCAGCGAGACGAGCAGGGAGGCGAGGAGCGCCGCCGTGACCGTCAGCGAGAACGAGCCGAAGAGCTCGCCCACCATGCCGCCGACCAGACCGATGGGGAGGAACACCGCGACCGTGGTGAGGGTGGAGGACGTGACCGCGCCCGCCACCTCGCGGACCGCCTTCAGGATCGCCTGCTCGCGCTCCTCGCCGTAGCCGAGGTGGCGCTTGATGTTCTCCAGGACCACGATCGAGTCGTCGACGACGCGGCCGATGGCGATGGTCAGCGCGCCGAGCGTGAGCATGTTGAGGGAGAGGTCGCGGGTCCACAGGACGATCAGGGCCAGTACGACCGAGAGCGGGATGGAGACCGCGGTGACCAGCGTCGAGCGGATCGACGCCAGGAAGACCAGGATGATGACGACCGCGAAGACCAGGCCGAGCGCGCCCTCGGTGGTGAGGCCCTCGATGGACTTGGCGACGGCCGGACCCTGGTCGCTCGCGACCGTCAGGGTGGCGCCGGAGCCGAGGTCCCTCCGCAGGTCGGGGAGCTTGTCCTGGACCGCGTCGGAGATGGCGACGGCGCTGCCGTCGTGGTCCATGGTGACGGCGACGGCGAGGCTCGGCTTCCCGTCGGTGCGCGTGATGGACGTCGCGGTGGACGGCTTCTGCTCGACCTCGGCGACGTCGCCGAGGCGCACCGGCTTGCCGGGCCGCTCGCCGGGCGTGGCCTCGGGCGTGACGCGCAGGTCCTCGATCTGCCGCAGCGAGGTGTAGCCGCCGCCGACCTGCACGGTGCGGTTCTTGCCGTCCTCCTCGAAGGAGCCCGCGGGCAGCGTGGCGCCGCCCGCCTGGAGCGCCTTGCCGAGCGCGGCCGGGGTCAGCCCCGCCTTGGCCAGCTTCGCGTCGTCCGGGGTGACGTCGACCTGGAGGTCGCGCACGCCGTCCACGGTGACCTGGCCGACGCCGTCGATGTCCTTGAGGGACGGCACGACGGTGCGGTCCAGCTGGTCGGCGAGGGCCTGCTGGTCCTTGTCGGAGGTGACGGAGAGGACGACGGTCGGGATGTCGTCGGTGGAGCCCGCGACGACCTGCGGGTCGACGTCGTCGGGCAGTTCGGCGCGGGCGCGGTTCACGGCCTGCTGGACGTCGGCGACGAGCTGCTTGGAGCCGCTGCCGTAGTCGAACTGGGCCATGATCACGGCGTTGCCCTCGCTCGCCGTGGAGGTGATGCCGGTGATGCCGTCGACCGCGTCGATGGTGTTCTCGAGCGGCTCGACGACCTGCTTCTCGACCACGTCCGGGGAGGCGCCCTGGTAAGGGGCGAGCACGGACACCATGGGCAGTTCGATGGAGGGCAGCAGCTGCTGCTTGAGCTGCGGTATCGCGATGGCGCCGAAGACGATCGCGATGATCGACATCAGCCCTATGAGTGCCCGTTGGGCAAGGCTGAACCTGGACAGCCAGGACATGGTGGTCTCTCTCTGTGGCGTGCGCGGCAGGGGCGGACGAGGCCGGACAGGCTGCCGGGCGGGGCCGCGGTCACGACCACGACAAGGGCCCGGAAAGTGGGTGCCTGCGGCAAGCTTCGGCCGCTCCTCACACTCTCAGCCATGGCCGGTGTCCGACGTCCCGCTCAGAGGACCATTTCATGTGCCACGCATACTGCGGTCGCAGTACGCCGCCTCTCGCGTCACTCCACCCTCGGACGCACCAGGCCCGATTCGTACGCAATGACCACGAGTTGAGCCCTGTCGCGGGCGCCGAGCTTCGCCATCGCCCGGTTCACATGGGTCTTCACGGTGAGCGGGCTGACCTCAAGGCGCTCGGCGATCTCGTCGTTCGAGTGGCCGCCCGCGACCTGTACGAGGACCTCGCGCTCGCGTCCGGTGAGCGCGTCGAGCCGCTCGCCGCGCCCGGGAACGTCACCGTCCTGGCCCTCGCCCTGCGCGAGGAACTTGGCGATCAGTCCCTTGGTCGCCACCGGCGAGAGCAGCGCCTCGCCGGCCGCCGCGATCCGGATGGCGCCGAGCAGTTCGTCGGGCTCCGCGCCCTTGCCGAGGAACCCGGAGGCGCCCGCGCGCAGCGACTGCACCACGTACTCGTCGACCTCGAAGGTCGTCAGCATCACCACGCGCACATGGGCCAGGGCGGGGTCCGCGCTGATCATGCGGGTGGCGGCGAGGCCGTCGGTGCCGGGCATCCGGATGTCCATCAGGACCACGTCGGCCCGTTCCGACCCGGCGAGCGCGACCGCCTCCGCCCCGTCGGACGCCTCGCCGACCACCTCCATGTCGGACTCGGAGTCGACGAGCACCTTGAACGCGCTGCGCAGCAGCGCCTGGTCGTCGGCGAGCAGTACGCGGATCGTCACGCGGTCCCTCCCTTTGCCGTGGTGACGGGCAGGATCGCATGGACGCGGAAGCCTCCTCCGTAGCGGGGCCCCGCCGAGCAGCTGCCGCCGAGGGCGGTGACGCGTTCGCGCATGCCGATCAGGCCGTGGCCGCCGCCGGTGTGCTGCTCGGCGTCCCGCTGCTCGTCGCCCTTGTCGTGGCCGGGGCCGTCGTCGATGACGGTGACCTCCACGTTCGGGCCGACGCGGACGACGCTCACCTCGGCCTTGGCGGCCGGCCCCGCGTGCTTCTGCACATTGGTCAGCGCCTCCTGGATGATCCGGAACGCGGCGAGGTCGACGGCGGCCGCCAGGTCCAGGCCGACCTGGCCGAGGGCGACCTCGACCGGCAGCCCCGCGTTGCGGAACGTCTCGACGAGTTCGTCGAGCCGGTGCAGGCCGGGGGCCGGTTCGGTGGGCGCCTCCGGGTCGCCGGTCTGGCGCAACAGGCCGACGGTGGCGCGGAGTTCGTTGAGGGCGGAGCGGCTGGCGTCCCGTACGTGCGAGAGGGCCTCCTTGGCCTGGTCGGGCCGCTTGTCCATGACGTGCGCCGCGACGCCGGCCTGCACGTTGACCAGGGCGATGTGGTGGGCGACCACGTCGTGCAGGTCGCGGGCGATCCGCAGCCGCTCCTCGGCGACGCGGCGCCGCGCCTCTTCCTCCCTCGTCCGTTCCGCCCGCTCGGCGCGCTCCCTGATGGCGTCGACGACGGCGCGGCGGCTGCGCACCGCGTCGCCCGCGGCGGCGGCCATGCCGGTCCAGGCGAAGATGCCGAGGTTCTCCTGGGCGTACCAGGGCAGGGGGCCGCCCGAGAGCATCGCGACGCCGGTGAGGCCGGTCATCGTGACCAGGCCGATCCGCCAGGTCGTGGAGCGGTCGGTGCGGGCGGCGACGGTGAACAGGGCGATGACCGCGCACATCACGACGGGGGCGCGGGGCTGGCCGGTGAGCAGCTCGACGATGGAGGCGCCGCAGGTCGCGGCGAGCACGGCCCAGGGGGCGCGGCGGCGGAAGACGAGGGCGAGCGCGCCCAGCGTCATCAGGACCAGGCTGGGGGCGTCGGGGGTGCGGGTGCCCCAGGTGGGGCCGTGCTCCCCGTTCGGCTCGGCGAAGGAGCCGACGACCATGCAGACGAGGACGGCGGAGGCGAGCACCGCGTCCACCGCCAGCGGGTGTGTTCTGGCCCAGCCGCGGCCTCGTACGAGAGTGGTCACCGGCTCAACGTTACGGGGGCTGGCCGGGGGCCTTGCGCGGAATCGGGGATCGGGTGCGGGTGCGGGTGCGCGGCGGGTTCCTCGCGTTCCTGGCTGCGCCCTCGGGTGCGGGTCCGTTGTGGCTGAGCGCGCCGTTCCCCG
>NZ_LIPN01000238.1:0-1894 GCF_001418325.1 Streptomyces atriruber | reverse complement strand
CGCCGTTCCCCGCGCCCCTGGGCTGCCGCCCTCGGCTGCGCCTTTGGCTGCGGGTCTGCTGTGGCTGAGCGCGCCGTTCCCCGCGCCCCTGGCTGCGTCCCCGGGTGCGGGTTTGTGGGGGCTGAGCGCGCCGTTCCCCGCGCCCCTTGGCTGCCGCCCTCGGCTGCGCGTTTGGGTGCGGGTCTGCTGTGGCTGAGCGCGCCGTTCCCCGCGCCCCTGGCTGCGCCCTCGGGTGCGGGTTTGTGGGGGCTGAGCGCGCCGTTCCCCGCGCCCCTGGCTGCGTCCCCGGGTGCGGGTTTGTGGGGGCTGAGCGCGCCGTTCCCCGCGCCCCCGGGCTGCGCCCTCGTGGCTTCAGCCTGGGATCAGGCCGTCGTCGCTCAGCATGTCTCGGACCTCGTCCAGGGTGGCGTCCGGGGCGGGGAGGATCAGTTCCGAGGGTTCCAGGGCGTCGTCCGGGAGGGGGGTGCCGAGCTCCCGGACCTTGTCCAGGAGCGCATGGAGCGTGCGGCGGAAGCGGGGCTCGTCGCCGCTCTCCATCTCCTCCAGCAGGTCGTCGTCCAGCTTGTTCAGTTCGGCGAAGTGGCTGTCCGCCAGCTTCACCTGCCCCTCCCCCATGATCCGTACGATCATGTCGTCCTCCTCGGACGTGCGTAGGGCTACTGCTTGTCGAAGCGCGGGGTGTCCTGGGGCTGCTGCGACTGGGGCTGGCCCTTGCCGCCCTCGATCGCCTGCTGCCCGCTGCTGGAGCCGCCCCCAGAGCCAATAGCCTGGGAGGTACCCCCAGCCAGCTCGGCCTTCATGCGCTGCAGTTCCAGCTCTACATCAGTACCACCGGAGAGGCGGTCCAGCTCGGACTGGATGTCGTCCTTGGCGAGTCCGGAGGAGTCGTCGAGGGCTCCGGAGGCGAGCAGTTCGTCGATCGCGCCGGCCCGCGCCTGGAGCTGCGCGGTCTTGTCCTCGGCGCGCTGGATCGCCATGCCGACGTCGCCCATCTCCTCGGAGATGCCGGAGAAGGCCTCGCCGATGCGGGTCTGCGCCTGGGCCGCGGTGTACGTGGCCTTGATCGTCTCCTTCTTGGTGCGGAAGGCGTCGACCTTGGCCTGAAGGCGCTGGGCCGCGAGGGTGAGCTTCTCCTCCTCGCCCTGGAGGGTCTGGTGCTGCGTCTCCAGGTCCGTCACCTGCTGCTGGAGCGCCGCACGGCGGGACAGGGCCTCGCGGGCCAGGTCCTCGCGGCCGAGCGCCAGCGCCTTGCGGCCCTGGTCCTCAAGGGTCGAGGACTGCTTCTGGAGCTGCGTCAGCTGCAGCTCCAGGCGCTTGCGGGACGTCGCCACGTCGGCGACGCCGCGGCGCACCTTCTGCAGCAGCTCCAACTGCTTCTGGTACGAGTAATCGAGGGTCTCGCGCGGGTCCTCGGCCCGGTCAAGGGCCTTGTTCGCCTTCGCGCGGAAGATCATCCCCATACGCTTCATGACACCGCTCATGGGCTTCGCGCGCCCCCTTCTGACGGACTTCCAGCTCCAGGTACTGCTCAGAACCCACAGTACGGGCCCTGCATCCATTACCGCACTGTTCGCGGGCGGATGCGCTCATCCCCAAGGACGACTGCATCGCGCACCGCTCCGGCGTAAGGAGTAGGTGCACCCCTGTGAGCCGGTCCCGAGGCACTGCTGCGGCACCACGGAACCGGACGCATACCGCCTGCTACGTCCCATTGCGCACGTAATCAAGACGCCCGGTGTTGCCGGATCGTTCCCCTCCGGACGGACGTCCATGTCTCCGCACCCCGTACCCTTGGATTTTGTGTTCCGTAGCCGATCCAAGGATGAGAAGGCCCCGGCTGTTCAGGCGCCGGTGACCGACTCCACCCAGCCCCGTGACCCGCAGGCCCCGAAGG
>NZ_LIPN01000237.1 GCF_001418325.1 Streptomyces atriruber | reverse complement strand
CCCCAGCCCCAGCCGCCGACGGAGCCCCAGCCGCCGACGGAGCCCCAGCCTCAGCCTCAGCCCCAGCCGCATCGCAGCCGGACGCCGCGCAGCGCTCGCTCGCTCGCTCGGCTCAGGCCGTGCTCTCCGGCCGGGGCAGTGGACCCGCCCCGCCCATGAGCTCCCGCAGGCACCGCGTCGCGAGGTCCGCGGGGGAGCCCGGGCCCGTGACGGGCGCGTCCGTCCCGGCCCAGGTCTCCAGGGCGATGCGGATCGCGGCCGTCGCCGCGGCCGCGGCCAGCCGGACCTCCAGGTGCCGCGCGCCCGCGAGCTCCGCCACGACCGGGCGCAGCTTCTCCTCGGACTCCTGGTTCACGCGGTACCAGACCGCGCGCAGCGCCGGGTCGTCGGCGGCCGCGCGGAGCAGCCCGCGGGTCTGCCGCAGTCCGTCCGCCGCCGCGTCGTCCGGCACGGCGAGCGCCTCGGAGATCGCGGTCCGCAGGGCGTCGGGGAGCGCCGCGCCCGGTTCGGCCGCGGCGAGCAGCGCCCGCCAGCGGTCTCCGCCGACGGCGAGCAGCGGGCCCACCGCGTCCTGCTTGGTGCGGAAGTACCGGTAGAAGGTGCGCAGCGCGACCCCGGCCCGGCCCGCGATGGCCTCGGCCGTGGTGCCGTCGGTCCCGTGCGCGGTGAAGAGCTCGGCCGCGGCGCGGGCGATCTCCAGCTGCGTCGCCAGCTTGCGGCGCTCCGTGAGGGACAGGGGCGGGGTGGACGACTGGGTGCTCACCCGGGAAGCCTAC
Organism: Streptomyces atriruber; assembly: GCF_001418325.1. Classification (GTDB taxonomy): domain Bacteria; phylum Actinomycetota; class Actinomycetes; order Streptomycetales; family Streptomycetaceae; genus Streptomyces; species Streptomyces atriruber. Next base: position 23,087 of record NZ_LIPN01000237.1, on the reverse strand, counting down.
GTCGAGTGCGACAGTAAGGCATAAAAAGACGATGTGGCACAACGTGCCATGTGGGCGTATCGTGCGGAACGTAAGCACAACACGTGAGAAGACCGGGAGAACGCCATGAGCGCCACGCAGAACCTGAACCGCTACGAAGGACGCCGCGCCCTGGTCACCGGCGGTGGCTCCGGCATCGGTCAGGCGACCGTGCTGCGCATGCTGGCCGAGGGCGGCAGGGTCGTCGCCGCCGACGTCAGCGAGGACGGCCTGCGGGACACCGTGGCCAAGGCCGGTGCCGACGCGGAGCGCCTCACCACCGTGCTCGTGAACATCGCGGACGAGGCCTCGGTCCGCGCGGGCGTCGCCGCTGCCACCGAAGCGCTCGGCGGCCTCGACGTCCTCGTGAACGCCGCGGGCATCCTGCGCTCCTCGCACACCCACGAGACCACCCTCGACGCCTTCAGCCAGGTCATAGGCGTCAACCTCACCGGCACCTTCCTGATGATCCGCGAGGCGCTCCCGGCCCTGCTGCGGGGCAACGGCTCCGCCGTCGTCAACTTCAGCTCCACGTCGGCGATGTTCGCCCACCCGTACATGGCGGCGTACGCGGCGAGCAAGGGCGGCATCCAGTCCATGACGCACGCCCTCGCCGCCGAGTACGGCAAGCAGGGCATCCGCTTCACCGCCGTGCAGCCCGGCTCCATCTCCTCCGGGATGACCGACGGCTCCGGCGCCAGCAGGCAGAGCGTCGGCCCCGGCCTGCCCGAGGACGCCGACATGAGCCTCTTCGTGAAGCTCGCGCCCGCCCTCGGCCAGGGCTTCGCGGGCCCCGAGACCGTCGCCTCCGTCGTCGCGATGCTCGCCTCGGACGACGGCCGCTTCATCACCGGCACCGAGGTCCGCATCGACGGCGGCACCCACTTCTGAACCACGGGGCGGTCACCCCGCCCGCAGGAGCCGGTCGACCGCGGCCTCGGGCAGGCCGCGGAATTCGGCGGATTCCGGATCCCGCACGACGACCGTGGGGGGCGCGGGGGCACCCTCGCACCGGATCCCGGTCAGTCCTCCATGAAGCGGTCCCAGAGCTTCGGGTAGCGCTGCGCCATCACCGACTCGTTCTCGAAGTCGATCGACGTGCCCACCGGCTCGGCCGGGGCGGGCGAGACGCCGAGCTCCGGCGCGACGACACCGGTGAGCTGCTCGTACGCCTCGTCCGCGGCATAGCCGAGCTCCTCGCCGTCGCCGTCGAGCTCCTCGTCGAAGTCGTCCAGGAGGTCGGCGAGCGCGTCCGGGTCGTGCACCGCCCCCTCGAAGACCTCCCGCCCCTGGCCGATCAGCCAGCACCGGAAGTAGTCGAAGGCGTCGTCGCTCGCACCGCCGAGCAGGACCCAGGCCGCGCCCCACAGGTCCCAGCGGTAGGCGCGGTTGTAGCGGGCCTCGAAGTGACGGGCGAAGTCGAGGACGGAGTCCGGGTCGGACTGCAGCAGTCTCTCGACGAGCAGCTCGGCGTGGTCCTCGGGGTCGCCGCCGGCGGCCTCACGAGTACTGTCCACGATCTCCCAGAACTCCGTCTCGTCCATCACGGGTCCAGCATCGGTCCTGCGGGGTGGGGGCGCACGCGGAGTGCGCCGGAATGCGGCTGTCTCGTTATGCGTGCACATGCCCATGGAAAGACCGACAGGGGTTGTCCGCTTTTGGTGGAAGCCTCACCGACATGGAGACCACCCAGAACCTGACCGGAAAGATCGCTCTCGTCGCGGGCGCCACCCGCGGCGCGGGCCGTGCCATGGCGGTGGAGCTCGGCCGAGCCGGAGCCACCGTGTACGTGACGGGGCGCACCACCCGCGCCCACACCAGCGAGATCGGCCGCACCACCGAGACCATCGAAGAGACCGCGGAACTCGTCGACGCGGCGGGCGGCCGGGGCATCGCCGTGCCCACCGACCACCTGGAGCCGGAGCAGGTGGCGGCCCTCGTCGAGCGGATCGACCGGGAACAGGGCCGCCTGGACATCCTCGTCAACGACATCTGGGGCGGCGACGTCCACGTCGAGTGGGACAAGAAGATGTGGGAGCACGACCTCGACAAGGGACTGCGCATCCTGCGCCTCGGCATGGAGACCCACATCGTCACCAGCAGCCACGCGCTGCCGCTCCTGATCAGGAACCCCGGCGGCCTGGTCGTCGAGGTCACCGACGGCACCGAGGAGTACAACCGCGCCAACTACCGCAAGCCCTTCTACTACGACCTCGCCAAGGCGGCCCCGCTGCGGATGGCGCACGACCTCGCCGAGGAGATCGAGGAGTACGGCTGCACGGCGCTCTGCCTGACGCCCGGCTGGCTGCGCTCGGAGTTCATGCTCGACACCGCCTTCAAGGTGACCGAGGAGAACTGGCAGGACGGCTGCGAGCAGAACCCGCACTTCGCGATCTCCGAGACGCCGACGTTCGTGGGCCGCGCCCTCGTCGCACTCGCCGCCGACCCCGACGTCAAGCGCTGGAACGGCGCCTCGCTCTCCAGCGGCGGACTCGCCAAGGAGTACGGCTTCACGGACGTGGACGGCTCCGCGCCGGACGCCTGGCGCTACATCGCGGAGGTCGAACAGGCGGGCAAGGAGGCGGACGTCACCGGCTACCGGTAGAGCTCGGCGGTCCGCGCGGCGGCGTCCGCGAACCGCGCGCGCAGCTCCGCGGGCGCCACCACCTCCACCTCCGGGCCGAGCGACATGAGCTGGGTGTACGCCACGTCCTCGTTCTCGACGGGCAGCGTGACCGTCACCCGGCCCGTCGCGTCGGGCTCGCCCGCCGTCTCCAGCGCCTCCCGCGTGGAGACGGCGTCGGTGGCGTGCGGCAGCCTCCGCACGCCCGCCTCGGTCAGCCGCACCACCACCTCGGCCCGCAGGATCGCCCGCGCGAACTGCGCGGCCCGCTCGTCCCAGAAGCCCGGCAGGTCGAACTCCTCGTCGCGCACGAAGCGCTGCCCGCCCGCGACGACCGAGGCGAAGCGGTCGATGCGGTACACCCGGTACGCGCCGGAGTCGGTGACCCGTGCGCACAGGTACCAGACACCCGCCTTGAGCACCAGGCCGTAGGGCTCCAACTCCCGCTCCACCTCGGCCTCCTGGCGCCGGTAGCGGGCGGTGACCAGCCGGTCGTCCCACACCGCGTCGGCGACGGCGGGCAGCAGTTCGGGCGCGGGCGTCTCCTGGAACCAGCCGGGCGCGTCCAGGTGGAACCGCTGCGCGGCGTTCTGCGAGGCGTCGCGCAGGGAGGGCATCAGCGCCGCCGACACCTTGAGGCGGGCCGCCGACGCCGCGTCGTCCAGGCCCATCTCACGCAGCGCCCCCGGCACCCCGGACAGGAAGAGCGCCTCCGCCTCACTGCGGCCGAGGCCCGTGAGGCGGGTGCGGTAGCCGCCGATGAGCCGGTAGCCGCCGGTGCGTCCCCGGTCGGCGTAGACGGGCACGCCCGCCTCGGACAGCGCCTGCGCGTCACGTGTGATCGTCCGCTCGGACACCTCCAGCTCGGCGGCCAGCTCGGCGGCGGTCATGGAGGGCCGCGCCTGGAGCAGCAGGACCATCTTGATGAGGCGGGCAGCGCGCATGGACCCCATAATGCCGCGCCCCCGAAGGGGCGCGGGGCTGTGGCATGTGCGGCTCCGCCGCGCGGGCGCGCCCAGCCCCCACCGGGCCCGAGGACGGCGATACAACAGATGCGGGTCCCCCACCCCAAGGGCAGAGGACCCGCACCCGCATCGAGCCGAAGGCTTACAGGCCGTACTTGGCCCGGGCCTCCTTCACCGCGGAGGCGGGCACCTCGCCGCGACGGGCGAGCTGCGCGAGCGCCGCGACGACGATCGACTCCGCGTCGATGCCGAAGTGACGGCGGGCGGCGTCACGCGTGTCGGACAGACCGAAGCCGTCCGCACCGAGCGAGGAGTAGTCCTGCTCGACCCACTGCGCGATCTGGTCGGGGACCTGACGCATGTAGTCGGAGACGGCGAGGACCGGACCCTGGGCGCCGTCGAGCGCCGTACGGATGTACGGGACGCGCTCCTCGCCGCGCAGGAGGGCCTCGTCGGCCTCCAGCGCGTCGCGGCGCAGCTCCGTCCACGAGGTCGCGGACCACACGTCGGCGGCCACGCCCCACTCCTCGGCGAGCATCTTCTGCGCGGCGAGGGTCCAGTGGATGGCGGTACCCGAGCCGAGCAGCTGGATGCGCGCGGCGTTTGCCGCGGGGGAGAGGCCCGCGGACTCCGCCGTGTTGAAGCGGTACAGGCCCTTGATGATGCCCTCGTCGACGCCCGAGGGCTTCGCGGGCTGCGGCATCGGCTCGTTGTAGACCGTGAGGTAGTAGAAGACGTTCTGGTCTTCGCCCTCGTGGGCCTCGCCGTACATGCGGCGCAGACCCTCCTTGACGATCGCGGCGATCTCGTACGCGAACGCCGGGTCGTACGACAGCGCGGCGGGGTTGGTCGCGGCGATCACCGGCGAGTGGCCGTCCGCGTGCTGCAGACCCTCACCCGTCAGGGTCGTGCGGCCCGCGGTGGCGCCGACGAGGAAGCCGCGGCCGAGCTGGTCGCCGAGCTGCCACATCTGGTCGGCCGTGCGCTGCCAGCCGAACATCGAGTAGAAGATGTAGAAGGGGATCATCACCTCGCCGTGCGTGGCGTACGCGGTGGACGCGGCGATGAAGTCCGCCATCGAACCGGCCTCGGTGATCCCCTCGTTGAGGATCTGGCCGTCCTTGGCTTCCTTGTAGTACATCAGCTGGTCGCGGTCGACCGGCTCGTACGTCTGGCCCTTCGGCGAGTAGATGCCGAGCGACGGGAAGAGCGACTCCATGCCGAAGGTGCGCGCCTCGTCGGGGACGATCGGCACCCAGCGCTTGCCGGACTCCTTGTCGCGTACGAGGTCCTTGACCAGGCGTACGAACGCCATGGTCGTCGCCACCGACTGCGAGCCCGAGCCCTTGTCGAACGAGGCGAAGGCCTTGTCGGCGGGGGCGGGCAGCGGCGCGAGCGGCTGCGTGCGACGGGCCGGGGCCGGGCCGCCGAGCGCGGCGCGACGCTCCTGGAGGTAGCGGACCTCGGGGGAGTCGGCGCCCGGGTGGCCGTAGGGCACCTGGCCGTCGACGAAGTCGCTGTCCGGGATCGGCAGACCGAGGAGGTCGCGCATGTCCTTGAACTCGTCCACCGTCAGCTTCTTCATCTGGTGGTTGGCGTTCTTGGACTCGAAGCCCTTGCCGAGGGTGAAGCCCTTGACCGTCTGCGCGAGGATCACGGTCGGCGCGCCCTTGTGGGTCAGCGCCGCACGGTAGGCCGCGTAGACCTTGCGGGCCTCGTGGCCGCCGCGCGAGAGGTGGAAGCACTCGCTGATCTTGTCGTCGCTGAGCAGCTTGCCCAGCTCGACGAGCGCGGGCTCGGCACCGAAGAAGTGCTCGCGGATGTAGGCGGCGTCCCGCGTCGCGTACGTCTGGAACTGCGCGTCCGGCACCTCGCGGAGGCGGCGGACCAGGGCGCCGGTGGTGTCGAGCTGGAAGAGCTCGTCCCAGGCGTTGCCCCACATGATCTTGATGACGTTCCAGCCGGCGCCGCGGAACTGGGCCTCCAGCTCCTGGACCACGCGGAAGTTGGCGCGGACCGGGCCGTCGAGACGCTGCAGGTTGCAGTTGATGACGTACGTGAGGTTGTCGAGACCCTCACGCGCGGCCAGTGCGAGGGCCGCCGTCGACTCGGGCTCGTCCATCTCGCCGTCGCCGAGGAACGCCCACACGTGCGAGGCGGAGACGTCCTTGATGCCGCGGTTGGTGAGGTACCGGTTGAAGCGCGCCTGGTAGATGGCGGAGAGCGGGCCGAGCCCCATGGAGACGGTCGGGAACTCCCACAGCCAGGGCAGGCGGCGCGGGTGCGGGTAGGAGGGCAGGCCGTTGCCGCCCGCCTCCTGCCGGAAGTTGTCGAGCTGCGCCTCGTTCAGGCGGCCGTCGAGGAAGGCGCGGGCGTAGATGCCGGGGGAGGCGTGGCCCTGGATGTAGAGCTGGTCACCCGAGCCGTCCCCCTCCTTGCCCTTGAAGAAGTGGTTGAAGCCGGTCTCGTACAGCCAGGCCGCGGACGCGAAGGTCGCGATGTGGCCGCCGACGCCGTGCTTGGAGCCGCGCGTGACCATGGCGGCCGCGTTCCAGCGGTTCCACGCCGTGATCTTCCGCTCCATCTCCTCGTCACCGTCGATGGACGGCTCGGCGGAGGTGGGGATCGTGTTGACGTAGTCGGTCTCAAGGAGCTTGGGCAGCGCCAGGCCCGCGCCCTCGGCGCGCTCCAGCGTGCGCCGCATCAGGTATGCGGCTCGGTGCGGCCCGGCCGCCTGAGTAACGGCGTCCAGGGAGGCCTGCCATTCGGCGGTCTCCTCGGGGTCGCGGTCCGGGAGCTGGTCGAGCTCGCTCGGCTGGATTGCGGAGGGGTCGGTCATGTCGCCGCCTTCCTGAGTCGGAGGGGGTCCCCTGTTCGGTAAGGGGTGGGGGTGCCCAATGTCTTGGCAGGACAGGGCGTGAGGCTCTGGTCTGAGCCCGTCGGAGACTGTAACTCCGTGATCGATGATCGATCAAAGGGTTGAAGGAGAAAACCTCTCTCCATGGAGAAAGTAGGCATCCGGTGCCAGTAAAGCGGGCACGCGGTGCCTTTGATTTGAAGGGTTTACGCAGGTGAGAGCACGTTTGGAGTCAAGGCGCCACGGATGAGCGTGGGTGTCACGGACGCGGCGCGCACCCCAGGACATGGGCCTTGACCAGGTCGGCGATCGCGGGATCCCGGCGCCGGAAGGCGGAGACCAGGGCCTCGTGCTCCTCCGCGTACGACTGCTGGACCGTGCCCAGCCAGCGGATCGACAGCGCGGTGAAGACCTCGATGCCGAGGCCCTCCCAGGTGTGCAGGAGGACGGAGTTGTCCGCGGCCCGCACCAGCTCGCGGTGGAAGCCGACGGTGTGCCGCACCTGCGCCGTGCCGTCGGCGGCCCGGTCCGCTTCATAGAGGGCCGCGACATGGGGCTCCAGGGCCGAGCAGTCCTCGGCGAGCCGCTCGGCCGCCAGCTCGGCGGCGATGGCCTCCAGGCCCGCCCGGACGGGGTAGCTCTCCTCCAGGTCGGCGGCCGTCAAGTTGCGGACGCGTACACCCTTGTTGGGCGCCGACTCGATCAGCCGGAGCGTCTCCAGCTCGCGCAGCGCCTCGCGGACGGGGGTCTGGGAGACCTCCAGCTCGACCGCGATCCGGCGCTCCACGATGCGCTCGCCCGGCTTCCAGCGCCCGCTGACGATCCCCTCCACGATGTGCTCGCGGATCTGTTCGCGCAGCGAGTGAACGACGGGCGCGGTCATGTGGGCTCCTCCGGCGGGGGCAGCGCCCCAGGGCGTTGTGACCCCTAGACAATACGGCGACGCCCCCGCTCGGAAACCTCCGAACGGGGGCGTACGCGCTGATGAGACGAGTCTTACAGCCTTGCGGGCCGCAGGACTACAGGCCGAGCTCGACCTCGAACTCGCCGGCCTCCAGGATCGCCTTGACCGCGGTCAGGTAGCGGGCGGCGTCCGCGCCGTCCACCAGACGGTGGTCGTAGGAGAGCGACAGGTACGTCATGTCCCGCACCGCGATGGTCTCGCCGAGGTCGGGGTGGTTGATGACGACCGGGCGCTTGACCGTGGCACCGATGCCGAGGATCGCGGCCTGGTTCGGCGGCACGATGACCGTGTCGAACAGGGCGCCGCGCGAACCGGTGTTGGAGATCGTGAAGGTGGCGCCGGACATGTCGTCCGGGGTGAGGCCACCGCCACGGGCCTTGCCGGCCAGCTCCGCGGTCTTCTTCGAGATACCGGCGATGTTCAGGTCGCCCGCACCCTTGATGACCGGCGTCATCAGACCCTTCTCGGCGTCAACGGCGATGCCGATGTTCTCCGAGTCGAAGTACGTGATGGTGCCTTCGTCGTCGTTGATCCGGGCGTTGACGACCGGGTGGGCCTTCAGCGCCTGGGCGGCGGCCTTGACGAAGAACGGCATCGGGGAGAGCTTGACGCCCTCGCGAGCCGCGAACGAGTCCTTCGCCTTGGCGCGCAGCTTCATCAGCTTGGTGATGTCGACCTCGACGACCGAGGTCAGCTGGGCCTGCGAGTGCAGGGCCTTCATCATGTTGTCGCCGATGACCTTGCGCATGCGGGTCATCTTGACCGTCTGGCCGCGGAGGGGGGAGACCTCCAGGGCGGGGGCCTTCGAGGCGGTCGGAGCAGCGGCGGCCGGAGCCGGAGCCGACTTCTTGGCCTCGGCGGCGGCGATGACGTCCTGCTTGCGGATGCGGCCGCCGACACCGGAACCGGTGACCTCGGAGAGGTTCACGCCGTTCTCGGAGGCGAGCTTGCGCACCAGCGGGGTGACGTAGGCACCGTCGTCGGCCGGGGTGGCCTGGGCCGGGGCGGCGGGCGCGGCCGGAGCCGGCTGGGCCGGAGCGGCGGGCTGTGCCGGAGCCGGGGCGGCAGCGGCGGGCGCGGCCGGAGCTGCCGGAGCGGCGGCCGGAGCTGCCGGGGCGGCCGGAGCCGGAGCCGGGGCCTCCTCCTTGGCCGGGGCGGCCGGCGCGGCGGGGGCCGCGGCCTGCGCCGGAGCGGCACCTGCGGCACCGATGACGGCGAGCTTGGCGCCGACCTCGGCGGTCTCGTCCTCGCCGACGACGATCTCGAGCAGCACGCCGGCGGCCGGGGAGGGGATCTCGGTGTCGACCTTGTCGGTCGACACCTCGAGCAGCGGCTCGTCGGCCTCGACGCGCTCGCCCTCGGCCTTCAGCCAACGGGTGACAGTGCCCTCGGTGACGCTCTCGCCGAGCGCCGGAAGGGATACGGAAACCGCCATGGTTTCAGTTGCTCCTTACGAAATTGCGGAAGTCTGGTCGTCGCGCCCGAAGACTGAGGTCAGTCGTGGGAGTGCAGCGGCTTGCCCGCCAGGGCCAGGTGGGCCTCGCCGAGCGCCTCGTTCTGGGTCGGGTGGGCGTGGATGAGCTGGGCCACCTCGGCCGGCAGCGCTTCCCAGTTGTAGATCAGCTGGGCTTCGCCGACCTGCTCGCCCATGCGGTCGCCGACCATGTGGACGCCGACGACGGCACCGTCCTTGACCTGGACGAGCTTGATCTCGCCCGCGGTCTTGAGGATCTTGCTCTTGCCGTTGCCCGCGAGGTTGTACTTGAGGGCGACGACCTTGTCCGCGCCGTAGATCTCCTTGGCCTTGGCCTCGGTGATGCCCACGGAGGCGACCTCGGGGTGGCAGTACGTCACCCGGGGCACGCCGTCGTAGTCGACCGGGACCGTCTTGAGACCGGCCAGGCGCTCCGCCACCAGCATGCCCTCGGCGAAGCCGACGTGCGCGAGCTGGAGGGTCGGCACCAGGTCGCCCACGGCCGAGATCGTCGGGACGTTGGTCTGCATGTACTCGTCGACGAGGACGTAGCCGCGGTCCATGGCGACGCCCTGCTCCTCGTAGCCGAGGCCCTGCGAGACCGGGCCGCGGCCGATGGCGACCAGGAGGACCTCGGCCTCGAAGGTCTTGCCGTCGGCGAGGGTCACCCGCACGCCGTCCTGCGTGTACTCGGCCTTCTCGAAGAAGGTGCCGAGGTTGAACTTGATGCCGCGCTTGCGGAACGCGCGCTCAAGAAGCTTGGAGCTGTTCTCGTCCTCGACCGGCACGAGGTGCTTGAGGCCCTCGATGACCGTGACGTCGGACCCGAAGGACTTCCACGCCGAGGCGAACTCGACGCCGATGACGCCGCCGCCCAGGATGATCGCGGACTTCGGCACGCGGTCCAGGGTCAGGCCGTGGTCCGAGGAGATGATGCGGTTGCCGTCGATCTCCAGGCCCGGCAGCGACTTCGGCACGGAGCCGGTCGCGAGGAGGACGTGGCGGCCCTGGACGCGCTGTCCGTTCACGTCCACGGAGGTCGGCGACGAGAGCTTGCCCTCGCCCTCGATGTACGTCACCTTGCGGGAGGCGACGAGACCCTGCAGGCCCTTGTACAGGCCCGAGATCACGTCGTCCTTGTACTTGTGGACGGCCGCCATGTCGATGCCCTCGAAGGTGGCCTTCACGCCGAACTGGTCGGCCTCGCGTGCCTGGTCGGCGATCTCGCCGGCGTGCAGCAGCGCCTTCGTGGGGATGCAGCCGTTGTGCAGGCAGGTGCCGCCGAGCTTGTTCTTCTCGATCAGTGCGACGTCCAGGCCCAGCTGCGCTCCGCGCAGGGCCGCGGCGTAACCGCCGCTACCGCCGCCGAGGATCACTAGGTCGAAAACGGTGCTGGCGTCGTTCGCCACGTCACGTCCTCCATGCATGTGCGCCGTACGCCGGACCCCTTTTCGCGGGGGACGACCGGTCGGTCGGCTGGTATTCGGCCGCTCTTGTTTCGGCCCTTTGGTGGGGGCCCTGTCCTGCCGAGAACCCATCTTCGCACTTGTCGGCGGGAGACGGGACGCCGGGCCAGGCTGTGAGACGTCGGATCGACCGTCTTCAGGGCAAAAGTTAAGGCGCGCAGCGCGGCCTTGTAAGGGTGGTGGTGGGAGACGGGTGGGCGTACGAACGTACGGATTTCGTCGAGGGCGAAATCCGGGAAACGGCCGAGGGCCCCGGACGCCAGGCGGGTCCGGGGCCCTCGGTACGTACGCGATCAGCCCAGGTCGCCCGAGGCGGTGTGCTCGGCGAGCCGGACCAGGGTACGGACCGCGGAGCCGGTGCCGCCCTTGGGGGTGTAGCCGTACGGGGCGCCCTCGTGGAAGGCCGGGCCCGCGATGTCGAGGTGGGCCCAGGTGATGCCCTCGCCGACGAACTCCTTCAGGAAGAGACCGGCCACCAGGCCGCCGCCCATGCGCTCGCCCATGTTGGCGATGTCGGCGGTGGGGGAGTCCATGCCCTTGCGCAGGTCGGCGGGGAGCGGCATCGGCCAGGAGGGCTCGCCGACCTCCTCGGCGATCTCGTGGATCGAGGTGCGGAAGGCGTCGTCGTTGGCCATGATGCCGAAGGTGCGGTTGCCCAGCGCCATCATCATGGCGCCGGTCAGCGTCGCCACGTCGACGATCGCGTCGGGCTCGTCCTCGGAGGCCTTGGCGATGGCGTCGGCCAGGACCAGGCGGCCCTCGGCGTCGGTGTTGAGGACCTCGACGGTCTTGCCGCTGTACATCCGCAGGACGTCGCCGGGGCGGGTCGCGGAGCCGGACGGCATGTTCTCGGCGAGCGCCAGCCAGCCGGTGACGTTCACTTCGAGGCCGAGGCGCGCGGCGGCGACGACGGCGGCGAAGACCGCGGCGGCACCGGCCATGTCGCACTTCATGGTCTCGTTGTGACCGGCGGGCTTCAGCGAGATGCCGCCCGAGTCGTACGTGATGCCCTTGCCGACGAAGGCGAGGTGCTTCTTGGCCTTGGAGCTCGTGTACGAGAGCTTCACCAGGCGCGGCGGGGCCTCGGAGCCGACGCCGACGCCGAGGATGCCGCCGAAGCCGCCCTTGGTGAGGGCCTTCTCGTCGAGCACCTGGACCTTGATGCCGTGCTCCTTGGCCGCGGCCTGGGCGACGGCGGCGAACGCCTCGGGGTTGAGGTCGTTCGGCGGGGTGTTCACCAGGTCGCGGGCGCGGTTCAGCTCCTCGGCGACGGCGACGGCACGCTCGACGGCGGCCTTGTACGCCTTGTCGCGGGGCTTGCCGCCGAGCAGGGCGACCTCGGCCAGCGGCGCCTTGGCGCCCTTGCCGTTCTTCTTCGCGGACTTGGCGTCGGCCAGGCCCTTGTACGCGTCGAACGAGTAGGCGCCGAGCAGGGCACCCTCGGCCAGCGCGCCGGCGTCCTCGGCGTCCTCGACGGGCAGCGCGAACGCGGCCTTCTTCGAGCCGGTCAGCGCGCGGGCGGCGGCACCGGCGGCGCGGCGCAGGGCGTCCGTGCCGTACGTCTCGTCCTTCTCCGGGACCTCGCCGAGACCGACCGCGACGACGACCGGGGCCTTGAAGCCGGACGGCGCCGGAAGCTTCGTCACCTCACCCTCGCCGCCCGAGGCGCCGAGGGTCTCCAGGACGGACGCGAGCTTGCCGTCGTACGCCTTGTCCACGGCCTCGGCGCCGGGGGCGACGACCAGGCCCCCCTTGGATCCGGCACCCTTCGCCACACCGACGACGATCGCGTCGGCACGCAGGCCGGTCGCGGCGGCGGTGCTGAGAGTCAGAGCAGTCACGGTGGTGAGGCCTCTTTCAGTGAGTTTCGTCGGGCTGTGGGGTGGTGAGCCCGTCGCGAGCCTACGCCCGTGAGCGCTGCGGTGCGCCTCACTGTGCGTGTTCGGCGCGGTGTCAGCCGAGGGCGAGCACGATCAGGGCACAGGTCGCCGACGTCTCCGCGAGGCCGCCGAAGACGTCACCGGTGACTCCGCCGAACCGTCGTACGCAGTGCCGGAGCAGCAATTCGGCGGCGCCGAGCGCGAGGACGACGGCCGCCGCGTTCCGCACGGCGCCGTCCGCCCCGAAGGGCAGGCCCGCGGCCGCGGCGGCGCACACGACGACGACGGCGACCGCTGCCGCGCGGGCGCGCGGGACGACCCCGGCGACGGCGGCGCCGAGCCCCTCGGGGCGGGCCGGGGGCACGCCGTCGCGGGCGGCCAGGGTGAGGGCGAGGCGGGCGGTGGTCGCCGAGACGACGGCGGCGACGGCGCCGCGGGCCCACGAGGTCTCGTAAAGCTGGCAGAGCACGGCCACTTGGGCGAGCAGCACGAAGAGCAGGGTGATGACCCCGAAGGGGCCGATGTCGGACTGCTTCATGATGCGCAGCGCGTCGTCGGCTGGCTTGGCGCTGCCGAGGCCGTCGGCGGTGTCCGCGAGACCGTCGAGGTGCAGGCCGCGGGTGAGGGCGGCGGGGGTCGCCGCGGTCGCGGTGGCGGCGAGGAGCGGGCCCGCGCCGAGGACCGTCAGCAGACCGCCGACGCCCGCCGCGCAGAGGCCGACGACCAGACCGGCGAGCGGCGCGCACTGCATGCCGTCGCGCGCGGCCTCGCGGTCCCAGCGGGTGACCCTGACGGGGAGTGCGGTGAGGGTGCCGAAGGCGAAACGTATGCCGTCGGCGGGGGAGGTTCTGGACACCGCGGAAGGCTACCCCGCGGGAACGTTCCGGCCTGCGGATCACTCTTCGGGGACGGAGGATGGGCGCATGAACGACTGGTGGGCCGCATGAACGACTGGTGGTACCGGAACATCGTCGAGCCGGGGAAGCTGCCGCTGCTGCTCGCGCTGCTCTCGTTCGTGGGGTCGTTCCTGGTCACCCGGACCATCACGCGGCTGATCAGGGCGGGCAAGGGCCCGTTCCGGAACATCAGCACGGGGGACGTGCACATCCACCACGTCGTGCCGGGAATCTTCCTCATGCTGGTCGGCGGGTTCTGGGCGGTGGCCGCGGGGCGGCACGGCGCCGGGCCGCTGTACGCCGCCGTCATCTTCGGGATCGGCGCCGGTCTGGTGCTCGACGAGTTCGCGCTGATCCTCCACCTCGACGACGTGTACTGGAGCGAGCAGGGCCGCAAGAGCGTGGAGGTCGTGATGCTCACGGCCGCCCTGGTGGTGCTCGTGCTCACCGGCTTCACACCGCTCGGGGTGAACGACCTGACGCCGATGGAGCGGCACAACCGGGCGCTGTTCGCGCTGAACATCGGCATCAACTGCGCCTTCGCCCTGGTCGCGCTCCTCAAGGGCAAGCTGCGCACCGCCCTGATCGGCATGGTGATCCCGTTCGTCGCGCTGGTGGGCGCGATCCGCCTCGCCCGGCCGGGATCGGCGTGGGCGCGGCGGTTCTACCGCAACCGGCACCGGGCACGCGCGCGTGCGGGTCTGCGGGCCTTCCGGCACGACCGCCGCTGGGCGGGGCCGCGCCGCAAGCTTCAGGACTGGATCGGCGGCTTCACGCCGGGCCCCGCGCCCTCGCCCTCGGAGCCGCGGCCCTCGGACCGGGTGCCGCCGTCCCGGTGACGTGCCGCCGGGAGCACGCACAGCACCAGCACGGCGGCGATGGCGGCGAGGTGCTCCTTGCCCGCGAGATTGTTCTTGACCAGCACCTCGACGACCATCAGGGCGGTGACCAGGGCGGCGGTGAAGTACGCGCGGTAGCGCCAGCAGACGAAGACGGCGAGGCCGACGACGGCGGCCGACGGGCCCGTGTCGACGACCTGCGCGTCGGACGCCGGCAGCCCGAGGGGGTTCTCGGGGCCCCACGCGATGCCCACGCGCGCGTAGAGCGTCCCGGCGAGTGTGGCCACGTACCCGATGAGGAGCGTGCGCCACCGGCCCAGGCAGATCTCCGCGATCCCGAAGACGAGGAGGATCTGCACCAGCGCGCCCCACACGGGCAGGTCGAGGGCGGGCACGAAGAGGGAGAGCGGGGTGCGGATCAGGGCCAGCCAGAGCGGATCCTCGGCCCGCACACAGCCGATGTTCTGGACGAACTGATAGCCCCACGACTGGTTCTGCACGTACTGGAAGAGGGCGGTGAGGCAGACCGCCGCCAGCGTCATGGGCACGGCCCGCCATCGTCGGGCGGCGAGCGCGCCGCGCACGGTGGAGAAGAGTGGCCCCCACTCGGCGCGGGCGTGGCGGGCCAGGGTGCTCATCGTCTCGACTCCAGGTGTTTGCGGTGCAGCCACTTCGGCAGGCCCGGCGCTTCCAGGAAGCCCTCCGCGCGGCCGGAGGCGACACCGATGCGCAGCAGGTCGCTGCTCTTCTCGAAGAGAAGGAAGCGGGGTTCCCAGATCGGCCGGTACTTGGCGTTGGCGCGGTAGAGGGACTCGATCTGCCACCACCGGGAGAAGAAGCTGAGCAGCGACCGCCACAGACGAAGGACCGGGCCCGCGCCGAGCCGCGAGCCACGTTCGAAGACCGAACGGAACATCGCGAAGTTGAGCGACACCTGAGTGATCTTGATCTCGGGGGCGCGCTGCAGGAGTTCGATGACCATGAACTCCATCAGGCCGTTCTCGGAGTCGCGGTCACGCCGCATCAGGTCGAGGGAGAGCCCGTGCGGTCCCCACGGGACGAAGGAGAGCAGCGCCCGCAACACGCCGTCGCCGTCCGTGCATTCGAGCATCACGCACTGCCCGTCCGCCGGGTCGCCGAGCCGGCCGAGAGCCATGGAGAAGCCGCGTTCGGTGGCTCCGTCGCGCCAGTCGTCGGCGCGCTCCAGGAGGGCCGCCAGCTCGTCGGCGGGGATGTCCTCGTGACGGCGGATGCGGACCGTGTACCCGGCGCGCTTCACGCGGTTGTAGGCCTGCCGGACGGTGCGCATGGCCCGGCCGTCCAGCGTGAACTCGTCGGTCTCCACGATGGCTTCGTCGCCCAGCTCCAGGGCGTCCAGGCCGTGCCGGGCGTAGATCGTGCCCGCCTCCTCGCTCGCGCCCATCACGGCGGGGATCCAGCCGTGCTCGCGGGCCTCGGCCAGCCAGGGCTCGATCGCGCCGGGCCAGGCCTCCGGGTCGCCGATGGGGTCGCCGGAGGCCAGCGAGACACCGCCGACGACGCGGTACGCGACGGCCGCCTTGCCGGTCGGGGACCACACGACGCTCTTCTCGCGGCGCAGCGAGAAGTAGCCGAGCGAGTCGCGGTCGCCGTGCCGGGCGAGCAGCGCGCGCAGCTTCTCCTCGTCGTCCTCGGTGAGCGGGTCGACGGCCCGGCGGGAGCGGAACGCGGCGTACAGCACGGCGCAAAGGAGCAGCGCGCTCAGGACGTTGATGGCGACGTTGACCCAGCCGGGCGTGGCGATGCCCTCGAAGCGCTTGTCGTCGGCGGCCAGCGAGACCAGCCGCATGACGCCGTAGCGCCAGCGGTCCAGGAAGGTCGAGCGGTAGTCGTCGTGGGCGTGGTTGGTGACGGTGACCAGCAGCGTGGCGATCAGCGAGGTCACCAGGAGCCCGACGACCGCGACGACCGAGGCCAGCTTCGGGTTGGCGCGGTCGCCCTTGGCGTAGAACTCGCGGCGGCCGACGACGAGCGCCGCGACGAAGGCGGCGGTCAGGATCAGGGAGATCCAGTTCTGCGCGTACGCACGGATCTCCGGGAAGATCATCACGAAGGCGAAGAGCAGCAGGAAGAGCCCGCTGAGCACGAGGTTGAGGATCCATGCGGCGCGCTTGCGGCGCCGCATGGTGATCGCCAGGAACAGCGTGAAGGCGCCCGAGGCGAAGCCCGCGGTCAGCATGTACGGCGTGAAGTAGTTCGCCGTGTTGTGCTGGCGCAGGTCCTGCCCGAGGGAGACCCAGACCGCGCTCAGGAAGTTGATGAACGTGACGGCCCGGAGGTACCAGACGGCGAATCCCGCGGCGCGGCGCTGTATGACGGTGCGTGATTTCTGTCGCCCGGCGACGACCTGCTCATCTCCCATGAAAAGGGATCATATGGGCCGTGGCCCATTGAAGGTGATCTAGGGGTTCTGTCCGATTCGCATTCGGACGCGCCGGGCGACGGTGCCGACGGTGCCTCGGTCGGCTTCCGGGCAAGGCCCTCGCTGCTAGCTCTCGGCGGGCGCCTGCGCCGCCGCGGTCTCCCGCTCCGGCAGCTCCGCCGCCAGCGCGGCCGCGGCCCGCACCAGCGGCAGCGCGAGAAGCGCCCCTGCCCCCTCGCCGACCTTCACGCCGTGCGAGAGCAGCGGTTCGAGCGCCATCCGGTCGAGCGCCTTGGTCTGGGCGGGCTCCCCGCTGTCGTGCCCCGCAAGCCACCAGTCCGGCGCCCGGAAGGCGACCCGCTGGGCCACCAGCGCGGCCGCCGAGGCGACGACGCCGTCGAGGATCACCGGGGTGCGCCGCACCGCGCACTGCAGCAGGAAGCCGGTCATCGCCGCCACATCGGCGCCGCCCACCGCGGCGAGCAGCTCCAGCTGGTCGCCGAGCACGGGCCGGGCCCGCCGCAGCGCGTCCCGCACCACCGCGCACTTGCGCATCCACGCCAGGTCGTCGATGGGCTCGCCGCCCCGCCCGGTCACCACCGAGGCGTCGGTCCCGCACAACGCGGCGACCAGCGTCGCGGCGGGCGTCGTGCCGCCCACGCTCACATCGCCGAGCACGACCAGATCGGTGCCGGAGTCCGCCTCCTCGTCGGCGACGGCCATGCCCGCGCGCAGCGCCTGCTCCGCCTCCTCGACGGTCAGCGCGTCCTCGACGTCGATGCGTCCCGAGCCGCGCCGCACCCGGTGACCCGCGACCTCGGCGGGCAGCTCGTCCGGGTCGCAGTCCAGCGCCATGTCGACGACGCGGACGGGCACTTCGAGGCGGCGCGCGAGGACGGCCGCCGGGGTCTCGCCGGCCAGCACGGAACGCACGAGTCCGGCGGCGCTCCCCGCGGGCCGCACCGAGACACCGAGCTCGGCGACGCCGTGGTCGCCCGCGAACAGGACCGCGCGCGGCCGCTCGACCGGCCGCACCGGCACCGAGGACTGGGCCGCGGCGAGCCACTCGCCGAGCTCGTCGAGGCGGCCCAGCGAGCCGGGTGGCACGCTCTGCCGCGCCCTGCGGTCCTCGGCGTCGCGGCGCACCCCGCCGTCGGGCCGCTCGATCAGGTCGGTGAAGTCGTCGAGATTCAGCGAGCTCATTCGGCGAACAGTACCGGGAGCGGTGCTGGTGTCGCTCGAACGGCCCTGCGAGCCGTGCCATGCATGGTGTCACCGCATATGCGGGAATGATCCTTTACGTTGCTGTTTGTCTCGGCTTCTTCTCGGCTTCTTCCAGGAGTGCGACCATGACCACGGATGCCGCCCAGCGCGTCGCCGACCGGCGTCCCGCCTACCTCGCCGAACTCGCCCAGGGCACCGAGCGGTTCCACGAGCCCCGCCGCACCGACTGCCCCTGGTGCGGCTCCGTGCGCCTGCGGGCCAGGCTGCGCACCACCGACCTCATCCAGCGCAAGCCGGGCAGCTTCACGCTCGACCGGTGCGGCGACTGCGGCCACTCCTTCCAGAACCCCCGGCTCACCCCCGACGGACTGGCCTTCTACCGCAGGGACGCGCCCGAGGGACCCGAGGAGCGCCGCCTCTCCGCCGCCCGCACCCGCGGCCGTGCCCACGCCCGCGCCCGCGCGCTGCGCGCCTTCGACGAGCCCGAGTGCTGGCTGGACGTCGGCACCGGCGACGCGCACTTCCCGGCCCTGGCCAGGCAGGTCCTGCCGTACACCGCCTTCGACGGCCTCGACGAGGGCGCCGGCGTCCTGGAGGGGCTGCGGCGCGGCCGCATCGAGGAGGGCCACCGCGGCTCCCTCACCGAGCTCGCGGACTCCCTCGCGGGCCGCTACGACGCGATGAGCATGTTCCACAGCCTGCCCTGCGGCCCGGACCCGCGCGAGGAGCTCAGAGCCGCGAGAACCGTGCTGCGCCCCGGCGGCCACCTGATGATCGAGGCCCCCGACCCCGAGTGCCGCTACGCCGGGCTGCTCGGCAAGTGGTGGGCGTCGTACGGCCAGCCGCGGCACCTGCACCTCGTGCCGCTCGCCAACCTCCGCGCGGAGCTCGAGGAGCTCGGCTTCACGGTCGTCGGCGTCGAGCGCCGCGCGTCACACGTCCCGCTCGACCTGCGCACGGCCGTCGAACTCGTCCTCGGCCGCGGCATCCCCGAGCCCGACGTCCCCTGGCGCGCCAAGCCCGCGTCCCCGCTCCAGCTGAGGCTGCGCCGGGCCGCCCGGGGCGCGTCCGTGCCGCTGATCGCGCTCGCCGGCGCCCTCGACACGCTCCTGCGGCCCGTCCTCACCCGCACCGGCTTCTCCAACACCTACCGCGTCATCGCCCGCAGGGGCGCGGACGCCTAGGGTCTGTCCGGCGGATCAGGGCGGCAACGCGGAGCGTTGGCAACCGACGACAACGCCGCAGATGGGCGTGCCAGACCCCGCGACCCGCGCCATGATCCGCCGGACAGACCCTCGGGCCTCTCGTCCGGATCAGGCGGGGTCAGCCGCGCAGCGCCAGGGCCTGACCGGCCACCACGAGCAGCACGTGCTCGCACTCGGCGGCGAACACCGTGTTCAGACGGCCCAGTTCGTCGCGGTAGCGGCGGCCCGACGCGGTCGCGGGGACGATCCCGGAGCCGACCTCGTTCGAGACGGCGACGACCGTGCGCCGGGTCGCCCGCACCGCGTCCGCGAGTTCGACGACCCGCCGCCGCAGCTCCCGCTCCCCGCCGCCCGCCCACTCGTCGTCGTCCCACGCCTTCACCTCGTCCATGACGTGGGTCAGCCACAGCGACAGACAGTCGATGAGCAGCGCGGGACCGTCCTGCGCGAGCAGCGGGACGAGGTCGCAGGTCTCCGCCGTGCGCCAGGAGCCGGGGCGCCGCTCGCGGTGCACGCTCACCCGCCGGGCCCACTCGGTGTCGCCGTTCCTGCTCCCGCCGGTCGCCACGTACAGCACCTCGGGAAAGGCCTCCAGACGCCGCTCGGCCTCCACCGACTTGCCCGAGCGCGCGCCGCCCAGGACCAGTGTCCGGCGCGGCACGTCCGGCACGTCCTCGTACGCGCCGACGACCAGCGTCGACCCGTCCGGCACGGCCCGTGCCCCCGCGGCGGCGAGACGGCGCGTCAGCTCCGCGCCGGGCGGCGCCTCGTGGCCGATGTGCACCGCGAGCACGTCGGTGGTGGGCCCGACGGCCCCGGCCGCACGCAGCCGGGCGAGCCCGTCCGGGCGGCCGAGGACATCCACGACGACCATCTCGTACGGGGCCCGCTCGCCGCGCCCGTGCGCCGCCCCGTTCCCCTCGGTGAGCCCCGCGGGCGCGCCGCCCGGCGGCAGGTAGAGCAGCCGCTCCCCGTCCGGCCCGGTCACCTCGTACCCGGAGCCCGGCGAGTCCAGCGCCACCGTGCGCACCCGGTGCCCGGTGAGCAGCGCCAGCTCCCGCCCGTCGGCCACCCGCCCCGGCTGCGGCAGCCCCGCGGGGACCTCGACGGCGGGCCCGTCGTGCGGATGCGAGAGGAGGACCTGGCGCACTCCGCCGAGCGAGTGCCCGGCGCGGGCGGCCGCGAAGGCGGCGCCGGGGGTGAGGTCGAGCAGCAGTACGCCGTCCACGAGCAGCGCGGTGGCGGCGCGCGCCGCGTCGCCGAGCGCGGTCGCGCAGGCCGCGCAGGGACAGTCGGGGACGGGCAGTCCGCCGGGGGCGCCGGTGCCGAGCAGAGTCAGTTCCACACGAAGATCCTCCCGCGTCGGGTCGAGCGCCGCGCGCCCGGCTAGGCTTCAAGCGGATTCAGGCGGTTCTCATACCGCGACGGGACCTTCGGGAGGCTGACATGGCGGCATGGACGTGGCGGTTCGAGAAGGCGGACGGGACAGAGGTCCAGCCCGCGGTGCAGCCCGAGGAGTTCACCACACAGGGCGACGCCGAGTCCTGGGTCGGTGAGTACTGGAAGCCGCTGGCCGACGGCGGCGCCGACCAGGTGACGCTCTTCGAGGACGCGAACAAGATCTACGGCCCGATGAGCCTGCACATGGAGGGCGCGGAGGACTCCGAGGACGCCTCCGCCTGACCTGCGAGCGCGGCACGGGAGGCGGCGGCCGGGCCACGGCCGCCGCCTCCCGCACGCAGGGCGCCGCTTTCCGCGGCCCGCGGCGGCTACATCTCCCTTACGTCTCCGCTACATCTCCCCGAGGGTGACCTCGGCGCTCTTCTCCGCACCGTCACGCACGTACGTGACCTTCTCCTTCTCGCCCGGCTCGGCCGAGGCGAGCGCCTCGGAGAGCGAGTTGATGGTGGTCACCTCGTCGTCGCCGAGCCCGGTGATGATGTCCCCGGCCGTCAGCCCGGCCTTCGCCGCGGCGCCGCCCTCGCGCACCTCGACGACGGCCACACCGGCCGGCCGGTAGTCGTCGCCGAGGACCGTGCGGCCCGTGATGCCGAGCGCCGCCCGGCCCGAGTCGGTGACCTTGCCGCTCTTGATGATCTGGTCGGCGACGGTCTTCACCATCGAGGACGGGATCGCGAAGCCGATGCCGGGGGCGGCGCTGTCGCCCATCTGCGGATCGCTCGCGGCGAGCGTGGGGATGCCGATGACCTTCCCGTCCAGGTCGACGAGCGCGCCGCCGCTGTTGCCCGGGTTGATCGCGGCCGAGGTCTGCACCATGTTGGCGATGGTGGCCCCGGTCCCGCCGCCCGAGCGGCCCTCGCTGACGGTGCGCCCGGTGGCCGACACGATGCCCTGGGTGACGCTGGACGACAGGCCGAGCGGGGAGCCCATGGCCAGTACGATCTGCCCGACCTCGGCCTTGGTGGAGTCGCCGAACTCCGCGGCCTTCAGCCCGTCCGGCACGTCGTTCAGCTTGATGACCGCGAGGTCCTGCTCCGGGTAGGAGGCGACCAGATCGGCGCTCAGGGCCTGCTCACCGGTCGCCGTCGTCACCTTGAAGCTCTTCCCCTTGCCCACGACGTGGGCGTTGGTGACGATGTGCCCCTTGTCGTCGTAGACGACCCCGGAGCCCAGGCCGTCGGCGGCGTCGATCTGGACGACGGACGGCAGGACGTCCTTGATCACCTTCTGGTAGTCGTCCTGGAGGTCGTTCGCGGCGGCGGGCGCGGCCTGCGTGGTGGACCGGCCGGAGTCGCCGGAGTCCGCGGAGGAGCAGCCGCCGACGAGCGCGACGGCGGAAAGGGCCGCGGCCAGCGGAACGCAGACGGCACGGGCGCGGGAACGGGCGCGGGCAGGGGTGCGTGAGGCAGTCATGCCCCGAGTGTCGGATTTGTCGGGTGGGGTCGCCCTGACTTAGGGGGCCGAACAGGCGTCACCGGCACCACGCGCTGTGATGCCGGTGACGTGGGTCCCTGGTTCCCTAGTCCCGTACTCCGCAGAGATGCAGCAGAGCGGCGACCCGTCGGTACGGATCGGTCCGCCCCGCCCGCTCCTCGGCGGCGAGCAGCGCCTCGAACTCCCACTCGGGAGGCAGCGCCGAGCCGTCGGCCACGGTGTCCGTGAAGACCCGCACCCCGTACCAGGCCTGCAGCGGCGCGGCGATCCCCGCCAGCGCGGAGGTCAGCCGGTCGAGCCGGTCCGCGCGGGCGTCGATCCCGAGCCGGTTGCGGTACGTGACGGAGTCGAAGGAGGCGAGCGCGCCCGCCCAGTCCCCGGCCAGGCCGGGCCGCATGGCCAGCGCCTCCGCGTTGCGCACGAGCAGCGAGAGCAGCCCGCCGGGCGCCAGCATCCGGGCGAGACCGGCGAGGAGCGCGTCGGGCTCGTCCACGTACATGAGAACGCCGTGGCAGAGCACGACGTCGAAGCTGCCGGGGAGGAAGTGCACCCCGGTCTGGTGCCCGTCGCCCTCGACGATCCGCACCCGCCCCTGGATGCCCTCGGGCTCGTCGGCGAGCGCCGCGCGGGCCGCGGCGATCATGGCGGGGTCCTGCTCGACGCCCGTCACCTTGTGACCGGCACGGGCGAGCCGCAGTGCCTGCGTGCCCTGGCCCATGCCGACGTCGAGCACCCGGAGCCGCTGCCCCACGGGGAAGCGTCCGGCTATCTGCTCGTCGAGCTGGCGCGCCACCAGCTCCTGGCGAACGGCGTTGCGCAGGCCGCCCAGCTTCTCCAGCCAGGCGCCGGCCCCGCCGGTGAATCCGCTCAGGGCCGCTCTCCGCGCTTGACCTGCGGCTTCGGCAGCCGAAGCCGGCGCATCTGGAGCGTGCGCATCAGGGCGTAGGCGACGGCGCCCTTCTTGTTCTCGCTCGGGAAGCGCTCGTTCAGGCGCTTCTTGAGCCGCAGCGCGGTGGCGATGGAGTCGACGATGATCAGGACGATCACGAAGAGCCAGGCCAGCAGCGCGACATTCTGCAGCTGGGGCACCTGGACGATGCTCAGCACGAGAATGATCACCGCGAGGGGCAGGAAGAACTCGGCGACACAGAAGCGCGAGTCCACGAAATCGCGCGCGAACTTGCGCACGGGACCCTTGTCACGGGCGGGCAGGTACCGCTCGTCACCGCTGGCCATCGCCTCGCGCTGCTTCGCCATCTGCGTGCGGCGCTCGTCGCGCTGCCGCTTGGCGGCCTCCTTGCGCGTCGTCGGCGTGTTCGTCACGCTGCGGCGCTGGGACTGGGCCATGGCGCGCTTGGGGGTGGGGCGGCCCTTCGGGGC
>NZ_LIPN01000236.1 GCF_001418325.1 Streptomyces atriruber | reverse complement strand
CTCGCCCGACCCCGATCCCGGCACCGGCGTCCGCCCCCCGCCTCCTGATCCTCTTCGGCAACTACCGCTCCATGGGCATCGCATGCGCGGCCCCGCAATGGGTCGCGGAGTCCTCGGAGCCCCTGGCCGTGGCGGACGGAAACGGTTTCGTGGCGGTCACGGAGTCGCTGAGTTACGTGCTCCAGATGGACCTGGAGGAGAACGACGACCGGCCGGCGGAGATCGAGGTGACGCTATGGGGCGTAGGCGAGCGGACCGAACAGTGACGACGGGTTTCGTGACGGCCGAACTCACCCCAGCCGAACGGCACTGACGGAACAAACTCCGGGAGGGGACAGCAGCAATGGGCAGCAAGGGCAAGAGTGACCTCACGATCCCACTCACCGACCTGGAGGACTACGGCGGCAGACTGCGCTCCATCAAGGACCGCATGAACCGCACGAAGAAGACCTTCGAGTCCTACAAGGACGACATCGGCGACGGCGGCGTCTACGACTCCCTGGAGGACTTCGAGTCCAACTGGGAGGACGGCCGCGAGGACATCGGCCAACAGCTGGACCAACTCGCGGACCTCTCCGACGCGGTGGTCCACGAGTTCAAGAAGCTGGAAGACGACCTGACCAAGAAGATCAACGATGCGGTGAAGGCGAACGAGGGCAAAGGCGGCAAGGGCAAGGACAACGCCAAGTAGCCGCTAGGACCGCACCAGAGCCATAGGCATAGGCCATAGCCCGCCATCAGAACTCACGAAGCCGCCACAGGACTCTCGAAGCTGACCAGCTCGGCGATCTGCCGAAGCAGCAGCCGGTACGACTCACGCCGATGAGCCGCCGTCGTACTCAGCGTGAGAACAGCCAGGCGCTTGCCCTCCGGGTGCGGAAGATGGGCGTGCACCTGGAGGAGGGGCCGTCGCGGCAGCCCACTGCCGTCTACCGGTGTGCGGACGGTCTCGCTGAGGGTCGCCGGACCGCAGAGCAGGTCATCGAGGTACTCAATACGGACGTGCGGGAACTGCTCGCCGGAGGTGACGGCACGAGCGGCGGTGACGGCGGGCGGGGCGACGGCGATGTCCCGCCAGGAGACGGTGAACAGGGAAAGCAGAGCCTGCCCCTCGGCTCCCCCGCCACCCCACCCGGACCCGGCATCGTCGCCTCCGTCGTCGCGATGCAGTCCGATGGAACAGTGGACGGTGCCGACCTCACCGAGTGCCGCCAGCAGTTGCTGCCCAGCGGCGAAGCGGCCGATGAGCAACTGCCGACACCGGTCGTCCGGCGCCGACTCCAGCAACGGTCCGAGGGCGGCGCGCAACTCTCCGTGGGCCGGAGAGCCCTGGGGGTCCGACCGGGAGTGGAGAGGGATCGCGGTGAAGCCCGGGGGCTCGGCGAACCAGATGTCGGCGTGCGGGTTCATGGCCGAGTCGTGGAACGTGAAGGAGTAGGCGGAATAGGGGGTGCTCACGAAGAGTGCCTCTTCCCGGAGTTGATCAGGGCCTAGCTGGGCGGATGCCGACGCGCCGGCCACGTTCGATGTCCTCGGGGGTGGCACCCCACTCGGCGAAGTCGCGGCGCCCTCCGTCCGTGCCCATCTGCTGCTGCAGGACCTGCAGGCGCCGTGGAGCCCGGCAGTCTCGGGTGGGGGCGGCGATGAGTCCGACGAAGCGGGGATCGCCG
This sequence comes from Streptomyces atriruber, assembly GCF_001418325.1. Lineage (GTDB taxonomy): Bacteria > Actinomycetota > Actinomycetes > Streptomycetales > Streptomycetaceae > Streptomyces > Streptomyces atriruber. The sequence goes on along the minus strand of NZ_LIPN01000236.1, from coordinate 11,647 downwards.
GCGAACCACACCACCTCGATCTGTGCCTTCAACACGGGCTTGGCGCGGGGAGCCATGCGGCGGCTCCACCACTCCACGCGCAGGTGCTGACCGAACACCAACGGCAGCTGCTGTCCGGGGGAAGCGGGGTTGGGCAGCTCGAACCATCCGTACTGGCTGCCCAACACGTCGGGGTGCTTGGTCAGGCCGTTCGGGACGCCGCGCAGGACCTGCCAGGGGTAGGTGCGCAGGATGCGCAGCATCCGCAGAGCGGCCGGGAAGTAGCGCGCCTGCACCACGACTCGATAGGACCCGTAGATGAAGTACGGCATGAAGATCCACACCACCCAGTCGGGTGTGCGGGTGGAGATGCCGAGAAGCACGATCCAGCCGCCGATCCAGCCGATGAACCCCAGCACATTCAGGGCCATGTGCCGACCCCATGCACGTCGGGTTTGTGGGTGGTCCCAAGCTGTGGCGTAGCCGGACGGGTTCATGAAGACGCTCTTTCCGTGCGGACGTTCAGCAGAAGGCATGGCGGGCCAGATTCAGGATTCCGCCGTTGTCGAGCCCGAGCCGTGCTCCGTCGATCCCGGCGACCGCACCGTCCTTGATTCCGTCGTCCTCCGAATCCACAAGACTGTCGACCAGACCGAATCCTCCGGTGCCCACGCCCACCGCGCTCGAGGCGGCGGAGACCCTTTCAGCTGCCTTCTCAGGATCACTCGCAGCACGCACCATGCGTTCGACCAGAGGATTCTTCATTCCGGAGATCGTTTGGGCCTGGTCCATGGTGTGGGTCCCGAGGGCGGCCATCTTCTGCCCCGGGCTCAGCACTTCGGTAGTGGTTCGCACGGTATGAACAGCCTCCCTGCCGCCCTTTACGACAGCCCCCAACGCCGGGAGCACTCCGGCCGCGTCCGCCCCCACGGACACCGCATTACTCCAGAAGTCGGCATCCAACTCACCTTTCGTGAGTCCGTCCCACAGTGACGCGCGCACTCCGGGATCGGCGAGCCTCGCCCCCAGCGCGCCTGCGCTCAGAGCGGAGGACGCCAACAACAGCGCGGCCACCATCGCCGCCCCGAGCGGCCCCGCGAAGATGATCGCCACGAGCCCGACGACACCGGCGACTGCCGCGAGGATGTCGGGGAGGTTCTCCTCGACCCAGTCCATCGCCGTGTCGAACCAGCCCGGCTCGTGCGGAGCCAGCTTGTCCGTTGCGTCACGGATCTTGCTCGCCCGACGCCCGGCCTTCTCCTCGTGCTCGTACGCAAGGTCCCGCGCCTTGCCCAGAACCCGGTCCAGCTCCGCCTGAGCGTCGTCCACCCGCGCGTTGGCCCGCGTCAGGGCGTGCTTCGCGTCGTCCTGCCGGCCGCCGTCCTTGTCCAGGTCGGGGTCCTTGCCCGCGGTGTCGGCCTTTCCCTGCGCCTTCTCCAAGGCGCGCCGCGCGTCCCTCGCCTCGGCGTCCAGACGTTTCGCACGGGTCTGGAAGTCTTCGAGCTCGCCGTGCCAGCGATTCAGCTGCCGGGCCGCCTTGGACAGCGAATTCATCGCGTTCCGCAGGTCCTTCGGCAGTCGGCCGTCCTCCAACTGCTCACGGAAGGCGACCGCCGCGTCGCCCTCCCAGTAGCTGCCGTCCATCAGCTTCGTCACTACTTCATGGGTGTCGTCGAGGACCTTGGCGCAGTCGGTCAGCTTCTTGTGGAGTGCCTTCACCGAGTCCGGGTCGCCGGGAGCCGGGTCGAAGCCGAGATCGGGGCAGTCCGGGTTCGGGATCTCCGGCGAGGACTTCAGGCCCTGGGGCAGCGGGCCGTTGCGACGAGCCGGTGAATCGGCGAACGGCTGCCTCTCGGCGCCGGGTGTGTAGGTCACTTCGCACCTCCCCTGCCGACTCCGCCTTCGCTCTTGCTCCGCGCCTTCGCTTCGGCCTTCTTCATGGCTTCCTCCAGCGCCTTGTCGACCTCGCGGTAACTGTCCTTGCTCTTACCGATGATCTTCGCGAGGTCCTCGGTCTGCTTGCCGATCTGCTCCGCCCCGTACTTCCACTCGTCCTGGAATTCCTCGCAGGCCCGGTCCAGGTCATCGGTCCCGAGCCCGCTGGTGGTGGCGTCGGCGAGGGCCTTGCGGAGCCCCTTGAGAGACGTGGTCGACCTGTTCAGCAGCCGCATGAAGCGGTCCAGTTCGTCGCCGTCGACCTGCAATGTGGCGGCCATGGGGTACGTAGCTCCGTTCGTCCGTGGGGGTGGTCAGCGGTTGACGGCCTGGATCTCCTGCACGGCAATGGCCCGCCCTGTGCCGAAAGCCCCGTCCGGCAGGTCCCCGGACGTGCCGCCGGAGCCCTTCCACGACATCCGCCAGGTGAGGGTGGCCCCGAGTTCGTACGACGCGTCACCCGAGGCACGGAGGTACCGGACCCCACAGGGAGGGGTCTCACGGGCCTTGCCCCTGGCGTAGGGCTCACCGATGGAACCGCCCTCGATGACGCACTCGCCCGATGCCGGATACGTCTCGGCCTCACTCGTACCGGGGTCGACCCGAAGGCTCACGGGCTCCGCCGTGGCAGTCGCCCAGAGACCGGCCTCGGGCAGCCTCGCTGTGGCTGAGACCGCCTTGGGCTCGGCCCGGTCCAGCCAGATCCAGGTCGGCAGACCGACCTTCGTACCGCCCCCGGGAGCCATGGACACATCGGTGCCCGGCACCTGCGTCTCCTGATAGGCGAGGCCTGCGAGCATCTCGGGGCTGATGGCCCGGGGGACATCCGGAACATCGCCCTTGTCGACCCAGAAGGGATCGCGCGTGCACTCCGTGGCGGTGGCGTCCCCGGCGAGCGTGGTGTTGTCGATCGCGGTCCACCACATGCCATCGTCGTTCTTGGCGACGTTGAAGTCCTTGTACGGGTGTCCGCCGTTCAGACGCGCCTGGTCGGAGGCCAGTTCCGCGCCGTCGCCTCCGGCGGCGGAGTGCATGAGCCACTTGGCCTGCATGAACTTCTTGAAGTCACGGGCCTTCCAGTAGGGCTCGTACCAACAAGGTGGCGGGGTCCACGTGGTGGTGGGAGTCAGGGTTCCGGGGCTCTTGGTCCCGGCAGCCCCTCTGATCGTGAAAGCGACCTTCGAGGCGATGCTCTGCCCGCCCGTCCGGGCCGAAGCCTCGTGGGTCTCGGGGGCCGGGGAGCTGAAGTCCGCGCGGGCGTTCAGCGGTGACACGAGCAGCGCGGCCAGGCAGATCGCCGCCACGGCGCAGCCCGGAGTCACGGTCGGCATGCGGCCGCCCCGCGCTCCGCCGTCACCGATGTGGTCTGCCAAACGCCGTCGCCGTTGCGCACCAGATCGGTCTCGTATGCGACGAAGGAGCGGGCGGACGCCGCGTTGCGCTCGGTCTTTCCGGTCCTGCGGTGCTTGACGAAGGCCCTGCTCTCGTCGACACAGTACGTCGAGGTCGCCGTGGCGCCCTTCAGATACGTCACCTCGCGGTCGAAGTACCGCACCGTGCCGGTCCAGGTGTCGGCCCTGTCCAGAAACGCCTTGGTGTAGCGGTAGGCGGCGGTGAGTGCCTCGTCGGTCGAGTAGAAGGCCAGTCCCGAGTGCTTCATGTCGCCGCTGCTGATCGCCTGGTCGATGCTGCCGATCCGGCGCTCGGTGTCGGCCAGCACCGCGTCCTTCACGGCGTTCCCGGTCCTGGGGCCCTCGAAGGTGTTCTTCATATCGCCGGGCAGTGTGACGGTGGGCCGCTTGATTTCAGCGGCCGGCGCCGATGTCGGCGGAGCGGCCGCGTGCTCGGACGCCGCGCCCGCGATCACGTCGGGCCCGTCGGCCGCCTCCTCACCGCATCCGGACAACAGCAGCACGGCCGCCGCGACAACCATGAGCGGGCACGTCGGTCTCGTACGCATGGGCATATACCTCCGGCAGGGGCGACAGCAGATAAACCGGCCTCTGCCTGCGGAGGTCACCGCCGGATCGCGCCCCGGCGGAGTGAAAGTCGGATGAGTCGGGCTGACGGGCGGGGCGTCATGCCGGTGTTCGGATCGTGGTGGGCCGGGCGCGTGGCCTCAGCCGACCTCGTTCTCCGCCACAGCGCGCCCCTTCACCGTCACGTCCCCGCCGTAGAACATCCCGGTGAACACCGGGCTGTAGGTCATCTGGACCTCGACCTCGACCTGTTGCGCGTTCGCTGTCACGCAGTGGGTGTTGGAGACGTCCGCGCCCTGGAGGCCTGCCTCTTCTACGTAGGCTCTTACTCGGGCCGCGCAGTTCTCGTAGTTGATGGGGGCGCCCTTGACGCCCTCGTAGATGCCCTCGAGGTCGAGGTCCTGTGCGGCGTAGCGGGCGGCCTGTTCCGCGATGTCCGCGGCGCGTTCCCGTTTGGAGATGGAGAGGCCGCCGTCGATGACGAAGGCCGAGAGCGCCAGGAAGACGATCGCGAAGATGATGACCGCGCCCGCGCCCGAGCCCCGGTCGTCGAGGTGGGCGCGGCGGGACGCGAGCCAGGCGCGTGCGGCCACGGCGGGAGCGCGGTTCACGCCGACCTCCGGTACGGGTCCAGCGGCGAGCTGAAGGTGGCCTCCAGCGTCGTCGGGATGTCCAGGCCGAGCATGGCGAGTCCCCGGACCTCACAGCTGACTTCGACGGTGAAGAACGGGTCGACCTCTTCGTCGAATCCGTCGCTCTTCTGGACGACGGAGACCGGGCCCGAGCAGACGTCGGCCAGGTCCGCCCGCGCCGCCTTGCGGGCTTCCGCCATCGCCGTGCCGTGTTCCTTCTGGATGGACCCCGCGCGTGCGGCGTCGCGCGCCGCGCCGTCGATGGCGCCACGGCCGTCGACGAGCTGGCCGAAGGCCACCAGGACCAGGATGAAGAGGATCATCACCGGGGCGAGGATCACCACTTCGACGGTGGAGAGGCCTCGGTCGTGGCGGAGGCAGCGGAGCCGACGGAGGCACCGGGCCGCCGCCAGGCGGGAGTTCCGCATCAGCCGTTGTCCTCCACGAAACGTTCCACCGGTCCCGACGACTCCGCGTGCACGTCCAGGTCCAGGCCCGGGAAGACCGAGGGGACCCGCGCCGTGATCTCCACGCCGACCGTGTTCTGCTCCGGCTGGATCGTCTTCACGTCCGGGCCGAGCACCAGCTTCGGACCGAGCTGGCGGATGTACGCGTCGGCCACGTCACGTGCCTCGCCCCGCCAGCCGCCGGCGTTCTCGTCGGCCGTGGCACGCGCCTTGCGCGCGCCCGCCTGCGCCGCCGCCTGGGCGACGTGGTCCGCGAAGAAGTACAGCGCGAACTGCACCGTCGCGAAGATCATGAAGAACAGCACGGGAGTGAGCAGCACGAACTCGATCGCGGTCATGCCGGATTCGCCGCGGGTGGAGGCGGCCTCCACCCTGCGGCGTACGAACCCGCGCAATCTCCGCGATCCGCGCAATCCCCGCGATTCGCGCGACCCGCGCGATTCCCGCGATCCCCGCACTCGAACCCCGTCGCCTTTCACGATGCCGCGAACAGTAGGAAGTCGGGCGTCAGCAGGTGCTGCCGGCGTCCGCGCCCTTGATGCAGTCGCTGACCTTGTCCGCGCCGCCCTTCAGCGCCGCGTTGATGACCGCGGCCACCACGCCCACGATCGCCACGACGACCGCCGAGATGATGACCCACTCGACCGCGGACGCACCGCGGTCCAGTTCGCCGGAGCGGGCGCGCTGCACGCGGCCCTTCAGGAAGGTCACGAGGAAGTCGACAGCCGGGTGACTGAAGTTCCGTCCGTTCATGATGAGTAGTCCTCTCGGTTTGGTGGGGGGAGTGGTGCCGGGCCCCGTTTGCTCCGGCACCGTCGTCGTAGGGCCGCTGTTGTCCGCGGCCGCTGCCGTCGTAGGGCCGCTGTCGCTAGACCTGGAACACGCGCATCGCCGCCGGGAAGATGAGGAAGACCAGGAAGCCCGCGCACAGAAGCAGCTGCGCGACCAGCATCGACTGGGATTTCTCGCCCGCACTGCCCTCGATCTCGGCCAGTTCGCGGTGTCGCATCGTCTCCGCGCGGGAGGCGAGGGACTCGCGAACCTTCGCGCCGTCGTCCGCCACCAGCGCCAGGGACGCCGACAGGTCCTTCAGCTCTTCGACGCCCAGTTCCTCGCCGAGCGAGCCGAGGGCCTGCCACTGGCTGACGCCGGTGATGCGGGCATCGGCCAGAGCGCTCCGGATGCGTTGCGTCGCCCATCCGTCGGAGACTTCCGCCGCCGCCATGAGCGCCTCGGGGAGGCCACGGCCGCCCGCGAGGCTCATCGACACCAGGTCCAGATAGGCGCCGATGACGCGGCGCAGGTCGCGCCGCTTTTCTGCCGCGTCCCTGCGTACTTCCAGGTCCGGCAGGAAGAAGAAGAGCACGCCGAACATCAGCGCGAGCCACACCGGGATGATCGGGCTGCGGCCGACGCCGAGCGTCCAGATGATGGCGAAGAGGAACGGTCCGAAGAACACGCCGGCCGCGGCGAGCAGGACCTTCGTGGCCAGGAACTTCTCCCAGCTGCGGTCGAGGACCGCCAGGTCGGCCCGGAGCGACCGCTGTTCCCAGCCCTGCTGGAGGTAGAACTCGGCGACCCGCTGGCCCACGCGGCCGCGCATCGTGCCGAACCGGCCGGGGCTCTCCGTGTCCGCGGTGGCCCGGTGCGACTCGTACGCCGCGCCGCGCGCCCGCATCGCGTCGATGCGGGCGACGGTCGCGACCGCGCTGCGCTTCGACGGCATCAGGGCGCGAACGAGGGCGAAGACGCCGAGGCCGAGGATCGCGCCGATCAGTACCGGCATCGTCAGGCTCATCGACGTACCCCCTCGGACGGGTTGGAGTAGCCCGGCAGGGACTGCTGGGCGGTTCCCGGGCGGCCGAACTGCGGGGCCTGCTCGGGGCCGCCGGGCACGGGCGCGCCGCCGGGACCCCGCGGACGTACGAACTGCACGCCCGGCTCGTCCTTGACCAGGAAGCGGTCCGGCGTCTCCACCGTCGACAGCTTCCGCAGCCACCAGAAGCCCAGGGCGAACAGCGCGCAGACCATGGCGAGCACGAGCTGGCCGACGGGCGTGCCGTACGGCTCGACGAACTCGCGGTTGAAGATGGACAGGCCGAGCACGAAGGCGATGGAGACGGCGACCACGATCTGCACCGAGCGACGGGTCGAGGCGCGCTGCGCCATGACGCGCTGGCGCATGTCGACCTCCTCGCGCGCGGACTTGGCGAGCGCGCCGAGGACCTGGCGCAGGCCGGGGCCGCGCAGCTTGGCGTTGAGGATCAGGGCCGCGACGATGATGTCCGCCGAGGCGTCGTCGATCTCGTCGGCGAGGACCTGGAGGGCCTCGGGAAGCGGGGTGCGCGCCCGGAGGCGGTCCACGAGCGCGTCCAGGTGCGGCCGGAGCACCGGGGCCGCGGCCCGCGCGGACGCGGGGATCGCCTGTTCCAGGCCGACCGCGCCCGCGATGGTGTCGCGCAGCGACTCCGTCCAGGCGGCGAGCGCCTCGACGCGCTTCATCTGCGCGCGCTCCTCGGCCGCACCGCCGAAGAGCTTGTCCCAGAAGAAGACGAGGATGCCAGCGGCGATGCCCGCCACCGCCCAGCGGGTGAGGAGCAGGACGACCAGGCCCACGCCGATGGCCGCGGAGCCGCGCCGGCCCACGAAGCGGACCAGTTCGCTCGCGCGCTCGCTCGCCCGGTGCTTCTCGTGCGCGGGCTTGGCGGGCAGGCCGCGGATGGCGACGGCGAGCAGCGCGAGGCCGCCGCCCGCGGCGACGCCGCAGCCCAGTGCGTACAGGACGGGCAGCGAGAAGACGCCGCCCATGGAGCCCAGTGAGTTCATGTCGTGCTCACCCCCATTGCCCGGCGGGGCGGTAGCCGAACGCGGCCAGGTCGTCCATGCAGGCGATCGGCGCGTGCGCGACGACCCGTCCGTCGGGGGCCTCCGCGAAGACCTCGCTGGACAGGACGCGCCCGTCGACGCCGTTGACCTCGCGGACCGAGGTCACCATGCGCTGGAGCTTGCCGCCGGACTGGTAGTTGTTGCGCCGCTGGATGAAGACGACGAAGTTGACCGCTCCCGCGACGAGCATCTGGCTCGCCTCGATGGGGAGGCGTTCCGAGGCCTGCAGCGCGTACGTCGAGATGCGGTTGAACACCTCGCTGGAGCTGTTGGCGTGGATCGTGGAGAGCGAGCCGTCGTTGCCCTGCGACATCGCGTTGAGCATGGTCACGATCTCGTCGCCGAGGACCTCACCGACGATGACCCGGGAAGGGTTCATGCGCAGGGAACGGCGGACCAGTTCCGCCATCGAGATCTCGCCCTGGCCCTCGGAGTTGGGCAGGCGCTCCTCGAAGGCGACGACGTTGGGGTGCAGGTCGGCGAAGGTGTCGAGGCCGAGCTCCAGGGCGCGCTCGACGGTGACGAGGCGCTCGTGCGGCGGGATCTCGTTGGCGAGGGCGCGCAGGAGCGTCGTCTTTCCGGCGTTCGTCGCGCCCGCGATCATGATGTTCTTGCGGGCCCGGACGGCGCAGGCCAGAAAGTGGCCGATCTCGGGCGTGAGCGTGCCGTTGCCGACCAGGTCCGACATGAAGACCTTGCCCATGCGGGCGCGGCGGATGGAGAGCGCGGGGCGGCGCGTGACGTCCATGACGGCCGACAGACGCGAGCCGTCGGGCAGGCGCAGGTCGAGCTGCGGGTTCGCGGAGTCGAAGGGGCGGGACGACAGGCCCGAGTAGGCGCCGAGGACCTGGATGAGCTCGACGAGCTCCTCGTCGGTCTCGGCCACCGGGTCGGCCTTGGCCTCGCGGCCGTCGGCGAATCCGACGAAGACCTGGTCGCAGCCGTTGATGTCGATGTTCTCGACCTCGGGGTCGTCGAGCAGCGGCTGGAGCCGTCCGACGCCGAAGAGCGCGGCGTGCACGGCGGCCGCGTACTGCTCCTCGGTCTCCGCGTCGAGAGGGGTGCGCCCGGCGTTGATCTCCGTGCGCGCGTACTCCTCGAGGATCTGCGCGATGACGGCGCGGGCGTAGTGCCGCTCGTCCTCGCCCGACATCGGGGTGACGCCGGAGACCTGGTCGAGGCGGCGCTGCTCGGCGATGCGGTCACCGGCGTCCTGCCGGAACCGCTTGACGAGCTGGTGATCGACGGGTGCGCTCATCGGCCCGTCCCGGGCTGCTGCGCGACGGGGTTGGTCCAGGCGGCGCCGTACTGCTGGTACAGGTCGACGGTCACCTTGCGCGCGGAGCGGATGAGCAGCGACTTGTCGAGCCGGCCGCGGCGGCGCCCGGCCAGCTGGTCGGCGCCCGCGGGGTCGTCGGCGAGGGTGCCGACGACGCGTGCGCCGGTCTGCGCGGCCATCAGCATGTCGTTGACCTGGTGGACGAGCTTGGCGGAGGTCGCCGGGTCCGCGATCAGGAGTACGCCGATGAGGGGCTGCGCCAGGGACGCCGCGCCGCGCGGGCCGCCGTGCAGCTTGGTGGCGAGGGCCGCGGCGCGGTCGCGGACGCGCGCGATGGCCTCGGGCTCGGTGCGCGAGACGAGGAGCACGAGCGCGGCGTGCGGGAACAGCTCGACGGCCGGGCCGTCACCGCTGATCCGGCCGCAGTCCGCTATCACGTCGGCGGGCGCGTTCGGGGAGTCGGCGAGCTGTGAGAAGGCGCGGCCGAGGGTCGGCCAGAGCCCGGCGAGGCCGGCGGCCTGCTCGGCGATGCCGAGGCCGACGAGCACCTCCAGGCCGCCGCTCAACGGCTGGGTGTGGTCCCAGAGTTGGTCGGGCACCAGGCCGCGGCGGGCGGTGGCCGCGATGGAGAGCATGCCGGTGTTGGGGTTGAGCGGGCCGCCGTGCGCGGCGGCACTGCGGTAGACCAGGTCGCCGCCTGCCGGGTCGGTCTCCGCCACGAGGACGCGGCGCGGCCAGACGGCGGCGAGCGCGACTGCTGCGGTGGTGACGCCGGGCGAACCCTTGTCGGCGGCGAGAGCGATGAGCGCCATGTCTCTTGTACTCGCCTCTAGTTGTCGTCGTCGGAGACGCGGGCGACGACGGCCTTGCCCTCGGACGCCGCGCTCGCCAGAGCCGCGACCTCCTCCTGCGGGACGACGAGGGTGATGTTCAGGTTGCCGGTGCTCACGGTGGCGTCGCTCTTGGCCGCGATCGTGTTCACCTTGGCGTCGGCGACGAGGGGCGTGCCGCTCGTGGAGCTGCTGCCGCCGCTCGAACCCTTGCCGGTCGAGGTGCCCGAGACGACGGGGAAGACGGAGACGGTGTCGCCGACCTTGATGTCGGAGGGGTACTGGCCCTCCTTGAGGGAGAGGCCCACGGACGCCTTCCCGGCGGGCAGCCCCGTCTTCTTGGCGAACATCTCACCGACGGCGACGGCTCCCTTGGGGATGTCGCTCTTCGCCTTGAGCTTCGACAGGACGCCGCGCTGCTCCCACTTCACGTAGTTGATGGCGGCGTCCTCGGCGACCATCACTCCGGTGATGTTCTTGCCTTCGACGGCGGCTTCGCCCGCGGAGATCGGCTCGGTCACCCGCACGACCTCGATCCGGTCACCGGCGCGCAGCACGAGCACGGTGGCGCCGAGGGCTCCGACGAGGATGAGGAGAACGGCCAGTGCGGCAAGTGCCGGTTTGCGCTCGCGAGGCGGCGCGGGAAGGCGCTCACCGACCGCTGGCTGAGCCGGCGCGGCGGAACGGTTGTTGCCCGCCCCCGTACGCTCCTGGATCTTCACGCAACTGCTCCCCGCACACCCAAGAAGATTCGGTCAAATTTCGTCATCCATGACACTCGCGGGTTTCCCACCCGGTCTCGGACCGGCTATTCAGCCACAGGCCCAGTGTCAAGTCATCGCACCGTATCAGCAGCACATAAGCCCCTCAAGGCGCGTTAAAGATCGCGAACCTCACAGCCGTCATCGTTATCCACGCGCAATCCGTGCTCCACGGTTCCGCCGCAGCCCCCATGCCGCTCCCGGGTCTCGGGAGGCGACTTATGTATGCATACGCGAACTCTGGGCGGCGGGCGCGAACTCCGCACGAAGGCCCGTGCGGATGCCCGTGGAACCCCCTGTGCCATGATCCGTCAGCCCCAAGGGGGACGCCCCAGGGGGCCCGGCCGGTTCCACCCCCATGCACTACTTTCCGCCGCACTCGCGAAGGGACACGACGCCGCCATGGGAACCCCCACGGAACACCCCTCACTCCTCCCCATAACCCACGCAACTCTGGCCGCGGATCCGCGACTTCTGGCGGCCGTCCGGGGCATCGGCGCCCGGCACGGCTTCGACTACACGGACGACGCGGCGACGACGGACCTCCTGCGGGAGCGCCGGAAGGCGGTCCGCGGGGCGGGGAACAGCGCCCCCGGCTGGCTGGGCGGGCTGACGGCCGTCGCGGGCATCTGCTGGCCGCTGCTCTCACCGGCGGTCCCCGCCCTGGCGGACCAGCCCCCGGCGGCCCGGCTCGGCCCGGCGGCCCTCCTCCTCGGCCTGACGGTCTGGCTCTGGGCGCTGGTGTGGCGGCGCTGGAAGCGGGAGTTGCTGCACCCGCTCCTGGCGGGCTACCGCGAGGTGATCGGGGCCGCGCAGGCGCACGGGGCGCCGGTGACGCATGTGCCGGACTGGCTGGTGGGGCGCTCGGACAGCGGGAACGCTTTCTCTCATACACATCT
>NZ_LIPN01000235.1 GCF_001418325.1 Streptomyces atriruber | reverse complement strand
AGATGTGTATACGAGCCAGCCTCTCACCTCATCAACACGCCCGCCTCCTCCCCCGTCGCCTCGGAGGGCACCGCCACCAGCCCCAGTTCGGCGCCGCTGGCCAGCAGCCGGTGCGCGGGCAGGATCCGCACCGTGTATCCGAAGGGGCCCGTGCGGTCGAGCGCGAGGGGCCCCTCGTACACCCAGCGCCCCTCGGGATCGGGCCCGCCCGTGGGCTTCAGGGTGACCGGCGCCGCCTCGGTGATGTGGTCCTCCGGGTCGACGCGCCCCGCGAGCGTCTGCACCTCCACGTCATCGGGCGTCAACTCCCCCAGATGTACGCGCACCCGCAGCGACAGCGTGGCGCCCAGCTCGGCCGTGGCACCCGTCGCCGACGCCTCGACGTGGTCGACGGCGACCCGCGGCCAGGCCGCCCTGACCCTGGTCTTCCAGGAGGCGAGCTCGCCCGCGGCCGTGACGTCCAGGGTGCGGTGGGCCCGCGCGGCGGGCGCGTACAGCTTCTCGACGTACTCGCGCACCATGCGGCCCGCGAGGACCTTCGGGCCGAGCCGGGTCAGGGTCCTGCGGACCATCTCGATCCAGCGGTCGGGCAGGCCGTCGGGGCCCTGTTCGTAGAAGCGGGGTGCGATGCGACGCTCCAGGAGGTCGTAGAGGGCGGCGGCCTCCAGGTCGTCGCGGCGGTCGTCGTCGGTGGCGGAGCCGTCCGCGGTGGGGATGGCCCAGCCGAAGTCCGGCTCGAACCACTCGTCCCACCAGCCGTCGAGGACCGAGAGGTTGAGGCAGCCGTTCAGGGCGGCCTTCATCCCGGAGGTCCCGCACGCCTCCAGGGGCCTGAGCGGATTGTTCAGCCACACGTCGCAGCCCGGGTAGAGCTTCTGCGCCATCGCCATGCCGTAGTCCGGCAGGAACACGATGTGCCGGCGCACCCGCGGGTCATCGGTGAACCTGACGAGCTCCTGGATGAGCCGCTTGCCGCCGTCGTCCGCCGGGTGCGCCTTGCCCGCGACGACGATCTGCACGGGCCGCTCGGGGTGGCGCAGCAGCTCCATCAGCCGGTCGCGGTCGCGCAGCATCAGCGTCAGGCGTTTGTACGAGGGGACGCGGCGGGCGAAGCCGATGGTGAGGACGTCCGGGTCGAGCACCTCGTCGATCCAGCCCAACTCGGCGGTGGCGGCGCCGCGTTGCCGCCAGGAGTCGTGCAGACGCGTCCTGACCTCGTGGACCAGCTGCTCGCGCAGGGTGCGGCGGAGCTCCCAGATGTCGGCGTCCTGGATGTCGGCCACCGCGTCCCACCGGTCGGAGCCGCCGACGGAGAGCGCGTCCTCGGTGCGCCGCTCGCCGATCTGCCGGGCGCCGAGCCGGAAGACCTCGGGGGCCACCCAGGTCGGGGCGTGCACGCCGTTGGTGACGGAGGCGATCGGGACCTCCTGGGCGTCGAAGCCCGGCCACAGGCCCGCGAACATCTCGCGGCTCACCGAGCCGTGCAGGGTGCTGACGCCGTTGGCGCGGCTGCCGAGCCGCAGGCCCATCACCGCCATGTTGAAGAGGTTGGGCTCGCCTCCCGGATACGTCTCCATGCCGAGCCGCAGGACGTCTCCCGCGTCGATGCGGGGCAGCTCGGCGCCGGGGCCGAAGTGGTGGGCGACCAGTTCGCGGTCGAAGCGGTCGATGCCGGCGGGCACGGGCGTGTGGGTGGTGAAGACGGTTCCGGCGCGCACGGCTTCGAGCGCGGCGTCGAAGTCGACGCCCTGGTGGGCGAGTTCGTGGATGCGCTCCAGGCCGAGGAATCCGGCGTGGCCCTCGTTCGTGTGGAAGACCTCCGGCTCGGGGTGGCCGGTCAGGCGGCAGTACGTCCGGACGGCGCGCACTCCGCCGATGCCGAGCAGCATCTCCTGGAGCAGCCGGTGCTCGCTGCCGCCGCCGTACAGCCGGTCGGTGACGTCGCGCTCGCCGGGGTCGTTCTCCTCCACGTCGGAGTCGAGCATCAGCAGCGGGACGCGGCCGACCTGCGCCTGCCAGACGTGGGCGCGCAGCCACCGCCCGCCGGGCAGCGCGAGCGCCACGATGGCGGGGGTGCCGTCGGCCTCGCGCAGCAGGGCGAGGGGGAGCTCGTTGGGGTCGAGGACCGGGTAGTGCTCCTGCTGCCAGGCATCGTGGGACAGTGACTGGCGGAAGTAGCCGTGCCGGTAGAGCAGTCCGACGCCGATGAGCGGGACGCCGAGGTCGCTCGCGGCCTTCAGGTGGTCCCCGGCGAGGATGCCGAGGCCGCCGGAGTACTGCGGCAGGGCCGCCGTGATGCCGAACTCGGGCGAGAAGTAGGCGACGCAGCGCGGCAGATGGCCCTCGCCGCGGGCCCGCTCCTGGTACCAGCGCTCCCCCTCTACGTAGTCGCGCAGGTCGTCGGCCGCCGCGTCGAGCCGCTGCAGGAAGTCCGCGTCACCGGCGAGCTCGTCGAGCCGGGCGGGCGGCACCTCGCCGAGGAGGCGCACGGGGTCGCGGCCGGACGCCTCCCAGAGCCGGGGGTCGACGGACTTGAAGAGATCACGGGTGCGCGGATGCCAGGACCAGCGCAGATTGCGGGCCAGCTCGGAGAGCCGGCCGAGGGGTTCGGGAAGGACGGGACGTACGGTGAATCGACGGATGGCCTTCACAGCGACTCCACCTCTACGGGGAATGCGGTACGAATCGACCTACGCGTCGACGGTAGCGGTGACCGGCCCCCGGCAACTACGGCGCACGGACGGGCGCGAAGGACGCGGGCTCGTCCGGGGCGTGGCGCGGCCAGGTGTCGCCCGGGCCGAGGTCGCGGACGAAGGAGACCCAGGCGGCATGCATCGCGTCGGCCAGCTCCTGCGGCGGGGCGTCGCCCGCGGCGGCGGCCACGCCCTCCGCGTCGAGCAGGTCGAAGACGAAGGGCAGGTCGAGGCAGTGGAAGGCAAGACCCTGCCGGGGGCCCGGCACGGGTGAGGGCCAGGCGAACTCGTAGAGCCACGTGGGGTGTTCGCGCGCGGCGCGCGCCCGTGCCACCGCGAGGGCGGGGCCCCGGAAGGCGAGGTCGGTCAGCTCCTGCCCGCCGAACTCGTGGAACTCGTGCCGGGTGTACCCGAGGAGCAGCGGCACCCCGGCCGCCAGGTCGCCCTCGGTGAGCTCGGTGAGCACCGGCCGCGGAACCAGGTCTCCGTCGGCGACCGGACCGAGCAGGGGTCCCGGCAGCCGCTCGCGGCCGGGTCCCGGCGCGCTCAGCGCGTCCTGGAGCTCCAGCAACCGGCCGTCCGGCAGGTCGCGGAGCGCCGCCGCCGTGGCGGGCAGCCCCGTGCGCCGCGTGAACAGCTCGGCCACGGCCGGGCCGACCCAGCGCCCCTGCGGCTCGATCAGCGAGCCGGACATGGAGATCGCGGCGCGGAACAGGCCGCGGGCGGCGGGTGTCGCGAGCAGCGTCTGGACGGCGCCGCCGCCCGCGGACTGCCCGGCGACCGTGACCTTCTCCGGATCGCCGCCGAACGCCGCGATGTTGTCCCGCACCCACTCCAGGGCGGCGATCCAGTCGCGTACGCCACGGTTGTCCGGTGCGTCGGCCAGGTGCAGGAAGCCCTCGATGCCGAGCCGGTAGCCGACGGACACGAGGACGACGCCGTCCCGGTTGAACGCGGCCCCGTCGTACCAGGGGCTCGCCGCGGAACCTCCGACGTAGCCGCCGCCGTGGATCCAGAGCAGGACGGGCAGTGCCGCGTCCGGGTCCGTGGCGGGCGTGCAGACGTTCAGGTTGAGGATGCCCGCACCGGGGACCGACGGCTCCGGAATCGTTGCTCCGTCGCCGAGGCCTCGGCGCTGTGCCGTCGGCCCGTACGCGGTGGCGTCCAGCGGCGCGGTCCACGGGGCGGGCGGGACGGGCGGCGCGAGACGGAGGTCGCCGACGGGCGGCGCGGCGTACGGGATGCCGAGGAACCGGGTCCCGGTGGCGCGGCGTTCGCCCCGGACGGGGCCGTGGGCGGTGGTGACGGTCGGGTGCGGACGGTCTGCGTCGGCCATGACGCCACTCGACACCACATTCGGCCCGCGGGGCAACGCCCGCGACTCTCCGGCCGCACCGGCGCACTCGCTGTAACCTGCAACCTGCCGTGCGGACACGGCACTTGACGGTCGACAACTGTGACAACTGCGGCAACGGGGGCGGACGGATGATCGGGCAGCTGCGGGAGTCGTCCCCACTGCGGACAGGGCCGTACGAGACGCTGGCGCGGCTCGGCGCGGGCGGCATGGGCGAGGTCTTCCTGGCCGCGCCCGGCCCCCACGAACCCGGCCGCCCCTACGATCCGGACACGCTCGTCGCCGTGAAGGCGATCCGCAAGGACCTCGCGGGCGACGCGGCGTTCCGCGCCCGGTTCCGGCGCGAGATATCCGTCGCGACGTCCGTGGCCAGCCCCTTCGTGGCCCGGCTCGTCGCGGGCGACGCGGACGCCGGACAGCCCTGGCTCGCCACGGAGTACGTCGCCGGGCCGAACCTCGCGGACGCGGTGCGGCGGCACGGCCCGCTGCCGGTCGCCTCCGTCGCCGCGCTCGGCGCGGGCACGGCCCGCGCGCTGGCCGCCGTGCACGCAGCGGGGGCCCTGCACCGCGACCTCAAGCCCGCGAACGTCCTGCTCGGCGCGGACGGGCCCAAGCTCATCGACTTCGGTGTGGCGCGGGCGCTCGGTGCTACGACCATGACCTCGACGGGCCTGCTGGTCGGCACGCCCGGCTTCATGTCCCCCGAACACGTGGCGGGCGGCCGCCACGTGGTGGCCGCCTCCGACGTGTTCTGCCTGGCATCGGTCCTCGCCTACGCGGCGTCGGGCGACGACCCGTTCGGGGACGGCCCGGTGGCGGCGGTCCTGTACCGCGTGTCCCGCGCCGAGGCCCGCCTGGACGGCGTCCCCGAGGAGCTGCGCGAGCTGCTCGCCGCCTGCTTGTCGCGCGATCCGGGCGAGCGGCCGGGTCCCGAGGAGGTGGCGGCGGGGTTGGAGGCGCTGTGGGGGG
>NZ_LIPN01000234.1 GCF_001418325.1 Streptomyces atriruber | reverse complement strand
GGGGGGGGGCGAGGGGCGGGGGGGTGGGGGGGGGCGGGGGGGAGGGCGGGTGGGGGGGGGGTGGAGCGGGTGCCAACTACGAAAGGAGCCGCACAGGTTGACGGGTGACCCCGGGGGCCGGCCGGACAGGGGGCAGGACCGGGGAGCCGAGCCGGTGGCCGCATCGAGACCGCATGAAGGGTCCGACCTGTCTCACCGTACTCATCAATACGTCCTGGCTTCCTCGGTTGCAGCGGGCTTCCCACGGCATAGGTTTTAAGCCAAATGGCTGTTAAAAACAGCCAGTTGGCTTCCGCTTGGCAACCGTATCTTGTCGTGTCCATCGCTCGAGGTCCAGGTGACCTCGGGCCCGGGGAAGTATTCGGGGTCGCCGATCGGCCGTCCGTGATCCACCAGCGTCTAGGCTTCGCGGCATGGAGCAGCGCGAGATCATGCAAAGAGTCGTCGGCATCCTGACCGAGGCGCTCGAGATGCGCCGACAGGCACGCGAGAACCCGGACGGCGAGATCGACAACAGCGGTGCGGTGGGCGCGATGCTGGAGGAGATGCTGCCGCCCATCGAGATCCCCGCCGACGCCACGCCGATCGAGGTCGCCGCGGTGGTGGGCCAGGAGCTCGGCCCCGTCATCGAACAGATCACATCCGCCTTCGCCCTCTCCTTCGCACAGCTCGCCGAAGTCCACGACGAGGGACGCACGGACGTGACCTCCGCGGACGTGCTGCGTTCCATCGCGCTGCACTTCGAGAACGAGGAGCGCGAGGGCGACGAGTGAGACGTGGGGCAGGCGAGTGAGGTAGGGGGCGTGGATGGCCGGAGCCTCTGACGCGTAAGGTGCTGTCATTGTCAGCACCTGTTACGTGTGGAGGTCGCGTGGATACCGGGATCGTGCGGGCGTGGGTCGACGGCTGGGTCATCTCGCGCGGGGCCGTGCCTCCGGTGGAGGAGCCCTGGGGATTCACGGTCGACGTCGGACTGCCCCAGCACGTCACCAGGCACGTCCTGCCCGACGCCGACGAGGCGCTCGTCCGCAGGGTCCTGGAGAAGGCCACGGCCCCCGGCACCTGGCTCAAACTGTTCGTGCCCGCGGAGACCGTCGCGCCCTGGCTCACCCCCGGCTGGACCTTCGACGACCCCCACTTCCTGATGTCGACGACCCTGCGCCCGTCCGCGACGGACCTTCCCGTCGGCTATCAAGTGCGCACGTGGAGCCGGGGCGACGTCGCCCGCGTCCTCGTCCTGGCCGCGGACGGCAGCTTCGCCGCCCGCGGCCAGGCCGCCGGACCCACGCGCACCGGCGCCGTCGTGTTCGATCAGATAGAGACCTCACCGGTGCACCGTCGCCGGGGCCTGGGGCGCGCGGTCATGCACGCCTTGATGAACGAGGCGATCGGGGTGGGCGCCCGGACCGGGGTGCTCGGCGCGACGGTCGAGGGGCGCGGCCTGTACGAGTCGCTCGGCTGGACGACGGAGGCGCCGCTCACCAGCATCTGCCTCACGTCCCCGCCGGACGGCGCGGCCAAAACCCCTTGAGATGCTGCCGTACGTTGGGAAAGGTCTCCCCTCATGGAGTTCTTCTGCTACCACCGCGACCGGCCCGGCTCCCTCCCCTTGCGCGAGAAGCTGGGGGAGGAGCACTGGTCGTACATGGACCGGTACGCCGAGGAGCTGATCGCCCGCGGCCCGACCTTCGCCGACGACGGTGAGACGCCCAGCGGCAGCGTGCACATCGTCGACCTGCCGGATCCTGCCGCCGCCCGCGCGTTCGCCTTCGACGAGCCCAATCACCAGGCAGGTGCGTACCGCGACGTGCTGCTGCGCCGGTGGCGCAACATGCTGGGGCGCACCATGTGGGACTTCCCCGGCGGCCGCACCGTCGGCGACCGGTATCTGGTGATCGGCCTCGCCCCGGAGCAGTCCGCCGAACTCGCCGTGCCGCCCGACCGGGACGAGCTGATCGCGTTCGGGCCGCTGCTGTCCGACGACGGCGCCACCTGGCTGGGCACGGCGGTGCTGCTCCGGGCCCCGGACCCGGAGACGGCACGCGATGTGCTGTCCCCGGGCCGGTACGCCGACATCGAGGTCCACGACTGGGAGTTCGGCGGGCGGCGCTGATGACCCTGCGTCAGCAGGGCCTGGCTCAGCGCCCGTCGAGCAAGGGTCGCAGCGCCGTCACCAGCCGCTCGTACTCACTGGGCGTGTTGTAGATCTGTCCGCAGACGCGGATGCCGCCGCCGCCCGGCCACGCCCAGATCAGGACCCGGAAGCCCAGTCGGGCGGCGATCTCCTCGCGCAGGGCCGCCGCCTCGGCCGGAGTGCGGGCGAGACCCGGCGGCAGCCGCAGCGCCCGCATGGCCAGCCGCTCGTCGGCGGGGAGCGGGGCCAACCCCGGCAGCCCCGCGAGGAGTTCGGCGCCGTACGCCGCCAGGGCGCTGTTGTGGGCGCGGATCCGGTCGGCCCCGAGGGAGGCGATGAGGTCGAGGCCCTCGGGCGCGGCGAGCAGGCCCGTGTAGTCGGCGGTGGCCCGGTACTCGACGGCACGCGGGAAGCCGCGGTCGTCCTCCCAGGAGGGCACGGGCGCGGGCACCCGGCTCCGGTGTGCGGCGGCCACCGCGAGCACGGCGCTGCCCGGCGGGGCGTACCCCCACTTGTGCAGGTTGCCGAACCAGAAGTCGGGGGCCCCGGCGAGCGGGTCGGCGAGCATGCCGGGGGCGTGGGCGCCGTCCACCACGGTGGTCACGCCGCGCTCGGCGAGGTCGGCGAGGAGCGCGGGCGTGGCGATGAACCGGGCGGTGGGCGAGCTGATGTGGTCGAGGAGCGCGACGCGGGTGCGCGGGGTGAGTCCGGCGAGCACGGCCTTGCGCACCGCCTCCTCGTCGGGGAGCGTCGGGTCGAGGGGCACGGTCACGACGCGGGCCCGGCGGGCCGCGGCCGCGACGACCGTCCCGTAGCCGTGGTCGGTGACCAGTACCTCGTCGTCGGGCGTCAGCCGCAGCGCGTCGAGGGCGAGCCCGGCGCCCTCGGTGGCGTTGGTGACGAGGGCCGCCCCCTCGGGGTCGGTGCCGAGACGGTCCGCGATCCGGCCGCGGGCCTCGGCGAGCCGGTCGGGCACGCCCAGGAAGAAGGCGTCCGGATCCGCGGCGGCCTCCTCGGCCAGGCTCCGGTGCACCCGGGCGACGGGGACCGGGACGGCCCCGAAGGACCCGTGATTGAGATGAGCGACCTCAGTGCTGAGCCGGAACAGCTCGGCGCCGCCGGGAAAGGCGGCGGGCGTAGTCACCGCACCGCCCGGGCGATGGCAGGGCCGGGGGACACGTGTATGAGGAACCTGGTGTGGGTCATGCTCCCGATCGTCTCAGCCGCGGGCCCTGTTCTGCGGGACGGCCTTCGGGTACGTCACGCCGGACGGGTGCGGCGCACGCACTCCGCCACCACCTCCCGCAGACTGCCCGTCCGCCGCAGCAGATCCCGCTGCACGCGCGCCCCGTTCCCGTGTTTCAGCAGGTCCTCGGTGGTCCCGCGGGCCCGGTCGAGGTCACCGGAGTCCTCCAGGGCGTCCCGGACGTGGTCGACGAGCGAGCGCACCACCTCGTCGCCCGGGGCGGGCCGCATGGTCGTCGGGTGGAGCAGCGTGCCGTCCGGGCCGGACCGGGCCGCCTGCCAGGCGGCGAGGCGCAGCGAGGCGACGCCGTGGGACAGCGGGGGGCGGTCCGCCCGCCAGTCGCGGGCGGCCGTCTCCACCAGTGCTCGGGCCAGGGTGGCGATCAGCACCGTCGACCTGGCTTCCAGGCAGACGTCCGCCACGCGGATCTCGACCGTGGGATAGCGGTGGGAGAGCCGGGCGTCGAAGTAGACCATGCCCCGGTCGCGCAGGACACCGGTGGCGACCATCTCCTCGACCTGCTCCTCGTACCGGGCGGCGGAGCCGAAGATCTCGGTGGGGCCCGCCATCGGCCAGCGGCCCCAGACCCTGCTGCGGTAGCTGCTGTACAGGCTGTCGTTCCCCTGCCAGAAGGGCGAGTTGGCGCTCAGCGCGAGCAGGACGGGCAGCCAGGACCGGATGCGGTCGATGACGGCCACGCCCTCCTCGTCCGAATCGACCGACACATGGACGTGGCATCCGCACGTCAACTGTTCCTGGGTGGTCAGGCCGAACTGCTCCTCCATCCACTGGAAGCGGCTGCCCGCGTTCACCGACGGGCTCACGGGCAGCGGCGAGGTGGCCAGGGCGGCGACCGCGCCGCCCACGTCGCCGGCGTGCCGCGCCGCGTCCCCGCGCCACCGGTCGACCTCCTTCGCGAGGTCGTCCATGCTCGTCCGCGGCTGCGTGGCGAACTCGAGCTGCTCGCCGTGGAGTTCCCTCTCGAAGGTCTCCTCCTCGGGCTCGCGGTAGTCGTCGGCCTGCTTCTCCACGGCCGAACCCGCCTTGGTGTCCCTGGCCGCCCGGGCCAGGACCGCCGAGGACAGAGCCCGGGGCTCGCCGCTCTCACGGTCGACGAGGAGAAGTTCCTCCTCCACTCCTACAGTGCGCAACGGAGACCGCCTCCCGTCTCGTCGGCCCGCTGTCCGGGGCTGTGGTTCCCCTACCCCCGCTCCGTGCCCGCAGCCGGACGGTGGAGCAGCGGACCGCCGGAGGTTTCAGCTGTGGCAGTTCGGCAAACCGATTATTTATGGTGCAAATCGGCTACACAATGATGACTGAGCAGGCCGGTCCGCGCGCGCTCGTCGACGATCTCGTCGCGGCGGAGAGGGCGGGGTTCGACTTCTCCGTCACCTCCGACCACTACTTTCCGTGGCTGGACTCGCAGGGGCACTCCCCGTACGCGTGGAGCGTGCTCGGCGCGGCCGCGCAGGCGACTTCGCGCATTCCCCTCATGACGTACGTGACCTGCCCGACGGTCCGCTACCACCCCGCGGTGGTGGCACAGAAGGCGGCGACGATGCAGCTGCTCTCCGAGGGCCGCTTCCGGCTGGGGCTCGGTTCGGGCGAGAACCTGAACGAGCACATCGTCGGTGCCGGCTGGCCCTCCGCGCGCGTGCGCGTCGACATGCTCGAAGAGGCGGTCGGCATCATCCGCGCGCTCTTCACCGGCGACAACGTGAACCACGAGGGCACCCACTTCGACGTGGCGAACGCCAGGCTGTGGGACGTGCCCGACGAACTGCCGCCCATCGGCATCGCCGTCTCCGGCGAGCGCTCCTGCGCGCTGGCAGGACGCCACGCCGACCTCGTCATCGCGACCGAGCCCAAGGGCGGGCTCCTCGACTCCTTCGACCGGCACGGGGGCCGGGGCAAGCCCCGGGTCGGGCAGCTGCCCGTCTGCTACGACACCGACAAGGACGCGGCCATCGCCCGCGCCCACGACCAGTTCCGCTGGTCGGTCGGCGGCTGGCCCGTCAACTCCGAGCTGCCCGGGCCCTCGGGGTTCGCCGGTGCCACCCGGTTCGTCACCCCGCAGGACATGGCGAAGCAGATCCCGTGCGGGGACGATGTCGAGGACTTCGTCGAAGCCGTACGTCCCTACGTCGACGCGGGCTTCACGGAGATCGCCCTCGTCCAGGTGGGCGGCGAGCAGCAGCGCCCCTTCATCGACTGGGCCGAGAAGAAGCTCCTGCCCGCGCTGGGGGAGCTGTGACGCGCGGGGCGCCCGGCGGGCGCCCGGAATGGCCGCACCCCCCGTCCGTGGACCTCGTACAGGTGGTCCTCGGCGAGTGCTCCCCGGCGGACGCGGACACCGTGTTCAACGTGCTGCGCGACCACTTCCCCTCCGACCGCGGCGTCGACGCGCCCCGCCAGACCGGGGAGCCGTGGCCCGAGGTCTGGACCGGTGGTTTCCTCGCCGACCACAGTCCGGCCTCCGTGCCGGGCGTCCTGCTCGCGGGCTCGGTCACCGCGGACCTGCAGGGCGGACCGGTCGCGGTGTCCCGCCTGCACGCGGCACTCGCGTCGGCCTTCGTCGTGACGGCCGCGGGCACGGCGTCCGGCGACCAGGAGGTCGAGGTGCAGCTGCGCCTGACCGGCGCGGACCGCGGAGCGCCGCCCGGGGACGACTGAGCGGGACGCCCCGATCGGATGCCTGAGCGGACGCCGTGTCTCCCCTTGGCGTGGGCACGCCATAATTCCGGGATGACCGTCGTAGTCGTGGGCGCCGGACCTGCCGGGCTCACCCTTGCCAACATCCTTCGCGCCGCCTCCGTGGACTGTGTGGTCCTCGAGACGGAGAGCAGGGAGTTCATCGAACAGCGGCCCCGCGCGGGCTTCCTTGAGGAGTGGGCGGTGCGCGCCCTGGAGCGGCGCGGGCTGGCCGGGCGGCTGCTCGAACACGCGCAGGTGCACACCGAGTGCGAGTTCCGCAGCGCCGGGCAGCGCCACCGGTTCCGCTACGGCGAACTTTCGGGGCACCGCCACTTCGTCTACCCGCAGCCGCTGCTGGTGACGGACCTCGTGCGGGCCTACGCGGACGTGGCGGACGGCGACATCCGGTTCGGCGTACGCGACGTGGCACTGCACGACATCGACACCGACCGGCCCGCGGTGTCGTACACCGACCCGGGCACGGGGGAGCGCGTGCGCATCGACTGCGCCGCCGTCGCGGGCTGCGACGGCGCGCGCGGTGTGACACGGGCCCACCTGGGCGCCGAGCAGGTCACCGTCGCCCGGCGCGACTACGGCATCGGCTGGCTGGCGCTGCTCGCCGAGGCGCCGCCGTCCTCGGACTGCGTCGTCTTCGGCCTCCACCCCCGCGGATTCGCCGCCCACATGGCCCGCAGCCCGCAGATCACCCGCTACTACCTGGAGTGCCCGCCCGGCGACGACCCGGGCAACTGGCCGCACGACCGCGTCTGGTCGGAGCTGCACGCCCGCCTCGCGGCCGACGGAGCGCCGCCGCTCACCGAGGGACCCATCGTCGAACGACGCGTCCTGGACATGCACAACTACGTGGTGGAGCCCATGTCCCACGGGCGGCTGTACCTCGCGGGCGACGCCGCCCACCTCACGGCCCCCATCGCGGCCAAGGGCATGAACCTCGCCCTGCACGACGCGTTCCTGCTGGGCGACGCACTCGTCGCGTACGCGGCGGACGGCGACGAGAGCGGGCTGCGCGGCTACTCGGCGGCGTGTCTGCCGAGGGTGTGGCAGTACCAGGAATTCTCGCAGTGGTTCGCGGACGTGCTGCACGGCGCCTCGTCGGGCGACCCCTTCGAGGCGGGCACCGCGGACGCGCGACTGCGCAGGCTCCTCGGCTCGCCGACGGGGGCGGCGGCCTTCGCCGAGCTGTACATAGGGAAGAACGCCGACACCTGAGCGGCCCGGGTCAGTCGGCGGAGGTGTGCTTGTACCGCGCCCACGCGGGCAGCACGAACCAGCACAGCAGGTACCAGGCGACGACACCGGTCACCAGCCACGGCACCACGGTGTTGTCGGTGGCGACCCGCAGCACGAGGAGGAGCGCCGCCGTCAGGGTGCCGAGGAGGAGGACCAGCCCGACGAGGGTCAGCCGGGACGCCCACACCACCGCGTGCGGCTTGATCCTGCGCCCCGCGACGATGCGGTGGAACGAGACGGGGCCGATGAGGGCGCCCGTCGCCGTCGAGCCGAGGATCACCGTCACGATGTAGATGGTCCGGTCGGTGTCGTCGAGCTCGGCGAACCGGGGCGTGAAGACGACCGTCAGGAGGAAGCCGAACAGGATCTGCACACCGGTCTGCGCCACCCGTACTTCCTGGATCAACTCGGCCCACTGCCGGTCGGCGCGCTCGTCCTCGGTCTCGCGTCGGCCGTTGTCGCGGGGCTCCGGTGCGGTCCCGGAGGTGCGCGTGGTCTCGCTGGTGCCGCTGTCCGTGGGGTTGCTGTTCGACGCGTCCACAGCTTCGAGTCTGACGACGAACCGCCGGGACGACAAACGGAGGCGTTGCGCGTGATTCGCGGCGTCGGGGGCGGGCATCCGGGATGCTGAGCGACCCTTGCACCCGACCCCGTGGAGCCTCTCGTGCTGCTGGCGCACCCCCTCGTACTCGAAGACCTGCTGGAGCGCTACAAGACCCTCGCCCTGCTCCGCGCCGATCAGGGAAGCCCGGAGAGCCGTCAGGCGTACGAAGACGTCGCCTACAGCCTGTGCCTGGCCACCGGCACCAGCGATGTCGACGCGGCGGTCGTGGCGGCGGGACACCGGCTGCCGGGCGCCAGGCCCCTGGACGACTCGCTGCTGTCGGCGTGAGCGGCCCGGGCCCCCACGGGGGCCCGGGCGACCGTCATCGCCCCGCTACGCGCCGTGCCAGACCGTCGTCGCGTTGCAGAACTCGCGGATGCCGTGGCCCGACAGCTCCCTGCCGTAACCGGAGCGCTTGACGCCGCCGAAGGGCAGTCCGGGATGGGATGCGGTCATTCCGTTGACGAACACACCGCCCGCCTGGAGGTCCCGTACGCACCGCTCGACGTCAGCGTCGTCGCGGGTCCACACGTTGGAACTCAGCCCGAACGGCGTGTCGTTGGCCAGCTCCACGGCCTCGTCCAGATCGGCGACGCGGTACAGCGTGGCCACCGGGCCGAACGCCTCCTCGCGGTGGATCCGCATCTGCGGGGTGACGTCCGCGAGGACGGTGGGGGAGTAGTACCAGCCCCGCTCCTGCTCCTTGGGGCGCTGTCCGCCGCAGAGCGCCGTGGCGCCGCCGCCCAGCGCGTCGTCGACGAGCTCCTCGAGGTCCGCGCGGCCCTGCTCGGTCGCGAGCGGACCCACATCGGTGTCCTCGCTCATCGGGTCGCCGACGGTCAGTTCGCGCATCCCGGCGACGAACCGCTCGCGGAAGGCGTCGTAGACGTCCGCGTGCACGATGAACCGCTTGGCGGCGATGCAGGACTGACCGTTGTTCTGCACCCGGGCGGTCACCGCGGTCGCGGCGGCGCGCTCGACGTCGGCGCTCGGCAGCACGAGGAACGGATCGCTGCCGCCCAGTTCCAGGACGGTCTTCTTGATCTCGTCGCCCGCGACGGACGCCACCGAACGCCCCGCGGGCTCGCTGCCGGTGAGGGTCGCAGCGGCCACCCGACGGTCGCGCAGGACGTCCTCGACGGCGCCCGAGCCGATCAGCAGCGTCTGGAAGCAGCCCTCCGGATAACCGGCGCGGGTGAACAGGTCCTGGAGGTAGAGGGCGGTCCTCGGCACGTTCGAGGCGTGCTTGAGCAGGCCGACGTTGCCCGCCATGAGAGCGGGGGCGGCGAAGCGGATGACCTGCCAGAGCGGGAAGTTCCACGGCATCACGGCCAGTACGACGCCGAGCGGACGGTAGCGGACGATCGCCCGCGAGGCGCCCGAGTCGCGCACGTCCTTCTCGGCCGGGTGCTCGTCCGCGAGGAGGGCCTCGGCGTGCTCCGCGTACCAGCGCATGGCCTTGACGCACTTCGCGGCCTCGGCCCTGGCGGCCTTCACCGGTTTGCCCATCTCGGTCGTCATGGTGCGTGCGATGTCCGCCGTGTCCTCTTCCAGCAGGTCGGCGGCGCGGTCGAGCAGGCGTGCGCGCTCGGCGAAGCCGGTGGTGCGGTGGTGGGCGTACGCCGATTCGGCCGCCGCCAGACGGCGCTGGACCTCGTCGCCCGGAAGAGCCTCGAAGGTCTCCAGGGTCTCGCCGGTGGCCGGGTCGATCGTGGCGATGGGCATGCGGTTCCTCCTCGGGCTCGGGGTGCCTGCGGGGGGTCTAGCGGGACTCGGGAGGACGGCCGTGATGGTGGTGATGGTCCGGATGTTCGTCGGGCTCCTCCCAGGAGTCCGCGCGGGGCTGGGGTTCCTGCGGTGGGGCGGGACGGCGGGCGACCTGCCGCCTTCCGAACCAGAAGAGGAACAGAAGGACGGCAACGATCACCACGCCGACGATCAGCAGCAGTGATGTGGCTCCGCTCGCGGCGAGGGTCATGTCAGGCCTCCAGTGAGGCGTGCGGCTGTGCGGCCGCACGCGATGCGGCCCCGGGATTTCCACCGTAGGCCGACATGGGTGCGGGGGCATGCGGGAGTCGGCCGCCCGGTGTTTCGTGTGCGGTGGCCATGTGGACCTCCTTGCCGAGGGCGGGCGGTTCGGCCGCGCGGCCGTGCGCGGGACCGAGCCGCTGTCGCGGACCGGGTGCCCAGGGCGCCGGGGGGAAACACGCAGCGGAGCCGGAGGCTCTCAGGCCTCGGGCGTCACCGTCAGGACGACCTTGCCCCGGGGGTGGCCCTTCTCCAGATGGCGGACGGCGGCCGGAGCCCGGTCCAGGGGGTACGTGCTGTCGACGACCGGAGTGATGTCGCCGCTCTCGATCAGGGACGTGAGGGTCAGCAGGTCCGCCCGGCGTACGACGGCGAGCAGGCCGAGGAGGTCGTGCCGGGTGAAGCGGGTCAGCAGGGCCATCCGCAGCTGGATGCCGGTGTCACCGAGCCAACGGCTGCCGCCCTCCCCTCCGATGTGCACGAGGGTGCCGCTCGGCGTGAGGGTGCGGCGCAGCAGGGGCAGGGGGCGATTGCCGGCGGCGTCGAGGACGACGTCGTACCGGTGGGGGCCGTCGGTGATCTCCTGGCGGGTGTGGTCGAGTACCTCGGTGGCGCCCAGGGAGCGCACGAACTCGACGGCACCGGTCCCGCAGACCCCGACGACCTCGGCGCCGTGGGCGACGGCGAGCTGGACGGCGAAGCTGCCCACGCCGCCCGAGGCGCCGATGACGAGAACCTTCTGGCCCGCCCGCAGACCCGCTTTGGCGTGCAGCGCCTGCAGGGCGGTGACGGCGGACACCGGGACGGCAGCGGCCTGCGCGAAGGTCACGTTCGCGGGCTTCGGCGCGATCCAGTCGGCCTTGGCGCGCGCGTACTCGGCGAACGAGCCGTCGAGCCGCCCGTAGACCGGGTCGCCGGGCGCGAAGTCCGTCACCTTCGCGCCGACCGCCTCGACGCGTCCGGCGCCGTCCCAGCCCCGCACGGGATTCCTGGGCCTGCGCAGTCCGAAGACCGGGCGGACCATCAGGGGCAGGCCGCTCATCAGATGCCACACGTCCGGGCCCACGCCGGCGGCGTGCACGCGCACCACCACCTCGCCCTCGGCGGGAGAGGGGAGGCCGATGTCCCGTACGTGCAGTGTTTCCGCGGTGCCGTAGACGTCCTGCGCGATGGCCTTCACAGCGGATTTCCCCCCGGTCGAGGTGAGCGCCCGCCCAGCATCCCGCCGACTCGCGCCGCTGCCTACGGTCGCGACCGGGTTCTCAGAGGCCGAGTTCGGTGAGGCCGGGGTGGTCGTCGGGGCGGCGGCCGAGCGGCCAGTGGTACAGGCGGTCGCTCTCGCGGATGGGCACGTCGTTGATGCAGGCGTGACGGGTGTGCATCAGGCCGTTCTCGTCGAACTCCCAGTTCTCGTTGCCGTACGAGCGGTACCAGTGCCCGGAGTCGTCGTGCCACTCATAGGCGAAGCGCACCGCGATGCGGTGGCCGTCGTGCGCCCACAGCTCCTTGATGAGCCGGTAGTCGAGCTCGCGGTCCCACTTGCGCGACAGGAAGCCGACGACGGCCTCGCGCCCGGTGACGAACTCCGCGCGATTGCGCCAGCGGGAGTCCTCGCTGTAGGCGAGCGCCACCTTCCGCGGATCGCGGCTGTTCCAGCCGTCCTCGGCGAGGCGGACCTTCTCGGTCGCGCTCTCCCGGGTGAAGGGCGGGACGGGGGGCCGGATGGTGGTCGTGGTCATGGTTCGCTCCCTGTCGGTACGGTCGGGCACGGAGAGAACGATCGTTCTCCTCCGGGCGTCGCCACCTTAGGAGAACGAACGTTCTCGCGCAACGGTGGTGGCCGGTGCAAGAGTCCTGACGTGCGGTGTACGGTGTGAGAACGTACGTTCTCAATTGGCGGGGAGCCTCCATGGAGCAAGCGGAAGCCCGGACGAGACTCCTCGACGCCGCCGAAGCCCTCTTCTACGAACGCGGTATCCAGGCAGTCGGCATGGATCAGGTGCGCACCGCTTCCGGTGTCTCGCTCAAGCGGCTCTACCGGGTGTTCCCGTCGAAGTCGGAGCTGGTCCTCGCCTGCCTGGAGCGCCGCGACCGGCGCTGGCGCGGACGGCTCGCCGCGTACGTGGACGAGGTGCACGGGACGGAGGACGCCGGGGAGCGCGTCCTCGCGGTCTACGACTGGCTGTACGCGTGGTTCTCCGAGCCGGACTTCAGGGGCTGCGCCTTCGTCAACTCCTTCGGTGAACTCGGTGCGGTGGACGCCGCCGTCGCCGACACCGTCCGGGCGCACAAGGACGCCTTCCGCGACTACGTCGCCGGCCTCGTGCGGGCCGCGGGCGGCGCCGCGTCGGCCGTCGGCCCGTTGGTCCTGCTCGCGGAAGGGGCCATGACGGCCGCCGCGATCTCCGGCTCGCCCGAACCGGCGCGCCAGGCCCGGGGCGCCGCCGCGCAGTTGCTCGCCGCGTCGTAGGGGGGGAGGGCGCCGCCCGGCACGCCGTAGGCTCCGACCGTTCGACACGAGGAGGGGCGATGGCCAAGGCGTACCGCATGAATGCCGGCACGCGCATGATCAACCGGGTGTTCCACGCGATGACCCGGCGCGGGATCGGCAAGGCGTACCGGTACAACCTGTCCGTGCGCGGCAGGAAGTCCGGGCGGGTGTACTCCACGCCGGTCGACGTGATGTCGGCCGGTGGTGAGCGGTGGGTCGTCGCCGCCTACGGGGTCAGCGAGTGGGTACGCAACGCGCGCGCGGCGGGGGAGATCGGTCTTGGCCGGGGCGGCGGGTCGGAGACCGTGCGCGTGGTCGAGCTCGGACCGGCCGAGAGCGTGCCGGTGCTGCGCCAGTACTGGCGGGAAGTGCCCGTCACCCGGCCCTACTTCGACGTGACGGGCGATTCGACGGACGAGGAGTTCGCCGCCGAGGTGGCGCGGCATCCGGTGTTCCGGCTGGAGCCGCTGGTCTGACGGGCGGCGAAGTGCCGGGCGGGCCCGAGGGGTTGAGGGCCCGCCCGGCGAGGGCGTTCGCGGCGCGTCGGAGGGGTGGGTGCCGCGCCGGGAAGCGGTGCGGCCGGGGCGTCAGCAGCTGAGGTTGGCGCCCGGTGTGGTGCCCAGGATCTGGGTGAAGGCCTTGTAGCGGTCGATGCGGCTCTGGACCTGGCCGGGGTTGCCGCCGTTGCATTCCAGGGTGCCGTTGATGGCGCGGATGGTCTCGCCGAACCCGGCGCCGTTGACCATGGCGTTGTGCGGGGTCATGGTGCCGGGGCCGTTCTGGGTGTTCCAGTACCAAAGGCCCGTCTGCCAGGCGATGGCCGGGTTCTGCTCGACCAGGTAGGGGTTGTTGAGCAGGTCGATGCCGAGCGCGTCGCCCGCGGCCTTGTAGTTGAAGTTCCAGCTGAGCTGGATCGGACCGCGGCCGTAGTAGGCGGCCTGCCCCGCGGGACAGCCGTAGGGCTGGGTCTTGTCGCAGTAGTGCGGGTAGTTGCTCTGGTTCTGCTCGACGACGTACACCAGGCCACCGGTCTCGTGGCTGACGTTCGCGAGGAACGCCGCGGCCTCCTGGCGCTTCACGGTGTCGCTGCCGGTGTTCGCGAAGGCCGGGTAGGACTTGAGGGCGTCGGTCAGGCCCTTGTACGTGTAGAACGAATTCCGGTTCGGGAACATCTGGTTGAACTGGGACTCGCTGACGACGAAGCCCGACGGGTCGGGGTTGCCCGGGTCCGTGCCGCCGCCGCACGTGCCCTGGTCGGTCCAGACGTCGGAACGGCCCGGGGTCTCGTTCTGGGTCCACCACTTGGCGGTCCAGTTGTGCCCGTTGTACGAGGCGGACTTGCCGCCCGTGTAGACGGACGAGGAGTTCCACGGTGCGGCGCACTCGGCGGCGGACGCGGAGGTCGCGGCCGGTCCCAGGACGATCATCGCGCCGAGGGCGGCGAGTGCGGCGGCGAAGCTGGTGAGGCGTCTGATCATGCCAACTCTCCTTGTGGCGGCGGGGTTTGCGGGGGCCGCGCCGCCGGTGTGGGTGTCGCGACTCAAGCGAAAATGGTCTGAACCTGTCAAGGTCTAGACCAAACTCGGCGGGTAAAACCTTCAGGGCGGACCGGCTCGGCGCGCCTTCACGCCCTGCGGGCGGGTTTGACAGCCGGAAACATGGGATGTTCCGATGTCTGTGAACGTGAAACATGGGATGTTCCCATGTCCACCCGTGTCCAGCAGAGAAGGTGCCGACCGATGCCGCTGCGCAGCGCCGCCCGGACCAACCTCGTCGACCTCGTCATCGCCCAGATGGAGAGCCTCATCGGCGACGGCGAATGGAAGGTCGGCGAGAAGATCCCGGCCGAGCCGCTCCTCGTCGAGCAGCTCGCCGTGGGCCGCAACACGGTGCGGGAAGCCGTGCGCGCACTCGTGCACACCGGCATGCTGGAGCCCCGCCAGGGCGACGGCACCTATGTGCGCGCGGACAGCGACTTCGGCGCGGCCGTGCAGCGCAGGCTGCGCCGTGCGGGCGTCCTGGAGGCGTACGAAGTCCGTGCCTCCCTGGAGCGGGACGCCGCCCGCCACGCCGCGGAGCGTCGTACCGACGAGGACCTCGTGACCCTCCGGGCCGCGCTCGTCGAGCGCAGCCTGGCGTGGCAGAGCGGGAACACGGCCGCGTTCGTCGACGCGGACATGGCCTTCCACCGCACGGTCGCCGAAGCGGCGCACAACAGCGTCCTCGCCGAGCTGTACGGACACCTCAGCGACGCCCTGCGCTCCACGGTCCAGTCCGTCATCGGCGCACCCGTCCCGGACTCCGTGCGCCACCAGCTCGAAGGCCACGAGGCGATCGTCGACGCCATCGAGGCGCGGGACGCCGACGCCGCGGAGGCCGCGGTCCTCGCCCACCTCAACGAGGGCATGGCCGCACTGCGCGAGCAGCCACACACCGGCCCCGACAGCGGCCACGACAGGAACGAATCAGGAGCAGCACATGAGTGAGGCAGCACCGGCGACCGCCGAGGCCGCACACGACAGCACCACCGGGGCTCCGCCGGGCCCGGACCCCGCCTCGCCCCCGACGGCCGGCCGCCACGTGCTCCACCTCGCCATCGGCGTCGTACTGCTCGCCCTCAACCTGCGCCCCGCCCTCGTCGCCGTCTCCCCGCTCGCGGACACCATCCGCGACGACAGTGGCATGTCGGCCGCCGCGACCAGCCTGCTCACCGCGCTCCCGCTGCTCTGCTTCGGCCTGCTCGCGCCCGTCGCGCCGCGGCTCGGCCGCCGCCTCGGCATGGAGCGGTCCCTGTTCGGCACCATGCTGCTGATCTGCGCGGGCACGGCCCTGCGCCTGCTCGACTCGGTCGTCGCGCTCTTCGCGGGCACCGTCGTCATCGGCGCGGGCATAGCCGTCGCCAACGTCCTGCTGCCCGGCCTGATCAAGCGCGACTTCCCGGCGAAGGCCGGTCTGATGACGGGCCTGTACTCGATGTCGCTGTTCGGCGGGGCGGCGCTCGCCGCCGGTGTCACGCTGCCCGTGCAGCAGGCCAGCGGCATGAACTGGCGCACCACCCTGGCCTGCTGGGGTGCGCTCGCGGTCGTCGCGCTGCTCGTCTGGCTGCCGCAGGTCCGGTCGCGCACACGGGTCGGCGCCGCGGCGGCACATCAGGCCGCCCACCCCGTACGCGGCCTGTGGCGCTCCCCGCTCGCCTGGCAGGTCACCGCGTACATGGGCCTGCAGTCCCTCAACTACTACGCGGCCGCCGCCTGGCTGCCGACCGTGTTCCAGGACGCCGGAATGGCCCCGGGCGACGCGGGCTGGATGCTCTCCTTCTCCTCGCTGCTCGGCATCGCGGGTTCCTTCCTCGCCCCGGTGATCGTCGGCCGCAGGCTGCGCTCGGGCACCCTGGCCGCGCTCGGCGCCGTGCTCTGCGCGCTCGGCTTCGCGGGGCTGCTCGCCGCGCCGGTCGGCGGGGCCTACCTGTGGATGACGCTGCTCGGCCTCGGCCAGGGCGCGGCCATCAGCCTGGCGCTGCTGTTCATCGTGCAGCGGGCCCCCGACGCCCGGCACGTGGCGCAGCTCTCCAGCATGTCCCAGTGCTTCGGCTACATCCTCGCGGCCACCGGCCCCACCCTCCTCGGCGCCGTCCACGACGCCTCGCACAGCTGGACCGTGCCGCTCGTCCTGCTGCTCGTGCTGCTGGTCCCGCAGGTCGTGGCCGGACTGGGCGCCGCACGGGACCGTCATGTGGCGGGCATCGGCTGACGTCAGCTCGGGCAGGATGCACCCGGTGCGGTTCCCCACGGCCCACCGTGTCGGATCGAGAAGGGTGCAGCGATGACGGATTCGGCCCCCGGGCGGCTCGTGATCTCACGGGCGACGCTCGACGACTGGCGAGTGGTGACGGGCTGGGCGGCGGACGAGGGCTGGAACCCCGGCCTCGGCGACGCCCCCTCGTTCCACGCGCAGGACCCCGACGGTTTCTTTCTGGGGCGCCTGGACGGCGAACCGGCCTCCGCGATCTCCGTGGTCAACTACGGGCAGGACTACGCCTTTCTCGGTCACTACCTGGTCCGCCCCGACCTGCGGGGCCGCGGCCTGGGCCTCGCCACCTGGCAGGCGGGACTCGCCCACGCCGGGGACCGCGTCGTGGGCCTGGACGGCGTACCGGCCCAGCAGGACAACTACCGCCGATCCGGCTTCGAGCGGCGGCACGGGACGCTGCGCTACACCGGCCCGCTGCCCGCGGTCGACGTGCCCGACCGGTACGTGCGCCCCGTCGAGGCGGCGGGCCTGCGGGCTCTCATGGCGTACGACAGCGCATGCCTGCCCGCGGACCGGCCCCGCTTCCTGGAGTCCTGGCTCGCCGCCCCGGGCCACCGCGCGCTCGCCCGTATCGTCGACGGACGCCTGACCGGGTACGGAGTGATCCGCCAGGGCCGTGACGCCCGCCGCATCGGGCCGCTCTTCGCCGACACCCGCGCCGACGCCGAGGCACTCATGGACGCACTGGCGGCCGACGCGGACGGGGCGCCCGTCGCGATGGACGTGCCCGAGTCCAACCCGGAGGCCGTGGCGCTCGCCGAGGCCCGCGGCATGAAGCCCACCTTCGACACGGCCCGTATGTACACGGGCCCGATCAGGGACTACGCCGCGGACCGGGTCTTCGGCACCACGTCGCTCGAACTCGGCTAGCCGGGAGACGGAGGGACGGGCGGGCCAAGGGGCGGACAGCCGAAGCGCGAACCGGCGAAAGGCGGGTGAAAGCCCTGTCCGGTACGGGCAGGGGGCTTGACCTCAAGTTTAGTTGAGGTTCTAACGTTCCCTGTATGAGCATGGAAACGACCGCATGGACGCAGATGTACAGCGTCATGCACGCCCAGCAGGACCGCCGCCCCTTCGCCCGGGCCACACTGCGCCGCATCGGCACCTTCGCGCGGCCCCACCGTCGACGCATCTGGCAGTTCGTGCTGCTGAGCATCGTCACCGCACTGCTCGCCGTGGCAACACCCGTGCTCGCAGGCAATGTCGTGACCGCCATCGTATCGGGCTCCGACTCCTCGACCGTGGTCCGCTACGCCTTGGTGATCGCCGCGATCGCCCTCGCGGAGGCAGGTCTCGGGCTGCTGAGCCGATGGCTGTCGGCGAACCTCGGCGAAGGGCTCATCCTCGATCTGCGCACCGCCGTCTTCGACCACGTCCAGCGCATGCCCGTCGCGTTCTTCACCCGCACCCGCACGGGCGCGCTCGTCAGCCGGCTCAACAACGACGTGGTCGGCGCACAGCGCGCGTTCAGCAACACCCTGTCCGGCGTCGTCGGGAACGTCGTGACGCTGCTCCTGACCCTCGTCGTCATGCTGACGCTCTCCTGGCAGATCACCCTGCTCGCGCTGGTGCTGCTGCCGGTCTTCGTCGTGCCCGCACGCCGGATGGGGACGCGGATGGCCAAGCTCCAGCGCGAGGCCGCGCACCACAACGCCGCCATGGGCACACGGATGACGGAGCGCTTCTCGGCGCCGGGCGCCACCCTCATCAAGCTGTTCGGCCGCCCCGGCGACGAGTCGGCGGAGTTCGCCGCACGCGCCCACCGGGTGCGGGACATCGGCGTACGCACCGCCATGGCGCAGTCCGCGTTCATCACCGCCCTCACCCTGGTGTCGGCCCTCGCGCTGGCGCTCGTGTACGGCCTCGGGGGGTACTTCGCGCTGGAAGGATCCCTGAAGGCGGGCGCCGTCGTCTCGCTGGCCCTGCTGCTCACCCGGCTCTACGCGCCGCTGACCTCACTGGCAGGCGCGCGGGTCGAGGTGATGAGCGCCCTCGTCAGCTTCGAGCGGGTCTTCGAGGTGCTCGACCTGAAGCCCCTCATCGAAGAGAAGAAGGACGCGGTGCCGGTGCCCGAAGGGCCCGTCGCCATCGAGTTCGACGACGTCCGGTTCGGCTACCCGGCCGCCGACAAGGTCTCCCTCGCCTCCCTCGAAGAGGTCGCCTCGCTCGACACCCGCGGCGGCGACGAGGTCCTGCACGGACTCTCCTTCCGCGCCGAGCCCGGCCAGACCGTCGCACTCGTCGGCTCGTCCGGAGCGGGCAAGTCGACCATCGCGCAGCTCCTGCCGCGCCTGTACGACACCGACGGGGGCGCCGTGCGGATCGGGGGCGTCGACGTGCGGGACCTGTCCGCCGAGTCCATGCGGGCCACGCTGGGCATGGTCACGCAGGACGGCCACCTCTTCCACGAGTCCGTCCGCGACAACCTGCTCCTCGCCCGGCCCGGCGCGAGCGAGGACGAGCTGTGGGACGTACTGCGGCGCTCGCGCCTCGAAGACCTCGTACGCTCGCTGCCCGACGGTCTGGACACGGTCGTCGGGGAGCGCGGATACCGGCTCTCCGGCGGCGAGCGCCAGCGGATGACCATCGCGCGGCTGCTCCTCGCGGGCCAGCGGGTCGTCATCCTCGACGAGGCGACGGCGCACCTCGACAACACCTCCGAGGCCGCGGTCCAGGAAGCACTGGGCGAGGCGCTCGAAGGCCGCACCGCCGTGGTGATCGCCCACCGGCTCTCCACCGTGCGGTCCGCCGACCAGATCCTCGTCGTCGAGGCCGGACGGATCGTCGAACGCGGCACGCACGACGAGCTGCTGGCCCTGGACGGACGGTATGCCGAGCTGTACCGGACGCAGTTCGCCAAGGGCAGCGGCCCGGTGGACCCGACGGACGTGGTGGAGGCGGCCTGAAGATCATCCGTGTCCATTCGTCCACCAGGAGTTCATCGGTTCCCCACCATCCGCCCGCCCTCCCGTGAGAGAAACCCTCCATGTGCGATGACGAGCTGATACCACCGAGCGCGGACCTGACCGAAGAACAGTGGCTGCGGGCCGACCCGGCGCTGTCCGAAGGACCGGTGGGGGAGCGGGTCCGGGAGATGCGGGCACCGCGGCGCCGGACCGTGCTGGGCGGCGTGATGGCGGGGGCGGCGGCGCTGACCGTCCTGCAGGGCGGGACGCAGACCGCCGCCGCGGCCACCGCCCGCACCGGCAAGTTCCCCCTGCCGACCGGCCCGAACCGCTCCGGCGAGTACGCGGTGCTCCTCACCGGCGACGCCGGTACGGGCGACGAGGCGCAGCACGCGGTGGCCGCCGCGGCCCGCGAGGTGTGCCGCGCCGAAGGCATCGGCCTCGCGGTCGGCCTCGGCGACAACATCTACGAGAACGGTCCCGAGTCCGCCGACGACTCGGAGTTCCGCACCAAGTTCGAGGACCCCAACTCCGGTCTGGACATGCCGTGGCTGATGGTCCTCGGCAACCACGACTGCTCGGGGCTGATCCCGGGCAGCGGCGGCGACCCGTCGCGCGGCGACCGCGAGGTCACCTACGCGCAGGGCTCCCGCCGCTGGTACATGCCGAGCCGCTACTACAACGTCGCCCTGCCCGCCACGGCCGCCGCCGACAGCGACCCGGTCGTCGAGTTCTTCGCGATCGACACCAACCCCGTCTCCTCGTACGTCGCGCAACTCGATCCGCACTACTGGTGGAACGGCCCCTACATGCGCGAGCAGCGCAACTGGCTGGACAGCGCCCTCAAGGCATCGCGCGCCCGCTGGAAGATCGTGCTCGGCCACCACCCGTACCTCAACAACGGCAAGCACGGCAGCGCCGGTTCGTACGACGGGTTCGTCATCGGCCACTACACCAGTGGCATCCACCTCAAGGAGCTGTACGAGGAGGTGGTGTGCGGGCGCGCCGACCTGATCCTGTCCGGGCACGACCACACGCTGCAGATCCTGGAGCCCACCGCCCGCACCGGCGGCACCCGGCAGATCGTGTGCGGCGCCGCGGGCAAGGCAGGCGACGGCAAGGCCCACTTCGGTCACCCGTCGACCTGGCAGAACTTCTCCGAGCACGGCTTCATGGTGCTGAAGGTGTCCGAGCGGGCCATGACCGTCGAGGCGTACACGGTCGACGTCGCCACGCGCAAGGCGCGCCTCGCCCACCGCACGCGTACGGCCGCGCCGCTCAGCAGGGTGTGAGCGGCGCCGAAAAAAGTTCCCCCGATGACGTCAGGTGATGTCGAGAACCCGTGGCCCGCTCCGTCCCAGCAGTGAGAGCGACCCCGAGCGACCACAATGGGACGCACCGGCACCGAGGAGAACACCATGGCCAAGTACCTGCTTCTCAAGCACTACCGCGGAGCTCCGGAGGCGGTGAACTGCACGCCGATGGACCAGTGGACGCCCGAGGAGATCTCGGCCCACATCCAGTACATGCAGGACTTCGCGGCCCGGCTGGAGGGGACCGGCGAGTTCGTCGACGGCCAGGCGCTCGCTCCCGAAGGGGCGTGGGTCCGGTACGACGGTGAGGGGCGCCCGCCGGTCACCGACGGCCCGTTCGCCGAGACCAAGGACCTCATCGCCGGGTGGATGGTGATCGACGTCGACAGCTACGAGCGCGCCGTCGAGCTGGCCGGGGAGCTGTCGGCCGCCCCCGGCGCGGGCGGGAAGCCGATCCACGAGTGGCTGGAGCTGCGCCCCTTCATGGCCGAGCCGCCCACCATCACGGAGTGACACCGGAAGTGAACGAGGCCCTGCTCCGAAGCCTCACCCCGAGCGTGCTCGGAATCCTCGTCCGCCGCGGAGCTGACTTCGCGGCGGCCGAGGACGCCGTGCAGGACGCGCTGGTCGAGGCGGTCCGTGTCTGGCCGGGCGACATGCCACGGGACCCGAAGGGCTGGCTGGTCACCGTGGCCTGGCGCCGGTTCCTCGACGCGACCCGGGCGGACGCGTCCCGCCGTCGGCGCGAGGACCTGGTCGACGAGGAACCCGCGCCGGGCCCCGCACCCGCCACGGACGACACCCTCCAGCTCTACTTCCTGTGCGCTCACCCGTCGCTGACGCCGTCGTCCGCCGTCGCGCTCACGCTGCGCGCCGTCGGCGGACTCACCACCCGCCAGATCGCCCGGGCCTACCTGGTGCCCGAGGCGACCATGGCGCAGCGCATCAGCCGGGCCAAGCGCACCGTGTCCGGCGTGCGGCTCGACCGGCCCGGCGATGTCGCCACCGTGCTGCGCGTCCTCTACCTGGTCTTCAACGAGGGCTACTCCGGCGACGTCGACCTCGCCGCCGAGGCCATCCGGCTCGCCCGGCAGCTCGCCGCCGCGATCGACCACCCCGAGGTGGCGGGGCTGCTCGCCCTCATGCTGCTCCACCACGCCCGACGCGCCGCGCGGACCGCACCCGACGGCAGTCTGGTGCCGCTCGCCGAGCAGGACCGGAGCCGGTGGGACACCCGGGCGATCGCCGAGGGCATCGGGATCCTGCAGACGGCGCTCTCCCGCGACCGGCTCGGCGAGTTCCAGGCCCAGGCCGCCATCGCGGCACTCCATGCCGACGCGCCCACCGCGGAGGAGACCGACTGGGTGCAGATCGTCGAGTGGTACGACGAGCTCGCGGCCCTGACCGACAGCCCGGTCGTCCGGCTGAACCGAGCGGTGGCGGTCGGCGAGGCGGACGGCCCGCGCGCGGGCCTCGCGGCACTGGCGGCGCTGGACGACTCCCTGCCCCGCCACACCGCCGTGGCGGCCTACCTCCACGAGCGCGACGGGGACCCGACGGTCGCGGCGCGGCTCTACACGGACGCGGCCGCGAAGGCCACGAACCTCGCGGAGCGCGCCCACCTGACCCGCCAGGCCGCCCGGCTCAACGCGCGCCGGGGCGGGGGCCCGTCGAAGGCCGGCGGAGACCGCGCCGCGGACCCTCGGCCTTGATCAGCGCAGACGGCGCAGAAAGACGTCGGCCGTGCCGTTCGTGTCGCCGGGCACGAGGTTCCCGGCCGGGGAGTCGAACACCACCGCGCCGCCGCCGTCGGTGACGCCGGTCCGCCGCCCCGGCATGGTGTCCTCGGACACCGGCTCGCTCTCGACGCTGACGAGGCGCACCTCGCCGGTCACCATGTCGCGCAGGAAGACGTCGGCGCTGCTGTCGTCGGCATCGGGGGTGAGGTTGGAGGCGGCGGAGGTGAACGCCGCGAAGCGTCCGTCGCCGCTCAGTGAGACGTCGTCGCTGCCCGCGTCGGCAGGCGTGCCGTCCTGGGCGGCGCCGACCAGCCGCATGCGCTTCGACTCGCGGTCGTAGAGGAAGACGTTGTGCGCACCGGTCGGAGCCGGTCCTTCGGGGCGGAGCACCCTGGAGGCCGAAGTGAACGCCACGAAGCGGGCGTCGCCGCTGAGGGACGCGCCCCAGGACGGGGTCTTGCGGTTGTAGCCGTGCGGGATGCTGATGAGCTCCGTGGTGCCCTTCTCGCGGTCGCGCAGGAAGACGTCCGTCGCGGACGCATGGTCCTCCACGCCCGCCAGGTCGGTGGTGTTGGAGGTGAAGGCGAGGTACCGACCGCCGGAGCCGCCCGCGAACGCCGGTTCGTACGCATCCCCTTCGCCGTGTCCGCCCGCGTTCGTGAGCTGCGCCAGCTCCGTCTTCTTCGTCTTCCGGTCGTACAGAAAGACGTCGTCCCGCTTGTTGGCGTCACCCGCCACGAGATCCTCGGCGCCCGAGGCGTACGCGACGTGGCGGCCGTCCCCGCTGACCACCGGGCCGTACGTCAGGAGGCTGCGCAGCCCGTCGTAGGACGCGCCCGTGGGGCTGATCCGCTGCGTTCTGCCGGTGCTGCGATCGTGCAGGAAGACGTCGTCGAGGTCGTTGGGGTCGCCGCTCACGAGATCGTCGGCGGTGGAGGTGAAGACCACGTACCGCCCGTCGGGGCTGAGCGAGACCTCCCGTACGACACCGTGGCTCGCCTTGCCGTTGCTCTTGACGCTGACGCGCTCCGTCTTGCCGGTGAGCATGTCCCGGACGAAGGCGTCGGGCGTGCCGTTGGTGTCGTTCGCGACCAGGTTGCGGGACTCCGAGACGAAGGCGACGTAGCGGCCGTCGGCGCTGATGGAGGGGTTGGTGGAAGCGGCGTTGCTCTCGGCACCGGCCACGCCGAGGCTCACGCGTTCGGTGCGGGGCGCGGCGGCGGCGGAGGCGGAAGTGCCTGTGGGAGGGAGACCGGCGGCGGCGCAGAGCGCGGCGAGTGCGGTGCAGGCGGCGGCTGTCACGCACCGGCGAACGGTCATCGGTTCCTCCTGCTGAGTCCTGTGTCGACGACGTGGAGCGCTGGAGAAGGGGAGGCAACACCGTGGAGCCCCGGGGGTCAATGCGTCGCGTGCCGTCCACGGTGCGGATGCGTCGGTTGCATCAGTGGGGCAGCGCGCTCCAGCGGGCTTTTGTGCCGTACTCACGTGCAGCGGGCAACCATTGCCGGTGGCTTCCTGAGATGTCACGCGTGGTGCTCGGCCCGGATGGCCACCGACCTTGCTCCGTAGGCCCATTGCGGACAATGGGCTGTCAGCCAACCGGGCGGCCGGGGCCCGGCCGCCCGGTGTCCGGAGAGGAACATGTGGCTGATCGGCGGCCGATCGGCTCATCGGTTGCGTGGGCATCGGGGTTGCCGGGCGAGGCCGGGCGCGGGTCACCGCGGGCCGGGTGCCGGGTCTCAGGTGGCGCGGCGTGCCTGGTGTGACGGATGTCAACGCGACTTCTTGCGCAACCCGTTGTAATCGGCCGACTACTTCACGTCCTTGTGGGCGGATGCGGCTCGCGTCACTGTGGGCCGACCACCCGTTGCGGACGAAAGGGACGACGCCATGGCGCACCGCAAGGTCTATCTCGCGGTAGGCAGGACGAACACCCGCATCTACCGCTTCGACCCCATCGACGGAGACACCCGGCTGGTCGACGGTGTTCCCGCCTACGCGGCCGGCTACACCGCGATGGGCGCGCAGTACCGCGGCGAAGGCAAGGAACCGCTGCTCTTCGCCGTGAGCGGGAACGAACTGGTCACCATCGACGTGGAGGCCGGCAAGGTCACGCACGAGCCCGTCCAGGGCTTGCCGAGCGGTAAGCCCTGGTACGACGGGGACACGGACGTCGACGG
This sequence comes from Streptomyces atriruber, assembly GCF_001418325.1. Classification (GTDB taxonomy): domain Bacteria; phylum Actinomycetota; class Actinomycetes; order Streptomycetales; family Streptomycetaceae; genus Streptomyces; species Streptomyces atriruber. The sequence continues at coordinate 24,648 of NZ_LIPN01000234.1, read as the reverse complement.
GAAGACCCTCTTCGTCGTGAGCGATCCGGGCGAACCGAGCTACTCGATCGACCTCGTCACGAAGACGGCGACGAAGGGCCACACGCCGGGGAGCGGGAGGTGGGACGACTTCGCCCATCACCCGAAGGACGGCCGGCTGATCTCGGTCGAGGGCGACAACGGCGATCTGCTCTTCATCGACCGATCCAGGGAGCCCATGAAGACCGTGCTGAAGCGGCAGGTCTTCGAGCCTGCCGAGGCCAGCTCCTCGGTCGGATCCCGCAAGTCGTACTCAGCCACGTTCTTCGACGACGACGGCATGTTCTTCGCGGTCGACTCCGCCGGGAACGTGAACCAGCTCGACCTCACGAAGTCGACTGTTCCCGACCACGCGAAGCGGATCGGCGGCGGAAAGATCCCCGTTCACGACCTGGAGGTCATGAACGGCGCCGGCCGCATCACCCCGCTCCCCGTGCCGCCCAGCTACGACGAGATCGAGGTGACGAAGTCGTTCGCCACCGCGTGGGAGAGCAGCGACCCGCGAGGCAAGGTGTACAGCTTCCACCTGAACCTCACGGCCGTCAGCAAGTCCACTCACCAGCCCGAGGACGTGCACAAGTTCAGGATCTCCTTCGACCTGCCGACCGTGCAGGGGGTGAAGGTCGTCGCCTCCGGCGTCGACGTCATCTATCAGGACGGCAAGGCGTACATCGACTCGCAGCAGCAACAGCTGCTGCCCGGAGGCCAGTCGCGGACGGTCGACGTGCAGATCACCGTCCCGGGAGACCCGCAGAAGCTCCCGGCGGAGTACCCGCTCCACGGCCTGAAGGCCACCCGCCTGGCCTGACGTCCCGCCCGGGGCCCCGCTGCGCAGGTGGGGCGTAACAGAATTCGCCGGAACGCTTCTTCTGGTTCACGCGTGGCTGGTGGGCTGAGCGCGCTCAACCCACCAGCTACAGGAGGCGTGCGTGAATCTGGTCGTCAACGGCGACGCGGAGAGCGGGGCGGGCGGCACCGCCGACCCCGTCGCGAAGGTCCGCGGCTGGCAGGTCGCTCAGGGTGCCCCGGCGCTCATTTCCTACGGCCTCGGCGGTGGTTACCCGACCGCGGCGGACCCCGGTCCCGACCGGCGCGGCAGCCGCTTCTTCTCGGGCGGCAACAGCGCGCGTACCACCCTGGTCCAGGACGTCTCCCTGCCCAGGACCGGTCGGACCGGGCGCCGGGCCGTCGACGCGGGACGGGTGCGCTACACCCTCTCCGCCTGGCTCGGGGGCTACGCCGGGCAGGAGGACGGCGCCAGGTTCTCCGTGGAGTTCCGTGACGCCAAGGGCACGCCGGTCGCCCTGAGCGTCCTCGGCCCCGTGGACTCGGGGGACCGGGCGGGGCGCACGGGCCTCGTGGAGCGCACCGCCGAAGCCGCGGTGCCGCCCACCGCCCGCTCGGCGCGGCTCCTCCTCGTCTTCACCCGCAGCGGCGGCGGCACCTCCAACGACGGTTACGCGGACGCCCTCTCCCTCACCCTCAGCGCCGCCGGAGGCCACCGATGACCGTCAACCGCCGTGATCTGCTGAAGGCCGCCGCGGCTGCCGGTGCGCTGAACCTCGCCTGGCCGCTGGCCCCGGGACTCACCCCCGCACAGGCCCGTGAGGCGGCCGAGCACCTCGGCGCCGAGTACGACCCGGCGCCGTTCACGCTCGGCGTGGCCTCCGGCGATCCGCAGCCGCACTCGGTGCTCCTGTGGACCAGACTCGCGCCCGAACCCCTCGCCGCCGAACAGGGACTTCCCGAGGTCGTGGAGGTCGACTGGGTGGTCGCCAGGGACGCCCGGCTGCGGCACGTCGTCGCCCGCGGCACCACGCCGGCTTCCGCGACGCTCGGCCACAGTGTGCACGTGCCGGTGAGCGGTCTCGTGCCCGGCCGCCACTACTGGTACGCGTTCAAGGCACTCGGCAGGACCAGCCGCGTCGGCCGTACGAAGACCGCGCCGCGCGGCCGGGTGTCCAAGGTCACCTTCGTCGCCGCCAACTGCCAGGCGTTCCACGACGGCTTCTACGCGGCGCACCGGGGCATCGCCCGCGAGGACGTGGACTTCGTCGTCCACCTCGGCGACTACATCTACGAGCACGGCCAGGTCGGCGGCGTACCGGAGCAGCACGTACGCGACCACGACGGTCCGGAGATCCTGACGCTCGCCGACTACCGCAAGCGGCACGCCCTGTACAAGGGGGACAAGTCGCTGCGCGAGGCGCACGCCGCCCACCCGTGGTTCCTGACCTGGGACGACCACGAGGTCGTCAACGACTACAGCGGCACCGGGGGCGGGGCCCCCTTCATGCGCCGCCGTGCGGCCGCCTACCAGGCCTGGTTCGAGCACATGCCGCACCGCGACTCCTTCGGCGGCATGGCCCTGCCCGACCCCGAGATCCACCGCGTACGCCGCTGGGGCAACCTGCTCGAACTGAGCATCCTCGACCTGCGCTCGTACCGCTCCGCGCAGAACCTGCGCGACGGCACGATCCTCGGCGCCGAGCAGAAGGCCTGGCTCAAGCGCGCCGTCGACCGCGCCCCGGACTCCTGGCACGTGTGGGCCAACTCGATCATGCTGAGCCAGCTGCGGGGCAGGCCGGGCGGCTCGTACATGTTCACCGACCAGTGGGACGGCTTCCTCGCCGAACGCAAGGAGGTCCTCGGGCACGTGCACCGGAGCGGCCTCGAAGACCTGGTCGTCATCACCGGCGACTGGCACTCGGCGTTCGTCGACGACGTCCGAACCGACTTCGACCAGCCCGATTCGCCCCTGATCGGCACGGAGTTCACCGCCCACTCGGTGACCTCCGGCGCCTACTCGCCGGAGTGGAACACCGCCAACGGCCCCCTCATGGGCAAGGCCAACCCCCACCTGAAGTACTTCGAGGGCAACCGCTACGGCTACGACGTGTACGAGGTGACGCCCCGGCGCTTCACCACCCACATGCGCGTCATCGGCGACCGCCGCGACCCGAACTCCCCGGTGACCACGCTGACGAAGTTCCACGTGGACCGCGGCAAGGCGGGCTCGTACGAGGACGAGGGAACCAAGGGGTCGCCTGCGCAGTACCGCAGGGACTAGGGATCAAGCAGTCCGTCCGGGAGACTGGTCGGCGGGGTGGGCAGTCGAGCCGGGGGAGCAGCCGCATGGGGCACGCGGGGCTGAGCTATCAGGACGCCGTCCGGCTGCTGGGGGGCCGCGAGGACGCCGCCGTGGCGGCACTCGATCGGTTGACCGGAGGGCTGCTGCTCGCGTCGTCGGCCGCGGGGGCGGGTTTCGCCGCGAGTCTGTTTGACGTCCGGGGGGACCTGGCTCGGCTGGGCGCCGGACTCGTGAACGGTCTGGGTGAACGGGCACGCGGCCTCGCCCGCTTCGAGCGCGGCGAACGCTTGGCAGCGGCCCACGCCGTGGTGGCGCTCTCCGCATACTTCGAGGTGTTGGCGGAGACCGAACTTCCGTGCGGCGCCGAGGACTTGGAGATGAGCAGGGCCGAACAGGTGGGCCTGGCCACAGGGGAGTGCCCCGACTCCCGTCGGCTCCATGCCTTGGCCGATGTCCTGCTGCGATCGGAAGTGCCCGTCCCGTCGCCCCACCGGCCCTATGAGGAGGCCCTCGCGGCACTGAGCGGGTTCTATCTGCGTCTGTCGGGCGAGGTCACCCGCTTCGTGTCCGGACTCGCGGTCTGGGACCGGCTCGACGACACCCAGCGGCTCCGATTCCGGCAAACGGTGTCCGAGGGGCTGCCGGACCGGGCCGGCGCACGATACGAAGAGCTGTTCCGGCAGCTCGCCCTGGACTTCCCGGAAATCGCCTTCTGGGCGAACCTGGTCGACCACCAGGCCACTCGGTCCCAGCTCCGCTCCTTGCGGGCCGGTCTCGACGAACTCGGCGCGGCGTTGTCCGAGATGGCGTCGCCCCGGACCCCGGACCCCTGGTTGACGGGGCTGGCCCGCGCGCACGCAGCAGTGCTCGACCGGCCCATCCTCACCTCGCGGGACGTCCTGGACGGACTGAGCCTCCCGGCGCTCGGCGCGGCCTATGTGAGTCCGGACTTCCGCGTGGCCGAAGTGGGGCCCGCCGACCGGTTCGCCGAGGAGCAGTGGTGGGCGGAACAGCATGTCCGCGAGGATCTCGACCGCTTCCTGCTCGGTCATCTCACCTCACCACGGGCCGCCCGCGCCCCGCTGGTCGTCCTCGGCCAGCCGGGATCGGGCAAATCCGTCTTCACCCAAGTCCTCGCGGCACGCTTGCCACCAGCGGACTTCCTCGTCGTACGCGTGGAACTGCGCGACGCGGCCGCCGAGGCGGATCTGCAGACGCAGATCGAGCAGGCGGTGCGGTCGACCACGGGTGAAGCGGTGACCTGGCCCCAGCTCGTGCGGCGTGCGGCCGGGGCGCTGCCCGTCGTCCTCCTCGACGGCTTCGACGAGTTGCTCCAGGCGACGGGCGCCAGTCACAGCGACTATCTGCAGAAGGCCGGTGACTTCCAGCGTCGGGAGATGGCTCAGGGACGCCCCGTCGTTGTCGTCGTCACCAGCCGGACCTCGGTCGCGGACCGGGCACGGCCTGCGGAGGGCATGCTCGTTCTGCGCCTGGAACCGTTCAGCAACGCCCAGGTCACCTGGTGGCTGCGGATGTGGAACCGTACAAATGCCACCGGCTTCACGGCTCGTGGGCTCCGCCCCTTGGACCCCGATGTAGTGCTGGGATACGGGGAGTTGGCGTCCCAGCCACTGCTGCTGCTCCTGCTCGCTCTGTACGACGCGGACGAGAACGCGTTGCAACACCGCGACGAGTCGCTGGGGGAGGGGGAACTCTATGAACGGCTCCTCACCAGCTTCGCCGCCAGGGAGGTCCGCAAGGCCGCCGCGGGCCTGGCCGAGGAAGACCTCGACGCGGCGGTGGAACGGCAGCTGGCTCAGCTGTCCCTGGTCGCCTTCGCCATGTTCAACCGGGGACGGCAGTGGATCGGTGTGGCCGAACTCGATGCCGACCTGTCCGCACTCGCTCCTGACACCGGCCGGGCAGACGCCGCGCTCGGCCTGCGGGCCACGCTCAGCACGGCGGACATCGTGCTCGGCCGGTTCTACTTCGTTCACGAGTCGCGGGCGAACCGCGACGGCCTGCGCCTGCGTACCTACGAATTCTTGCACGCCACGTTCGGGGAGTACCTGGTCGCGCGACTCGTGGTCCAGGAACTGGACGAGCTGGCCGCCGCGTGGAACTCCTCGACACGCCGCAGTCGACCCGCGGTGATCGACGACGCGTTCCTGCACGCCCTGCTCTCCTCCATGCCCTTGACCACGCGCGGGACCACCGTCTCCTTCGCCTGCGAACGGTTGCGTGCCCTGCCGGAGTCCCGCCGGCACGGCGTGCGCGACGTGCTGCTCGACCTGTTCCGGCACGCGGGCGAGGCACGGCATGACACCCGGTACGGCAACTACGTGCCGAACCGGCAGCCGGTGACCGCCGGGCCCGCCCGGTACTCGGTGAACCTGCTGGTGCTCGCCGTGGCGACGGCGGGAGAGCTCACCGGCCGCGAGCTGTTCCCCCAGGAGCACGACGTCATACCGGCGTGGCGGGCCGCCGCCTTGCTGTGGCGTTCGCAGTGCCCCATGGAGGCGTGGCGCGGACTGGTCGCCACTCTGGCACTCGAACGCTTCTGGGACGGTCACCGACGGGACATCAGACTGTCGCTGCGGCCTCAGTCGGAGTCCGACCCCGGACCGCTGGACGCGCACTGGGCGTACGACCACGACCGGGACAACCACTTGCGGCAGGCCGCGTGCAGGGAGGGCGGCTGGTTCTCCTGGATCACGCACCAGAACACGACCCTGCGCGCCCAGTCCCACTTCCTCTGCGATGTTCTCGACGACGTCGTCGTCCATGGTCTCGAACCCCTGGCGGGCCCGTGGGACACAGCCGTCACCACCTTCTTCGACGGCGGCGACGAGCCGCCCGTCTCGGCCGCCCACGCGATGATCACCCTGTGGCTGCGCATCGATCAGGACTGCACCGCACGGGAGCTGACCGCGGCATTCGACGTCTGTCTGCAGACGGCCCTCAACAGCTTCGCCCCCGACGACCGTGACACCAGGGCACGCTTCCGCCTGATGTTCCTGCGGCGTCTCGCTGCGGACTGGCAACGCCTGGAACCGGAGTGGACGCAGCGGGCGATGAGGAGCATCTACGACGGCGGCAAGGACGCGACGGTCGACGAGGGCGCACAGTTCCGCGACGTCGCGCGGGAGGTGCTCCCCGAAGCGCTGCGGGCCGCGCACTGGACGGATGACGGACCGGGCCGCGGATGCGCCGACTGACGCGTCGGCGGGCTCAGAGGTGCACAGTGGGCCGGTAGACGAGCTCTTGGATGTGGCCGTCGAGCGTCCTGTGCTCGATCAGCTCCAGGTCGAAGTCGGCTGCGCCCTGGAAGACCGGCTCAAGTCCGGTCCGGCCGGTGATCACAGGGAAAAGCGTCACCTGGACCCGGTCGACGAGACCGGCGGCCATCAGCGCCCGGTTCATCGACAGACTGCCGTGCGAGCGCAGCGGGACCTCGGACGCTTCCTTGAGCCGAGCGACCACCTCCACGGCGTCGCCGCTCGCCACGTTCGCGTCCGGCCAGTCGAGGGGGCCTGCCAATGTGTTCGACACGACCGTGGCCGGGAGGTTCCGCATCCGGGTGACCCACGGGTCGCGTACGTCGGACTCATGGGTGCCGGAGGCCAGCATCCGGGCGAAGGCCCGATATGTGTTGGCTCCGAAGACCATCCGCTGTTCCTCGCCGTACAGGGCGAGGCGACGGTCGAGGAGCTCGGGCCCCTGCTTGCCCCAGTAGCCGGTCCAGTCGCCGTCGGCGGCACCGAAGCCGTCGAGGCTGGAAAAGACGTCGAACGTGTAGGTGGCCTTCATGGCGCTCGCTCTCCTCGATCACGGTGCGGCGTGTGTCGGAGATGGAGACCGGAGAACACGGCGAAACTCATCGCCGCCGAAGGCCGTCCGCACGGTGGCGCGGGGGGCGTCGCCCCGTCGTGCGGAACGTGCCTTCGGCGGTCGGTCGGGTCCGTAATCCGGGCTTACGGGCTTACGGGCCCGCGGGCTCAGGAGCCGGACATGACGTCCCCGAACATCGGGTCCCCGCCCGATTCCCCGATGCCGACGGACGACGCGCCGAAGCTCACCGAGCCGGTGGCCGTGATGCCTTCACGGGAGCCGCGCAGGGACCAGATCGCGCCGTCGTCGCTGTTCTCGCCGGCCGCGCCCACCGACAGATCCGCGCGGCCGTCCTTGTCGTGGTCGGCGAGGTGGACGGCGTCGCCGAACAGGTCCGACGACTCGTTGGCGCCCGGGACGCCCGGCGTGCCCTGGTTGAAGGACTGGGCGCCGGTGCCCGTCAGGCCGGAGGCGCCGCCGCGCAGCACCCAGACGTTGCCCGCGTGGCTCGCGGCGCCGATGGTCTCGAAGTCGGCACCGACGGCGAGGTCCGGGTAGCCGTCACCGTCGACGTCGCCCGCGGCGAGCGCCCCGCCGAACGAGTCGTCGTACTCGTCGTCGCCCGGCACCCCCGCGGTGGCCTGGCTGAAGACGGCGTTGCGCGCGGTGTCGACGCCCGCCGTGCCGCCGTAGAACACGGTGGCGTAGCCGCCCTTGGCCGTCGAATCGGTGACGGAGACGAAGTCGGTGCCCACGACCAGGTCGTCGTGCCCGTCACGGTCGAAGTCGGCCACGGTGAGCGCGCCCGCGAACCCCGTACCGACGGCGGTCTGCAGCGTGGGCCCGGTCGAGGCACCCCGGTAGACGAAGTTGCCCGTGGCGGACGCCACCACCACGTCGTCCTTGCCGTCGTCGTCGAAGTCCCCGGCGGCCAGCTGGACCGCGCCGTTGGGGGCCGCGCCCGACCCGATCTCCGTGTCGAGGCGCAGCTTGCCGGCCGCGCCGCCGGACTTGGTGAAGCCGCCCTTGAAGATCCACACGTCCTTGCCGGTGGAACCGACCGCCAGATCCGCCTTTCCGTCACCGGTGAAGTCACCGACCGCGAGGGACTGGCCGAACCGGTCGTGGCCGGACGCGTTCGGATCGCTGATCGTCGTGCCGCCCGACAGTCCGGACGAACTGCCCCACAGGATCGTGACCGAACCGCCGTCGACGTCGTCGCCGACGTTCTCCAGCGGTGTGCCGACGACGAGATCGCCGTAGCCGTCGTTGTTCAGGTCGCCGTGCGCGAGCTCGGTGCCGAACCGGTCGGAGGTCTCCGAGGCGCCCGGCACGCCGGAGGAACTCTGCGAGGTCGTCTTGTGCCGCGAGGCGCTGATGCCGCTCGACGAGCCGTAGTTGACGACCACGGCGCCCGCCTTCGCCTTCCCGCCCGCGACGGCACCCGGTGCGCCGGTGGCCAGATCGCGGTAGCCGTCACCGTTGAAGTCGTCGGCGAGGCCCGACCCGGCGGCACTCGCGGCGCCCGGCAGGGCGATGAGCAGACCACCGGCCAGAACGGCCGCGACAACAGCGGAGCCCAGGACGGCGGAACGCCGGGAACGCTGGTGAGGGTGGTGGGGCCGGGGCATGGATTCCTCCAGGGCGAACGTACGTATGAGCGCAGAGATGACCTCTGATGGGGCTGGAGGGTTGTACGGGGCAGCAGAGTTTTCGATCGCCGGGAGGGGCCCCGGCGGCGCCTCCCCCGCGCGGCGGAGACGGGCGCGACCTGCGGACGATGCCCGGACGTCGGCCGACTGGCGACGATCTGGGCGTACGTCATTGCCCGCCGAGATTGGAGCCCCACCGTGCTGAAGTGGACCCTGCGTGCCACCGCCGTCCTCGCCATCGCCGCCGCGCTCGCCGCCCCTGTCGCCGCGCCCGCGGCCGAAGCGGTCGCCGCTCCGCACGCCGTTGCCGTGGTCGCGGAGGCCGGGGCGCCTGCCGACCCGGGAGAGGCGGTGTGACGCGGCTCCCTGCGTACTGAACCGGGTGCACCGGGCGGCGCCCGAGAGGCAGCGGCCTCCCGGGCGCGCCCGCCGTGCTGGCAGACTGGGGCGGGTGAGCAGCAATGACACCAGCGCCCAGGCGGGCGACCCCGAGCACACGCCCGACAGCCCGTTCCGGCACGAGAACGTCTCGCGGGACGAGGCCCCGCAGTTCGTGCTGCCGCTCGTGGTGCACCTGGAGAAGACGGCGCCCCCGGCCCGTACCGACGCACTGGAGACCGCGGCCCGCGCGGTTCTGGTGATGCTCGCCGACGAGCGGTCCCTGGGCGAGGGGGAGGACGAGGGCGAGTGGGCGCAGGCCATGCGCGACTGGCAGGACGCCCGCATCCGCAAGGTGGTGCGCAGGGCGCGCGGCGCCGAGTGGCGCAAGGCGGCCGCGCTGCCGGGGATCACGGTCACCGGGAAGTCGGCCGAGGTGCGGGTCTTCCCGCCGGTGCCGCTGGACGGCTGGCCCAAGGAGCTGGCCAAGCTGCAGGTGTCGGGCACGGACCTGGACGACCCGGAGCCGCCGGGCGAGGCCGACCGCTCACGGCCGGTGCTCTGGATGAGCCCCGATGTAGACATGTCGGCCGGCAAGGCGATGGCGCAGGCCGGGCACGGCGCCCAACTCGCCTGGTGGGAGCTGACCGACGAGCAGCGCACCGAGTGGCGCGACGCGGGCTTCCCGCTGGCCGTGCGCACCCCGGACGCCGCGCACTGGCGCGAGCTGACCGCGAGCGGGCTTCCGGTGGTGCGGGACGCGGGCTTCACGGAGATCGCGCCGGGCTCCTGCACGGTCGTCGCCGATCACCCGGCGCTGCGGCGGTGAGCTCCGCCACGGCGGACGGGCGGGTCTAGCTGCAGCGGTGGCGCCGACGGCTGTGATCGACGGACCTTTCGAGCGCGTGCCCGTTGCCAGCAGTTCGGCCTGTTGGGCTTGCAGCCGCTTCGGCGGTCCGCATGATTTCAGGCAGGCCGGCCAAACATCGATTCCCTTTTCAGGCGCATCGGCCGTGCAGTCGAATCTTCGGAGGTCGGACGGCCTCGACGGCAGCCAATGGGACAGCTCCTCTGGGACGCCTCTCAGAGACGTGACGACACGAGCGCTACTCGGAGCACTCCGTGTGCGTTCGACCGCTAGCCACGTAATCCTCCTCGTCCGCAGGGAGTTCCGGCAACGTTCTCACAGGAGGCTGCGCAAGTTTGACCCTGCCGTTCCCGACGTCAGGATCGGCATCGAACACTGCATGTGCGTAGAGAAAAGGATCATTCATAAGCTTATGTATGTGCTTCGAGGGGTGAAGGAAACCGGATCGGTCGCCGGGGGAGCCAAATGAATGTCAGGATTCACACTCGAGCATGCCTGCTCGGCGGTTGGCGGTCGGCGGTCGGCGGTCGGCGGTCTCGCTCTGGGCGCGTCTCGTGGATGAGCACGACACTTCGCGGTGAAGACCGTCGCCCTCGATGAGGAGGGGCGTGGGCCGGGCTCAGACGCCTGGAAGGCGGGTGGGAGCCGAGCTTCAGGACACGGTCGCCGCGTGGTGAGCGATGCGATGCACGGCCTCCTTCAGCTGCTGGGGGGCGGCGAGGGTGGAGATGCGGACATGGTCGGCCGCGTCCCATCGGAAGTCTGAGCCCGGGGCGACGAGTACGCCGTGCTCGCGCAGCAGGGTCCGGGCGAAGGTGCTGTCGCGGTGCCCCGGAGGGACGCGGGGGAAGAGATAGAACGCTCCCTGAGGCCGTGCGCAGCTCATGCCGGGGATGCCGTGCAGTGCTTCCCAGGCATCTTCGTGGCGTTGACGCAGGATGCCGCCGGGGCCGGTCAGGTGGGTCTCGGTCCGGTGGATGTGCCGGAGAGCTGGACCGATGCCGTGCTGGGCCGGTGTGCTGGGACAGAGCCGGAGGGACGCGAGCAGGGTGACGGCCTCGGCGTAAGCGTGGGTGGCGGAGTGCGGGCCGGTCAGCGCCATCCACCCGACCCGGAATCCCGGAACGCAGTGTGTTTTGGACAGACCGCCGAAGGTCAGGCACGGCAGGTCAGGGGCGAGGCGGGCCAGGACGGTGTGCTGCGCGTCGTACACGATGTGGGCGTAGATCTCGTCCGACAGGAGGACGAGCCGTCGGTGCCGTGCGATGTCCGTGAACGTGCGGAGGATCTCGATGGGCCAGACGGCACCGGTGGGGTTGTGCGGGGAGTTGGCCACCAGGGCGACGGCACGGTCGCTGATCTTGCTTCGCAGGTCGGCGACGTCCGGAAGCCAGCCGGAGTGTTCGTCACACCGGTAGAAGACAGGGGTGCCGCCGGCGAGTTGGACGGCGGCAGCCCACAGCGGATATCCGGGGGAAGGCAACAGGACTTCGTCGCCGGGGTTCAGTAAGGCCTGGAGAGCGAGGAGTACGAGTTCGGAGACGCCGTTGCCGATGTGGATGTCGTGCGGTTCAAGAGCGGTGAGGCCGCGGTCGCGGTAGTACGAGGCGATCGCAGAGCGGGCCTCAGGCAGGCCCTGAGTGGGGCCGTATCCGCAGGACGCCGTGAGGTGGTGGCGCACCGTGTCGGTGACCGCGGGTGGTGGGGTGATGCCGTGCGCGGCAGGATCGCCCAGGTGCAGGCGGATGATGTCGCGCCCTTGCTGTTCGAGTTCGTCGGCGAGGCGGGGCAGAGCGCCACGCAGTTCGTAGGAGAGATGGGACAGGCGCGTTGCCGGCTGGAGCATGGGGTACCTCGGGTTGCCTCTGCTGACGCCGGTCCCGGCGGCCCGGACCGGAGCAGGTCTGCCGAGGCCGCCGGGCGGCGTGGTGGGGAGGGTGCGGGACCGCGGACCGTCGAATGTCCTACGCGGTGAGGGTGCTGAGGCGCGTTCCGGCGGCACACAGCGGCCTGAGCGCTTCCAGGGCCGAGCGCACGGCCCCCTCCTGGCTGTCGGCGTCGTCCAGGTAGCTGCCGGTGTAGTACACGCCTCCGCGGCCTTGCTCCGTTCGCAGTTGCTGGGCTGCGCGTCGGCCGGGAACGGTGGGCCGCAGTTGCTGGAAGTCGGCCGTGGCGATCAGGTCGTCGGGCGGGGTGGTGCGGTGGGTGATCCAGCTCTTGAACAGGTCAGCGCCCAGGCCGGGACCGAGCCAGCAGGTCATTTCCGCCCAGCGCCCGTTGCCGGTGGTGCACACGCTTGACCAGTGTGCATGGTCGGCGGGCATGCCGCGTGGGTCACGGTGCAGCGCCACGGTGGTCGGTGTGTAGTCGAACTCGGCCAGAGCTGCTGACGTCCTGTTGAGGTCGGAACAGTCGTGCAGGAGCAGTGCCGCCTGCGGAGCGGGCAGAGCCAGGACGGCCGCGTCGTAGGTGGCTGTGCCGCCGCTGTGGACCACTGCGGGTCGACCGGTTGTCGTGGTCAGACGACGGACGGGCGTGTCGTAGCAGATGCGATCGCCCAGGGAGGTGGAGAGCCGGTCGATGAGCGTTCCGAGGCCGTTGGTGAGGATGTGCCATGTCGGCGAGGCCTCCGGGTCCTGGGGCGGAGTGCGGGTGGCCCAGGCAGCGGCTGCCCGTGCCGGCATCTGCGCGGCCTGGTCCAGGGTGCAGCCGACGAAGGAGGCACACCAAGCAAGAACCGCATCACGCACGAGAGCCTCAGGCAGGCCGAGGCCGGCAGTCACGTCGGCCACGGTCTTGGTGTGCGGTCCGTCGTCGGCTTCGAGTTGGCCTGCCTGAGCCAGAAAGGCACCGAGTGCCTCCCAGGCCGGTCCGGTCAGTGCTTTGCGGCCGCTCGTTGCGTCTGTGGGGGCATGAGGGGTGACGAGGAGCGGTTCGTCGTATCCGGCACGCAGCAGGGTCGTGGTCAGCGGCAGTGCCGTTACGTGCTCGTCGGTGATCCCCAGTGTCCGGCGCAGGGCCGTGTGGTGAGGGAAGGCGGCCGGGGACAGGAACTGGGCGCCGAGGTCGACTTGGACGGTGCCGTGGTGCTCGGTCCTGACGGGTACGGTGCGGATGTTGCCTCCAGGGCGGTCGGAGGCCTCGTAGACCGTGACGTCGTGCAGCTCGTCCAGGAGCCAGGCGGCGGTCAGGCCGGCGATGCCCGCTCCGATGACGGCGATACGCATGGGGGTCCTTTCCGGTCAGCTGCCCGCGTGGGCAGGGACGGCTGTGGGGGGCTGCAGGTAGCCGGAGTCGACGAAGTACCGCAGATAGGAGTCGATGAGGTCGGCGTCGACCGGCGGGCAGGTCAGGCCGGAGTCGGCGATTGCCTGTTCGAAGTTGCTGCGGCCGAAGACGGGGAACGTGTCGGCGACGTACATCTCCTTGACCGAGATGGCGGCGCCCCGGGCCGGTTCGATGAACATCGGCATGAACGGCGCCATCGGCTGGCCGGGATCCTGGGCGGTGAGCTCTGCCATGTAGGCCACCCACTCCTCGTAGGGCACGGTCCGTACGGGGTAGCCCATGGCCTGGAGCCGTTCGACCAGGAGGGACAAGCGGCCGTCCTGGGCGTTGGTGATGTTGTACGCGTGTCCCTCGGCCTTGCGGTGGGCGAGGATGTGCACGATGGCCTGGGCGGTGTAGTCGACGGGGACGAAGTCCAGCGGGAGCCCCATGTCGGGGGCGAGACCGGTTTCGGCGATGCTGCGGAACAATGCGCACATCATCGTGTCGGTGTTCCAGATGCCGTCGGAGAGGTTCCCGGTGATCTCGTAGGGGCGGTGGATGGCAGCCGCGAGGCCTTGCTGGGCGGCCTGAGAGATCAGGCGTTCTGCGACCCACTTGGTCTCCGGGTAGCCCAGGGAGATTCGGTCGCCGAAGTCCAGCGGGGTGTCCTCCTCTATGTGGCGCACTCCGGCGGTGCCGAATCCGGCGATGACCGCGATGGACGAAACGTAGTGGAACTCCTTGGGCGGCCCGGTACGGGCCAGCTCCAGCATGGTGTGGGTACCGCCTACGTTGATCGCTTCCAGTGCGGCGTACGGATAGGCGAAGTTGACCCGCGATCCGGCGTGGAGCAGCGTGTCCGATGATTCACCGAGCGCGCGGAAGGCTGCTTCGCTGAGCCCGAACCGGGGTGCGGCCAGGTCACCGGGCACGACCGTGACCCGCTCTGTGATGCGGGCGAGATCGAGACCGTAGCGGCGCATCCGAGCCGCCAGCCGTCGCCGTCCCTCCCGTTCGTCACCGGCGCGCACCAGGCAGTGCACCTGCTCGGCGACACCGTCGTGGAGGAGGGCGTCCAGGAGGTACGTGCCCAGGAAGCCCGTGGCGCCGGAGAGCAGGACGTGTCGCCCGCGCGACGGCAGGTCGGGTGCGGTGGGGAAGCGCAGCTGCGGATCGAGGCGGGAGACGGCCTCGAGGTCCACAGCGGCCTCACTGGTATCCGTCTCCGGGGTGTCCTGCAGTTCCTGGACGCGTGTGGCGAAGGTGCGCACGGTCGGATTGGCCAACAGGGTGCGGATCAAGTGGCGGCTGTCTTCCGGACGAAGGTCGAAGCGTGCACGGCAGCGGGCAGCCAGCTGCGTCGCCTGCAAGGAGTGCCCGCCCAGCGCGAAGAAGTCGTCATCCCGGCCGACCTTTCCGGCGACACCCAGAATGTCCGTCCAGACGTCGGCCACGTCATGCTCCGCCGGTGTCTGCAGCGTCGAGTCCGTGTGCCGGCCGGCGGCCGCGTGCCGGGTGGCTTCATGGTCGAGTTCAGCGCGGTCGATCTTCCCGGAGCGCGTCAGGGGCATGCGGGGGCGGACGAGGATCGGGTTGGGCACCATGAAGACGGGGAGCCGGTCGCGCAGGAATTCCCTTAGTGCCGAGGGGAGTTCATCGGGGCTGTTTCCGTTGCGTGGGGTCACCCAGGCCACGATCCGGTCGTTGCCGTCATCTCCCTGAGCAGTTACCGCAGCTTCGCGCACCTGGTCGTGGGCGCTGAGATGGACCTCGATCTCGTCCAGTTCAATCCGGTAGCCGCGCACTTTCACCTGCCGGTCGGCACGGCCCAGGAACTCCAGCACCCCACCGGACCGCCAGCGGGCCAGATCCCCCGTCTTGTACAGGCGTCCCGACGCTGCATGCCTTCCGAGCTGGTCCGGGACGAACCGCGATGTGGTCAGTTCCGCATCGCCGAGATAGCCCAGGGCCACGCCGTCGCCGCCGACCCACAGTTCTCCGCTCTCCCCGACATCGGCCAGGGCTCCGTCGGCCCGCACCACATAGGCGGTGGAGTTGGCCACCGGGGTTCCGATCGGCACCGTCTCGGCTTCGGGCGGCAGCTCGGTGACGTGGTGCACCGTGGACAGGGAGGAGTTCTCGGTCGGGCCGTAGCCGTTCAGGAACATCCCCGGGCGACCGTGGGCAAGGACCTGGCGGACCGCTTCGGGTGAGAGCGCGTCACCTCCCGCGATCAGATACCGCAGGCCGTCGAACATCTGCGGGCGCACCTTGGCCATCTGATGGAACAGCCCGGCGCTCAGCCACATGACACTGACCCGCTCCGTTCGCAGCGCCGCTTCCAGAGCGTCCGCGGCCAGCAGCGTGTCCACCTCTGCAAGGACCAGCCGGGCTCCATTGAGCAGGGCGCCGAACCATTCGAAGCAGGACACGTCGAACGTGGGGTTGGTCGTCGCCAAGACCACATCGTCCGCACTCAACCGCAGGCGTTCGTCCCCGTGGCATACCAGCCTCACCGGGCCCCGGTGAGGCACCACCACGCCCTTGGGCACCCCCGTCGACCCAGACGTGAAGATCACGTAGGCGGGATCGTCCGCCCCGACGCGCACCCCGTCAGAGGCCCCCGTGCGCTCGAACTCGACGCCCTCACCGATGATCAGGGCACGTTCCTCGACCGCCTGCCGGTGCCGGTCACTTGTGATCACTGTCTCGGCATCGGCGTCATCGAGGATCTGCAGCAGGTGGTGGCGCGGGTAACTCGGGTCGAGCGGCAGGTAGGCCGCTCCCGCCCGCATCACGGCCAGTACCGCCGTTACACAGGCCACGGACCGCTCCAGCAGGACGCCGACGCGGTCACCGGGCCTCACACCCGCGCCGACGAGGTGATCAGCCAACCGAGCCACCTCGTCGGTCAGTTCACCGTAGGTCAACCGCTCGGTACCCTGACACACTGCTACCGCCTCGGGAGTGGCGTCCGCCTGCTGCGCGAAGAGTTCCGGGACGGTCCCTGTGCGCGGGTAATCGGTGGACTCGCTGTTCCACTGGCTTACGCGGCTGAGGTGGTGCGAGGTGGTGTGGCGCAGTGCTGATGTCATCAGAGGCCTTCCTTGACTTGTGGGTGGTTGTTTCGAGTCGGCTGCGCTGATCGTCAGGGCGCGGCGGGGCAGGGCTGGACTGCCGCGGCCCAGAAACGGGAGAGCACAGGCTCGACCTGGGCGATGCCCTGCTCGACCAGGGCCGGCGCTTCTCCCCGGGCGAGGCCGTAGGCCGCCACCTCTCGGGCTTCTTCGATGAAGCGTTCCGGAGCGGTTTGGAACAGCGAGAAATAGTCGATGACCGGTTGTGGCATCGGTGCTTCCTGCCGTTCCAGCTCCTCCGTCAGCGCCGCACAGGTGCCGCACCACAGCAGGAGATCCGCCCGTACGGCACAGGCTGCCTCGGCCGGGCCGGCTCGCATCGCCAGCCATGACATGAAGGAACCGAACTCGCGCATCCCGTTCGGCAGTTCTCGGCTGCGCAGCTCCTTTTCGCCCCATCCGAGCGCCTCGGCGCACGCCAGCAGTGGAGCGTCGCAATCGAGCACCAGACGTGCCAGGTCCACGAAGTAGCCGGAAACCGGCTGCACGGGGTAGCGCGCTGCCATCGTGGCGAAGGCCGCCACTTCCGCTGCGTGGGCATGGAATTCACCCAGCACGATTTGGGCTACCTGGGCAGATCCGGCCTGCCCCGCCGAGAGCGCCGAGAGCAACGGGTTGTCTTGCACGTGCGCAGTCAGGTCCGGAGTTGCTTGCTTGATCAGTACGTCGACGTCGTTGTAGGACATCTGGGTCTCCCTCGGGGCATGCCGGTCCACGGCAGAGGTGATTGGCTCCGATGCGGCACGCCGCGGGCGCAGAGGCGGATCGGGTGCCGCTTGGGATCGGGTGCCCCCGCCCCCCGGAGGGTGATGCGGCGCACGAGACGAATCGTCGATGCACATGATGTGCGCTTGCGTGCTTGTGAATTCCGGAAGGCGTCGAAGCCGCCGCGGTTATCCGGATGTGAACGAGCCCTTTGCCTTCAGCCCTCAGCAGCCGATCCGCGCAGCTGGACTCGTAGCGTCAGCCGTGTCTCCCGCCGGGGGTGCGGACCCGAAGGGCGCCTCGCACACCCCACGTCCGTCAGGATCCATTCGCCCCAGGTGTGTGGCCCTTGGCGCGGAGCAGCAGATCGCCTGCTTCCGGGACCCGGGCATAGCGCCGCAGTTTGCGGCGCATGACGGCCAGGGCGCGCTCGGCCTGCCATGAGTGCAGGGAGGTGAGAAGGCTGAGGAACTGCGCCCCCTGGGCGCACGCCGCGTCCACACGGCCCAGGTGAAGATAGATCTCGGTCAGCTGGGCGTGGGTGAGGGCCATGCTGCGGTTCTGGCCCGCGTCACGAGCTTCAAGGGAAGCGAGGAGGGCCTTGACGGCTGCGTCCGGATCACCCAGCGCGAGAGCGGTCTGCGCGCTCCGGTACAAAAAGCTGGCGCGGGAGTAATGCGAAAAGGGCGCAGAACTGGTCTGCGGCCCGTCGCCGTAATAGCGCTCGGCGGCCTCCAGCTCTCTCCGCGCCTGTTGCTCGTCGTGAAGCAGCGCATGAAGCTGGGATTTGAGGTTGTAAGTGAACGCCAATACCGCAGGGTCGCCTTCCACGTGTGCTTGCCTGCAGGCGTCCTCTGCCAGAGCCAGGGCGGGAAGGGGGAATCCCTGGGCTAACGACTGACCGCTCAGCGCGCGCAGGGAAATTGCGGCCAAGCCGTCCCTTCCCGCTTCAATGGCGAGACGGTAACCGGTGCGCAAATACTCCTGAGCCAGCGACTGATGGCCTGCATCGGCGTTGGCCGCACCCAATAGGTGAGCCAGTTTCGCCATATCGGCCAGCTGACCCGTTGAACAGTCTTCGCCACCGGGAACGCCCACCAGCGCGGCACTGGAGTCTCGGACGTAGCCGACGAGCATCGTGCGAGTGAACAGCCCGCCGTATCGTTCGGTCAGATCCGTGAAAACTTCGGTTATGTGGCTTCGAACCGCGGACTCCGCCCCTTCGACGGGACGCGCTGAAGTGGTGGAGCGATCGAGAGCGGAAGCCCGACCGGTCAGCTCGTGTGGTGCGGTGGGCGGCGTGTACGGAGTGCGGAGCAGTTCTGGCCCGGCGCGGGGGTCGGTGTCCTTGCGGCAGAGGTCCGCCAGCGAAGTCAGGGCATCGGCCTCCGCGCGCCACAGCGTCGGGGGGGTGGCTGACAGGCCGGTCTCCCAGGCCGTCACAAGGCGGCCGAGACGCTGGCTGAATGCCGCTGCCACCGCGTCGGGCACCGGCGCAGCAGGGCGGGCGCCCGCCAGCCAGCGTGACACCGCGCTGCGGTCATACCTCAGCGTCAACCCCGAACGAGCGCCGTGCCGCGCCACTGCCCTTACCAGTTCGGCCGACGACCAGTCCGCTTCTTTCAGAAGCCCCGCCAAGCGCTCGTTGCGCCGTCTACGCGACACGGGGGGCTCTCGGACGGATCCGGTCACGAGCAACAGCACGGCACAGCCGTCGCCGCCACGGCGAGGGTTTCACCCGCCGCGGCCACCCGGGGCAGCTCGTGGACGCCTCTTTCCATCCCGCGGCAGGGTGCCCCACTGACAGCGATACGCGAGGCACATCGCACGGGGAGACCCGGACAGTGTTCATCTGCACCCCCAGACCTCCCCCATTGTCGCCACGGTGGCCGACGCCCGGAAGAGCCAACTGTCCAGCAAATCGCGCCGGGACCTTGCCTGCCCCCAGGCGTGCACGGGGTGCCGTCCCACTGACCGCCGGTCGGGTGACCTGTGTGCCTGGCTCCTGTGTGCCGCCGCGAGCGAGTTCGGTCCAGGCCCTAGACCGGATGAATGCCCATCCAACGCCCCACCCGTCGCGCCTTCACGAAAACCGTTGCCGGTCTGGCCACGGTCGGCGCACCGACCGTGGTCTCGCTTCCCGGCCATGCCGCGGACAGAAGCGGCAACGTTCCTCCCGCGTCTCCGTCGTCCAAGGACGCGTCGGCGGACGTGGCACGAGCCCTACTGCTCCTGGACAGAAACGATCAGCCACTCGTCCCTGCCTACAAGAAGATCCTGCTGGGCGGTGGGCTGCCGCGGGCCGGCGGGGGGCCGAAGAAGGTTTTGGTCGTCGGGGCGGGCGCTGCCGGGCTCACCGCGGCGCACCTCCTCAACGAAGCCGGCCACGAGGTCACCGTGATCGAGGCCAACGGAAACCGGGCCGGTGGGCGCATCAAGACGTTCCGGACCGGAGGGCACGAGAAGGCCGAGCAGCCCTTCGCCGACCCGAAGCAGTACGCGGAAGCCGGTGCGATGCGCATCCCGGACGTCCATCCCCTGGTGACCGGCCTCATCGATCAACTCGGCCTGAAGCGGCGCCGCTTCCTCCTGACGGATGTCGGCCGTGACTCCAGCGGCACGGGCCGGACCTGGCTGTATGTGAACGGCATCCGGGTACGGCGTGCCGACTACGTCAAGAACCCCAAGCCGGTCAACCGGTCCTTCGGCGTCCCGGAGCACTTGTGGGACGTGCCCGCGGCCCGCATCGTCGACTCGGTCCTGGACCCGGTGCGCGATGAGTTCTCCGCCGTGGGACCGGACGGCCGTCGCGTCGACAAGCCCCTGCCGGAGCTCCTGGCGGGTTGGACTCGTGTGGTGGAGCAGTTCGGCGAGTGGTCGATGTACCGGTTCCTGTCCGAGCACGCGGGTCTGGACCACCGGACGATCGAGCTGGTGGGCACCTTGGAGAATCTCACCTCCCGGCTGCCGCTCTCCTTCCTGCACAGCTTCGTCGATGCCTCGCTCATTCACCCGCAGACGCGCTTCTTCGAGATCGAGGGCGGAACCGCTCGCCTGGCCGACGCCCTGCTGGCGCGGGTGCGGCACCTGGTGCGCTTCAACTGCCGTGCCACCCGCGTCGCGCACGGCGCGGAGGCTCCCACCGGCAAGAGAGTGTGGGTGGACACCGTCACCGAGTCCGACGGCGGACCCGTGCGACACGAGCAGTTCACCGCCGACATCGCGATCATCACGGTGCCCTTCTCGGGGATGCGTCAGCTCCCCATTTCTCCCTCGCTCTCCTACGGCAAGAGACGGGCCGTCATCGAGATGCACTACGACGCGGCCACCAAGGTTCTCCTGGAGTTCTCCCGGCGCTGGTGGGAGTGGACCGAAGCGGAGTGGAAGAGCGAACTGGAGACGTTCAGGCCCGGCCTGTACGCGGCTTACCGCGACGGCAAGGCGCCCACCGACGGGTCCCTGCTGGGCGCCCATCCCTCAGTACCCGAGGGCTGGCTCAAGGAAGCACAACGCGTGCAGTACGCCGCACGTCGCTCCGCCCTGCGCGACCAGCCCGAGGCGACGGCGACGGCGGGCGGTGGCTCCCTCTCGGACAACTCCAACCGCTTCATGTTCCATCCCTCCCACCCGGTCCCGGGCAGCAAGGGCGGCGTGATCCTCGCCTCGTACAGCTGGTCCGACGACGCCTTGCGCTGGGACTGCCTGGACGACGACACCCGCTATCCGCATGCTCTGCGCGGTCTGCAGGACGTGTACGGACAGCGGATCGAGGTGTTCTATACGGGTGCGGGACGCACTCAGAGCTGGGTCCGAGACCCCTACGCGTATGGCGAAGCCTCCGTACTCCTGCCCGGCCAGCACACCGCGCTCGTGCCGCACCTGACCTCCCCGGAGGGGCCTTTGCACTTCGCCGGGGACCACACCTCGCTCAAGCCCGCCTGGATCGAGGGTGCGCTCGAGTCCGCGGTGCGCGCCGCCCTGGAGGTCCATCACGCCTGAGCCCCGGCCGGTCGTCCGGTGACGAAGGCACGCCTTCGCCTCAGCATCGCCCGTCGAGGACGATCACCATGTCGCCGCCTGTCAGGGACAGCAGTGCTGCCTTGTCCGGGTTGACGACGATGCCGTAGTCCGGCCTGCGTTGAGCGTGGCGCGCGAGTCGGTAGCCGATGGCGATCTGGTCGCGGCGAAGGGCGGCTTCGACCACCGTGTAGAAGCTGACGGTGGCGTGCGGCTGTACGTACTCCTGGGCGGGGCGCAGCCTGATCTGGCATCCCTCGGGATCGAAGAGCTCCTGGAAGAGCCGGTTCAGCTCGGGATTCTCCGAGGTCTGCGCCATCCGCAGACTGAGCAGGTTGTCGCTCAGGATGAAGTCGTCGGCGTGTGCGGCCTGCGCCAGTGTGCGGTTCCGGTCGTCGGCCATCTCGGTCACCACCGAGAAGTCGTGGCCGTGCTGAACGGCCAGGTCGCGCAGGTGCAGCAGGGTCATGAGGGTGCGCGAGTCCGTCGCGGACTTGTCCACCCCTCCGGCGTCGCCCACCACCATCACGTGCTGGTAGGCCGCCAGGTCCACTTCCTCCAGGACCACACGGTTGGCAGGGTCGGCCGCGAGCACGCCCAGTTCGATCTGCGGAAGACCGGCACGGAGCCGCTCCACGCGGTCGTCCAGGTCGGGAACGTCGGCGACGATGTCGAGCCGGGAACCCTCGGGCGCCAGGTGCGCCAACTGTTTGACGGCCTCAGGCGTCCTGGCGTTCCAGCCAAGGAGTAGCACCCGCTCAGGCTGTGGATCCGACGCCTCGTCGGTGACGATCGCCTCGAATGTGATGGTGGGCACCTCGTCGGTGGGGATGACGGTGTCGTCGTCCTCCGAGATGGCGACGATCTGGTCCGTGCCCAGGATCGCGGAGTCAGCGGGAGGGTTGAGCAGGATCTGCCCGTCGAGACGGCGGATCCCGATCACGGTGGAGGTGCGGAAGGCGTACACGGCCTCGCCGAATGTCCGCCCGGCCAGCTGGGGTTGGGCGGACATGTAGATCTCGTCACCGTCGAATTCGAGGAGTCCCGTGTAGACGATGGACAGCCCGGACTGGAGGCTCGTCTGGACGAGCAGCCGGGCGATGAAGCACTGGGCGCTGACGACGTGGGTGTGCGCACCGCCGGCGATCAGAGCCGCCGGAAGGTTGTGGTCGTCCGCGATGCTGGTCACCACGTGCGGCACCGCCCGCCCTTCGTGACTCGCCTTGGAGAGGGCTCCGCTGGTCACCGCGAGCAGGGACTTGATGACGGAGATGTCCGCGTCATCGTGTTCAGGGGGCAGGACGACGATGGAGCGTGCCTCCTTGGGGTTGACCAGGTTGATGTCGGAGATGCGCGTAGGGTCGCCGGTGCGGCAGACCACTCGCGTCGGTGCGGTGGCGCCCACCCGTTCGCGTATCGCGTCATCCATCTGCGCCTTGTCCTTGGGCGCGAGTACGGTCACGCAGGCGTACTTCTGGTTCCGGTTGGCCTCGACGAGCTCCGAGATGATCATGTGAACCTGCTCGGACCAGCCGAGAATGACGGTGTGATCGCTCTCGACGACCACGGACCGTCCCTTGCGCAGCTTGGCGAGCTTGCGCTGGATCCCCGCTCCGAGGACCCCGATCAGAGTGCTGAGCAGCAGGATTCCGATGATGGTGATGACCGTCGAGACGATCCGGTACGCGACGCCGACAGGAGGGTCCGAAGGGATGTAGTCACGCTGCAGCATGCCGGGAGGGTTGAGGACTCGCAGGGCGCTGCGCCACAGGACGGATGCTCCTCCCTCCTTCCGTACGAGGTCCGGCGCGAGTACGAGGAGCGTGATGGCGTTGAGGAAGGCGAGCGCCAGCATGGCGGCCGCGATGACACCGATCATCGCGGGTGTGCCGCGCGCCATCGCGTTGTCGAACCGGTAGCGGAAGCGTCGCAGCATCGGTCACCTCCTGGGATACGGGGCACGTCGTGGGTCGCAGGCGTCTTCCCGGCTCAAGTGGGTTGTGGGCATGCGTTGGGACCTGACGTCCGCCCGCGGAAGTGCGTCGCGTTCTCGCGGTCGCGTTTCGCCATGGGCCACTCCGTGCGTATGTCAGAACTCATCACAGAGCCACGTTGCGGGCGAAGACCTCCAGCGATCACGCACCGGTGCCGCACGCGGCTCTCCGTACCAGACCTCCAAGGGATCACCAGGTCGGACGGACCGCACACGGCTACCGGCCCGCAGGACGGTTCGAACCCGCCGTGAAGGCCTTGCTGGACGGAGAGCCGGTGCCTCACGAGTGGGTGCCGCGGCGTGCTCCGGTCGGGTGACGTGTCGTGCTGGGGCAGTCGCTGCGCCGAGCGTGCCGTCGACGGGGGACGATGTAGCCGTATCCGCGTGCGCGGTCCCACCGGTCGACTATTCCCTCGCGCCGCTGCTCCGTCATCGAAGAAGCTCTGCCCTCGCGGGCACGCGCACTGAACCGTCGTCCGCGGACGCCCGGCCGGGAGGAAGCCAGGTGGGCCGCACCTCGGGTGGTCCCTACTCTGCACGCGCCCCAGTCCGTCCGCATCGTGACGGCACCCGCGCGGCATTCTTCGTCGCGTACGCCCTTGCTCGCTCCAGGACCGTGCGTGCCAAGGGGTCCGAGAGTCAGAAGTGCCGGAGGAACGGAGACGGGTCGACGGCGAACAGGCCGCTGAAGGGGCTGTCCAGCTGGTAGATGAGCAGCGCCGTGAAGGCGATGAGACCGGACAGTCCCATCGCCATCACGACATGAGAGAAGCTGCGTCGGACACCGAACAGGAACATGAAGCCGATGGTCAGGACGCCGCCGCCGATGAGGCCGAACCAGATCACCGGCGAAAGCCGCTGCCCCGCGTCGGTCTCGCGGCCACGCCTCGCCTCGTCCAGGGTGCTGAGTTGTGCCAGCGTCTCCTGTCCGGTGACCTGCTGGGCGGGTGTGGCGTGGTCGGGCAGCTGCGCCGACGCGCGCACCTGTTCCAGGAGTTGCCAGCCCTTCGGATCCGGTGACGTCTCTTCGGCCAGGGCCGGCCATTCGACGTCGGTGACGTGACGGACGTAGGACTCGACCTCCTGGCGCATCCGATCACCCTGTGCGGTGGGCAGCCCGGCGGCCAGGAGATGGATCTGGTGCGCCGCACTGGCCTCCGCCGCGACATGGTCCTCCGCGCCGGAATGCGTGTCCCACACCGTCACCAGGGCCAGGCCCAGGACGAGGGCGTACAGGACGCCGACCATCATCGAGATGTACTCGGCGACGTCTTCGCGGGGCTCGTCGTTGGGCCCCATCGGGTGGAAGCGGTGTTTGATCAGGACGATGACGGCGGCGCACAGTGCGACGCCGGAGACGAGGGCGATGCTTTCGATCATCAGGGGCCCCGTTGTGGGTCGATGGCGTGATCAACGTCTGCGTGAGCCGAGCACGGCGGCCGCGACCGCCGCGGGCAGCAGGATGAGGATGAGAGCGGTCCCCACACCGAGCCCGGTCGGGGTGTGGTCCGCGCGGACGAACCGGCCGAGCAGCGACCGGGTGGGCTGTTCGGGCGGCGTCGGCGGCTGTGGTCTGGTCTGGGCCGGCCCCACCGGTGGGGGTGGTGCGACGGGGTAGGGCCGGGCCTGTGCTTCGCCGGGTTCGGGCAGGCCGGGCGCGATGATGCCGGGTGGGGGAGGAGGCGGTG
>NZ_LIPN01000233.1 GCF_001418325.1 Streptomyces atriruber | reverse complement strand
GAGCGGGGTCGCGGCCTGGGCGGGGGCACCCGAGACCGCGGTCAGGCCCAGAGCGGCCAGTGCGGTGGCCGCCGCGGTGAGGGCGGCACGGAGGGAACGCATACGTCTCATGGCCATCCAAGAGGGGAGGAGGCGTCAACTGGGTGCTGGCGCACTGTCGTTGCTCCTTGGAGTAGTCCTGCGGTCATATGCATGTCAATGGTCTGAACCAAACAAGGACTAGACCAATCTGGCCCGTCCTCCGCGCCCCGTCGGCCGTGCGCGCCGCCGCGTGGCGCGGGGGCGCTGGTCAGGCAGGGCCGCGCAACCCCTGCCCGGTTCGCGCGGGTTGTCGTACCAGGCGAGCCGCTCCACGGCCGCCCGTCAGGGCTGTGCGGGAAGTGGCCTGCGCGCGAGGAGTTCCGCGAGGCCCTGACGGGTGGCCGCCAGGACGACGCGGTCCTCGGGGCGCAGTTCGTAGTCCGGGTCGAGCTCCCACTCCAGGCCGGAGGAGAGGCCGGGCTCCTGGTCCGACGAGCGTTCGAGCGCGACGACGCGCCACGCCCCCGGCCGGAACACCTCGGCCACTTTGCGGCCCGTGAGCTGCGGCTGGAGCGAGACGTCGAGCGCCGCGAAGAGCAGCACCGAGCGCTCGACGGGCAGGGCGCCCAGGATCTGCCGGCCCATCATCGCCCCGGCGAAGGCGGGTGCGGCCAGTGCGGACACACTGCGGCTGCGGGTGAGGGCGCCGGGGTGCGCGGCGCGCAGGGTGCGGTAGACGGCGGTCGCGAACTCGTCGTCGTACAGCCGCAGCGCCACCCGCAGATCGGGCTTCACCGACCGTGCGTACAGCGCCGCTTCGAGGTTGATCGTGTCCGCGCTGGTCAGGGCGAGCAGCGCGTGGGCCCGGTGCACCTTGGCCGCCTCCAGGACCCCTTCCTCCGTCACGTCGCCGATCACGGTGGGCACGCGCAGGCGCCGCGCCAGGGAGATGCCGCGGGCCTCCGGGTCGGCCTCCACGCACACCACCGGGATGTCCAGCTCGCGCAGCCGGGCTAGGACCCGGGTGCCGATCTTGCCGAGGCCGAGCAGGACGACATGGCCCGAGAGGCCGCGCGGCGGGCGGCGCAGCGAGGACGCGGTGCGGAAGGTGCCGAGGGCCTCCAGGACGGCGGCGAACAGGATCGGCAGGAGCAGCAGGCCGACCAGTCCGGCGAGGAGCTGGAGGATCTGACGGCTCATCGGGCCGTCGGTCGCCGGGTCGTTGATCGAGAAGAGGTCGAGGAGCGTCAGGTACGTCGCGTGCAGCGGGGTGGTGTCCTCGGTGGTGACGATCGACGCGATGGCCATGCCGACGACGGCCGCCGCGAACCCGGCCACCGACCAGCGCAGCCGCCGCGAGAACAGCTCGCGCAGCGGCACCCCGCGCCCCGCGAGGAACCCGGGCGGCAGCGCGGACCCCGAGTACGAGACGGTCTCCAGGACCAGCGCGCCC
This sequence comes from Streptomyces atriruber, assembly GCF_001418325.1. Classification (GTDB taxonomy): domain Bacteria; phylum Actinomycetota; class Actinomycetes; order Streptomycetales; family Streptomycetaceae; genus Streptomyces; species Streptomyces atriruber. The sequence continues at coordinate 1,698 of NZ_LIPN01000233.1, read as the reverse complement.
CGCCCGGGGGCGGCCGCGACGGCGTCGTCGTCGGGCAGCAGCAGGGGCCCCGCGCCGGCCCCCGCGTCGTCGGAACCCTCCGCTCCCGCGGGGTCGTTGGCGGTGGACGAGAGCAGCGCGAGGGTGGCGAGGCCGCGCGGCGCCACCTGGCCCGGCGCCGGGGGAGTGCGCTCCACGGCGCGCAGCAGCAGCCCGTCGGCGTGCACGACCTTGCTGGTCCCGGCGACCGCGGTGGCCGCGAGGGCGGGTGCCGCGGTGTCGGCGTCCGAAAGGACGGTGACGCTGGCATCGTTGGTGGCCAGGCCCGCCACGGCGGCGGCCTGGTCGAGCAGCTCCTCCACGTGCTGGCCGAGCTTGCGGTTGTAGAGCCGGATCACCAGGCGCAGGCGGGGGTTGAGCCGTCGCGCCGCCAGTGCCGTGCGGATGTTGGTCTCGTCGTCGTCATGCATGAGCGCGAGCGCGGCGGCCTGCGGGACGCCCGCGTCGACGAGGACGTCGTCGGTGAGCTCGGGTGCCTCCAGGGTCCGCGGCAGGTCCGCCGCGCCGCCGTCACCGTTGCCCGGCCCGTTTCCGCCGCCGTTCCCGTTCGCGGAGCCGTTCACATTGCCGGTGGTGCGCGAAACTGCGGCGGTGATACGTCCGATCAGTGCCGTGGTCAGGGCCCGTCCCGTCGGCCGGTTCGGCTCGCCGCGGCCCGCGGGCGGCACGACGAGGACGACCTGTTCGCCGTAGACGCCGCGGAGTTCGGCGGTGAGGCGGTGCGCCAGTACGTTGTCGCCGCCGCACACGACCATGTGGCCGGGCGACGGGATCGGCGGGCGCTGTGGGGGGAGCGAAGATGCGTGCGACACACAAGGAAGAGTGCCTCATGGGGCGGACTGGTTCCCGCTCCCGCGGCGGGACACGCTCCCACCTTGGAGGGGCCGATTGGAAACCTCCGACCTCTTGTCCCGGGATCGCTCGGAGATTTAGCCTGCTCGCGCGCCCGCACATGCGTTCCGGTTGCCTCGATCTCCCCTCGCGCCACCCCTTTCGATCACCCCTCCTCCTTCACCCTGCTGGGAGAACCGCCCGTGATCCAGCCCTGGTTCGGCGAGGCCAAGCTCGGCATCTTCCTGCACTGGGGGATCTACAGCGTCGACGGAGTGGCCGAGTCCTGGTCGTTCTTCGACGGGCGGGTGCCCTACGAGCGGTACATGGCGCAGCTCGACGGATTCACCGCGTCGGCGTACGACCCCGAGGGCTGGGCGGACCTGTTCGTGCGGGCGGGGGCGCGTTATGCCGTGCTGACCGCCAAGCACCACGACGGCGTCGCCCTCTGGGACACCGCCGCGAACGACCTGTCCGTGGTCAAGCGCACCCCCGCGGGCCGGGATCTCATCGCCCCCTACGTCGCCGCCCTGCGTGCCCGCGGCATCAAAGTCGGCCTGTACTACTCGCACTTGGACTGGTCCCACGCCGACTACGCCACCGTGCGCCCCGAGGGGCAGGACCCGGCCGAGCGCGGCAACCCCTTCTCCATGCCCGCCGTCGGCGACGAATCGCCGGAACGGTGGGCGGAGTTCCTCGCCTTTCACCGCACACAGGTCAGGGAGTTGCTCGAACGGTTCGAGCCCGACCTGCTGTGGTTCGACGGAGAGTGGGAACGCAGCCCCGAGCAGTGGCGGATGGCGGAGCTCGCCGAGGAGATCGCCGCGC
>NZ_LIPN01000232.1 GCF_001418325.1 Streptomyces atriruber | reverse complement strand
GTGGGGCCCAGCCGTGCGGGGGCGGGAACGGTGCCCAGCCGCCCGGTTGTCCGTATGCAGGCGGTCCTTGCGGTACCGGTGGTCCCTGTGGTCCTTGCGGTCCCTGCGGCCCCCACCCCGATGTGCCCGGCATTTTCCTCTGGTGCTCCCACGTCTCTTGCGTCTCTGTGGCCCCCCACAGTGATCGCGTCACCCTAACCGGTGATACCGCCCGCTTTTGTGTACGCCTGTACGCATCGATATGTACACTCGTACGCATGGGATACGCACTGCTGGCCGCGGCCATCGCGGCGGAGGTGGCCGGGACGACGGCCATGAAGTACAGCGAGGGGTTCAGCAGGCTGGTCCCCTCACTGATCACGGTCGCGGGCTATCTGCTCGCCTTCACGCTGCTCGCGCAGACCCTGAAGACCCTGTCCGTGGGCACTGCGTATGCGATCTGGGCCGGCATCGGCACCGCGGCCGTGGCCGCCATCGGCATGATCTTCCTGGGGGAGTCGGCCAACCTGGTCAAGGTCGCGGGCATCGCGCTCGTCATCGCGGGCGTCGTCGTGCTCAACCTGGGCGGGGCCCACTGATGGGGCGTCGGTACGACCCCGAGCGCCGTCAGCGGATCATCGACGCCGCGATCCGAGTCGTCGGGGCGAAGGGGATCGGCGGGCTCAGTCACCGCTCGGTCGCCGCCGAGGCCGACGTGCCGCTCGGCTCGACCACGTACCACTTCAAGACGCTCGACGAGCTGCTGGTCGCCGCGCTGCGGCAGAGCAACGAGGGCTTCGCCAAGGTGATGGCCGCCAGCGACGTGTTCGAGGATCCGGCGGCCGACCTCGCCGCCGGGCTCGCGCGGCTCCTGGGCGAGTGGTTCGCGGGGGAGCGGTCCGGGGTCGAGCTGGAGTACGAGCTCTATCTCGCCGCCCTGCGCAGGCCCGCGCTGCGGCCCGTGGCCGCGGAGTGGTGCCAGGGGCTCGCCGACGTCCTGGTGCTGCGGACCGACGCGGTCACCGCGTTCGCCCTCGTCGCCCTCATGGACGGGATCAGCCTGCAGGTGCTGCTCACGGGCGGTGAGTACGACGAGGAGTACGCGCGCTCCATGCTCGCCCGGCTGTTGGTGCCGGGCGCTTGACAGCGTCCCCGGTGCGGCATTGACCGAGCAGTCACGGAAGGACGTCACATGTTCGTGCACCACCGGCGGGGACCGAGGGCCTGATGGGGCGCCGCGGTCCGGGACACGGGGAGCGATTTCTGTTCTCCCTGGCGTTGGTCGCAGTCAGCTTGCTGTGGACGACACGGGACATGGCTCCATGGGCGACCGTGTCGTGTGCCGTCGGTGCGGTGGGCGGGGCGGTGGGAATGGTCCGCTTCGGGCGGCGTCATCTGAGGGCGCGCGGGGATTCGTAGTGCGGCCCGCGCCCAGGGGGCCTCGTGGTGGCCCGGACCTTGAGACCGGTTCGCCCGCACGGCGCACCTCCGGTTAGGTTTCACCCATGACCGACACGAACGCTTCTCGCACCACCGGCGCCGTCGCCGCAGGCCTCGCCACCGTCACCGCCGACGGCACCGTCCTCGACACCTGGTTCCCCGCCCCCGAGCTCGTCGCTGCCTCTGCCGAGGGCCATGGCCCCGCCGGCAGCGAGCGGCTGACCGCCGAGCGCGCCGTGGAACTGCTCGGTGAGGGCGCGGGCAAGGCCATCGGCCCGGACGCCCGCCGTGGCGTGGAGATCATCGCTGTCCGTACGGTCATCGCGTCCCTCGACGACAAGCCGCTGGACGCCCACGACGTCTACCTGCGCCTGCACCTGCTCTCGCACCGCCTGGTCAAGCCGCACGGCGTGAACCTGGACGGCCAGTTCGCCTTCCTCGCCAACGTCGCCTGGACCTCGCTCGGCCCGGTCGCCGTCGACGACGTCGAGAAGGTGCGGCTCAACGCCCGCGCCGAGGGTCTGCACCTCGCCGTGACCTCCATCGACAAGTTCCCGCGCATGACGGACTACGTCACGCCGAAGGGCGTCCGCATCGCCGACGCCGACCGCGTGCGCCTCGGCGCGCACCTCGCCGCGGGCACCACGGTCATGCACGAGGGCTTCGTGAACTTCAACGCGGGCACGCTCGGCACCTCCATGGTCGAGGGCCGCATCTCCGCGGGCGTCGTCGTCGGCGACGGCTCGGACATCGGCGGCGGCGCCTCCACGATGGGCACGCTGTCCGGCGGCGGCAACGTACGCATCGTCATCGGCGAGCGCTGCCTGGTCGGCGCCGAGGCGGGCGTCGGCATCGCGCTGGGCGACGAGTGCGTCGTCGAGGCGGGCCTGTACGTCACCGCGGGCACGCGCGTGACCATGCCCGACGGACAGATCGTCAAGGCCCGCGAGCTCTCCGGCGCCTCGAACATCCTCTTCCGCCGCAACTCGGTCACCGGCGCCGTCGAGGCCCGCCCGAACAACGCGGTGTGGGGCGGCCTGAACGACGTGCTGCACAGCCACAACTGACGGTCCGCGCCGCTCGGGCCGGAGCGCCGACCGCTGCTTTACTGTTGGCACTCCATTGCCATCGCTCCACAGGGGGAACCACATGAACAGAACGGGTGTGCGGGCGTTGGCCCTTGGTGCCGTTGCGGTGCTTGGGCTGGTGGTCGGGTGTGGGCAGAGTGCGGGGCAGCCCCGGGACGATGTGCGCAGTGCCGCGCAGCAGGTCGACCGGGCGGCCACCGGGGATCACGGTTATCCGTTGCGCAAGAGTGACATTCCCTGGAGCGGGAGTCCGAGCCCGTTCAACGCGAAGGTCGAGCTGGCCGACGGGCGCCGCGTGGCCATGCACTACATGCGCGGCAAGGGGCTGTTCGTGCAGGACTACAGCCCCCGCGCCAAGGGGTGGTCCAAGTCGGCCGTCGTGTACAGGACCAAGACCGACGCCTGCCAGGGCATCACGCTCAAGGCCAAGGACGGCACGGTCGCGGCCTTCGGTGACTTCGGCAGGTACTGCGCGGACGGCGAACCGCCGACCGAGTCGGTCGCCGCGGTGGCCGTGGGGCCGCTGACCAAGTGGGACAAGCACCTCACGAAGGACTTCGACGGCTGGGAGAAGATCGTCGTCGCCCCCGGAGGCAAGAAGGTCACGTTCAGCCGGGGCAGTCACACGCTGCGCTGGACCAAGGCGGCGGGGTTCCCCGCCGCCCGCTGACGCCTTGAGAGGAGGAGCGGTCGCCCCCTGTGGGGCGGCCGCTCCTTTTGCTTGGCCCCTTCCCGGAATTTTCTTCGGTGAGCAGGCATAGCGGGGGTCGTCCGGACCCGTCCTCATCCATGCGGGAGGGCAACAGGCCCACCAGGGAGCGAAGGTGACGATGAGCGCCCATGAGCAGGACAGTTTCCGGGAGTTCGTGGCGTCCAGATCGTCGGCGCTGCTGAAGACCGCCGTACTGCTCAGCGGGGGCGACCGGCACGCGGGGGAGGACCTGCTGCAGAACGCGCTCGTCAAGGCGGCCGGGCGCTGGCAGCGGATCGACGAGCCGGAGGCGTATGTCCGCCGGATCCTTTACCGGCAGCAGGTCAGCCGGTGGCGGCTGAAGTGGCCGCGGCGCGAACTGGCCGTCGCGGAGCCGCCCGAACGTGCCGCGCCGGGGGACGGCACGTCCGCGGCGGACCTGCGCATCGTGATGCGCGGGGCCCTCGCCAAGCTCACCGCCAGGCAGCGCACCGTGCTCGTCCTGCGCTACTTCGAGGACCTGCCGGAGGCGGACGTCGCCGCCGCCCTCGGCTGCTCCGTCGGCACCGTGCGCAGCACCACGCACCGCTCGCTCGCCCGGCTGCGGGACCTCGCCCCCGAGCTGGCGCACCTGGACCGCCACGACGCGGCCGATACGGCCGACGCGGCCGACCCGCCCGCTTCTCCCGACTTCTCGCCCTTGGAGGTATCACCGTGAACGTGGCAGATCTGGTGCGCGAGTCGCTGCGGGAGCAGGCGGACCGGGGGGCGCCCGTGCCGGGGGACTTCGCCGACCGCGTGCTCGCCGTGCGCCGGCGGCGCAGGACCCGGGCGATGGTGGGCACCTCGCTCGCCGTGGTGACGGCCGCCGTCGTGGCGGTCGCGGTGCCCGCCATCGGCTCGGACTCCGAGGAGCGGGGCCCGCGCCCGGCCGGCGAGCTGCAGAGCGGCGACATCGTCGCGCACCCCGGCCAGACCCCGCCGCGGGAGCTGATCGCCGCGGGCGGCACGGCCCTCGCCGCGTACAGCACGAGCAAGAACGTCAAGCAGCCCGACGGCGATGCCCTCTTCACCCGCACCTACCGGCTGCTCGACCAGAAGACCGGCACCTACCGCACGGACCCCCGCTGGTCGTGGCTGGACGTCGCGCCCGGCATGCGGACCGCCGCCGTCCTGGAGCGCGGCCTCCCCGCCCAGCGGATCGGGCTGCTGAACCTGCTCACGGGCAAGGTCGAGCGCTGGATCCCGGTGGACCACGGCGTCGGGGGCGTCGAGTTCTCGCCCGACGGCAGGAAGCTCGTCGCGACGACGTACGCGAAGGACCCGGACCGGCTCGACAAGGACCGGCCGATCAGCGACGGCAAGCACGAGGAGCCCGGGCCCGCCGACCCGAGCAGGACCGGCTTCTACGTCCTCGACGTGGCCTCCGGGAACGGCAGTTGGAGCGAGGTGAAGACCAAGAGCGGCGGGTTCGGCATGTCGGACATCAACACCAGGCAGGACTTCGACTTCAGCCGGGACGGCTCGCTGGTCTACTCGGGTCGCATCCGCGAACCCAGCCAGCAGTACTACGACTTCCAGGGGCGGAAGAAGAGCACGCCCATGCGGGAGAGGCACCTGCACTGGGCCGTCGAGGCCCGGCTCTCCCCGAGCGGGAAGCTCGCCGCCGGTGACTTCGCGGGCGGCGCCAAGACCACCGCCACGGAGGTCCTCGACCCGCTCACCGGCAAGCGGGTCGCCAAGCTGCCCGGTCAGCAGCTGCTCGCCTGGGCCGACGACCGGCGGCTCATCGCCTGGGACATCGAACCGGGCACGAGCGAGTACCGGCAGCGGCTCGTCCTCGTCACCGTCGGGAGCAAGAAGACGATTCCCCTGAGCGGCTACCGCTCGCCGAAGGACGGTTCCGGCGGGCGCTGGACACCGCTCTTCGCCCGGCGCTGATCATCAGATCGCCCGCCGGAAC
>NZ_LIPN01000231.1 GCF_001418325.1 Streptomyces atriruber | reverse complement strand
GGGCGGGGGTGGCGGCGGTGGTTGTGGAGGTGGCGGCGGTGGCTTCGGGCGATGTGTGGGTCCGGCGTGACAGTCGGCGCCGTCGCCCGCGACGGCGACCGTGCCGCCGCTCGTGGAGCCGCCCTGGCCGATCGACGCGTAGGCGCAGTCGTCGGCGGACGCCGAGCCGACGGCCGATGAGGCGCCGAGCAGCAGGGCCAGTGCGAGGAGCGCCAACACGCGTGTGACGAGGGGCGATAAAGGTCGCGGAGTTCCGTGCACGACGGGGAGCATGAGCCGCGCGCGCCCCCGCCACGCCCGGCGTGCCGCCGAATGACCCGAAGGGGGGATCCGCACACGACACGTGTTTGACGCCGCGCGCCCTGCGCCTGCCCTGTGTTCGATTCACCGGGCCGCGACGCACGCGCCCGCACCACACGTTCCGCAAAGAATCTTCGGCCCGGTTGAACGCGCCTGCCGTCCCGCCCCGTACCTAGGGCCATGTCGTGACGCAGACGGGCGTCACGACACCTCTGCGGACAGTGGGAGTCAACGATGCTGTATCCAAGTGGGGTTTCCCCCAGGGCCTGGCGGAGCGCCTCGCTCGTGGCGACAGCCGCGGCCCTGCTGGCGCTGACGACGGCGTGCGGCCAGGAGAAGGGCGAGCAGTCCCCGAACGGTCAGAACGTGGGCAACGAAGCGCCGGCGAAGAGCGACGGCTACGGCGGGGACGACGGCTACGGAGCGGACTCCGACGCCGCGGACAAGGGCGCGGGAGCCAAGGCCGAGGCGGCCGGGCAACTCGCCGTGTGGGACAGCAAGAAGCTCGGCAAGGTCGTCACCGACAGCGCGGGCCTCACCCTCTACCGCTTCGACAAGGACACCGCCCAGCCGCCCAAGTCCAACTGCGACGCCGCCTGCCTCAAGGCGTGGCCCGCCGTCCCCGCCGACGGCGCCAAGGCCGCCCCGGGCGTCGACGAGGCCCTGCTCGGCGAGGTCACCGCCGCCGACGGCACCAAGCAGCTGACCATCGACGGCTGGCCGATGTACCGGTACGCGCAGGACGCCGCACCGGGCGACGCCAAGGGGCAGGGGGTGGGCGGCACCTGGTACGCGGCGGCCCCCGACGGCAAGAAGGCGGCGCCCGCCACGGCCGACACCGCCCCCGTCGATCCCGCGGGCCTGTCCACCCGCAAGGATCCGAAGCTCGGCGAGATCGTCGTCGACAAGAACGGAATGACCGTCTACCGCTTCACGAAGGACTCCGCCTGGCCGATGAAGTCCGCCTGCACCGGGGCCTGCCTCGACAAGTGGCCCGTCGTCGAACCCGTGGCCAAGAACGACACTCGAGGAATCCTCAAGAAGGGCTTCACCGTGTTCGACCGGCCGGACGGCAAGAAGCAGCAGACGATCGACTGCTGGCCGATGTACACCTTCTCCGGGGACAAGAAGCCCGGCGACACCAACGGGCAAGGCGTCGGCGGCACTTGGTACGCGGCGAGTCCTCAGGGCAAGCCGGTGGGCGCACCCGAGTAGCCCGCCCCGGCAGTCGGACAGACCGGCCCGTCCCCTCCCATATCACATGGAGGGGGCGGGCCGGTTGACGGTGTGGGATAAGGCACTTGCCAAAGGCAGTGACCGAGAACGGACCGCCAATTTCCGTTTTGACTCGCTCCCTTGGCAGACGATCAGTAGCCTCACCCTCGAACACCGGAGCGCTTGCGCCGTCCCCCTACGCCTTGGAGTCTTGATGGAGCGTCCCGCCTGGGCACCGCCCGGCATCGACCTCTCGATGCCCAGCGTCTCCCGCATCTACGACTACTACCTGGGCGGCTCGCACAACTTCGAGGTGGACCGGGAAGCGGCCCGCAAGGCCATGGAGTTCATGCCGGGGCTCCCGAAGATCATGCAGGCGAACCGTGCCTTCATGCGGCGGGCGGTGCACCACGCCGTGGGGGAGGGCGTCACCCAGTTCCTCGACATCGGCTCCGGCATCCCGACGTTCGGCAACGTCCACGAGGTGGCGCAGCAGGCCAGCCCCGACGCCGCCGTCGTCTACGTGGACCACGACCCGGTCGCCGTCGCGCACAGCCGCTCCGTGCTGGAGGGCACCGAGCGGACCGCCGCTGTCTCCGCGGACCTGCGCAAACCCCGGGACATTCTGGGCAGTCCGGAGGTCGCCTCGGTCCTCGACCTGGACCGCCCGGTGGCTCTTCTCCTCGTCGCCGTCCTGCACTTCGTCGAGGACGCGTACGATCCTTACGCGGCGGTCGCCGAACTACGGGACGCACTCGCGCCCGGCAGCCTCGTCGTCCTCAGTCACGCCTCGTACGAAGGGATCCCCGTCCCCCCCGAACAAGTCGGCCGGACGGTCGGTGTATACAAGGACATCCGCAATCCACTGATCATGCGCTCGCGCGACGAGATCGCGCGGTTCTTCGAGGGATACGACATGGTGGAACCCGGCCTGGTGCCGATGCCGCACTGGCGGCCCGACACTGCGCCCGAGGAGGAGGATCCGTACTCCTTCTCGGGATTCGCGGGCGTGGGACGGAAGCTTTGAGCGGCGCGCAGGACGGACCCGAGGACAGACTCCGCCGGTTCGCCACCATCTGGAGCCGTGCGATCTTCCCCGTGACGGCGACCTCGCTGACCCGTCCCGAATTCGAACAGCAACTGGTGCCGCTCGCCAGGCGGTTGAACGACGCGCTGCAGGATCGGATCTTCGACGCGGCGGAGAGCCAGGCCGTCGGCGCCGCGCTCATCGGCACGCACTGCACGGACCCCGAGGCGCTCAGCCGCACGCTCGACTGCATCGACGCCTACCTGGTCCTGTACTGCGGCGGCGACGGCCCGCGGGAAGAGCTGCGGGCTCGCTCCGCCCGGATCCAGCACGCCATGGCCGCGGGCTTCGCCCAGGCGCTGCGCGAGCGCACGCTCGCCGAGCAGGAGGCGATCTCCCGGGCCGCCCTGAGCGCGCGCAGCGCCGTCGCCGAGGCCCTGCACGCGAGTGAGGCACGCTTCCGCGCCGTCTTCCACGGCGCCGCCATCGGCATCGGCATCGCCGACCTCGACGGCACGGTCCTGGAGGTCAACGACGCGCTGATCCGCATGTTCGGCGGTCTGGAGCACCAGCTCCGCGGACGCAACGTGGGGGAGTGGACGCACCCCGACGACTCGCCCCACGTCTGGAAGCTCTACGAGGAGCTGGTGCGCGGCGAGCGCGAGCACTACCGCGTGGAGAAGGCCTTCTACCGCCCCGACGGAACGGTCCTGTGGACCAATCTGACCGTGTCGCTGCTGCGCGACGCGGACGGAGTGCCGCAGTACCAGCTGGCGCTGATGGAGGACACCACCGAGCGCCGGCTCCTCAACCTCCGCCTGCGGTACGAGGCCACCCACGACGCGCTCACCGGGCTGCCCAACCGCACCCTGTTCTTCGAGCGCCTGGACAAGGCGCTCTCCGCGGGGCAGAACGCCCGGTTCGGGCTCTGCTACCTCGACCTGGACGGCTTCAAGACCGTCAACGACAGCCTCGGGCACGCGGCCGGCGACCGGCTGCTCGTCGAGGTCGCCGACCGGCTGCAGTCCTGCGCGACCGCCCCCGGCGAGATGGTGGCCCGGCTCGGCGGCGACGAGTTCGTGGCGCTCACCACGGGACCCGACACCGAGACCGAGGTGGACGAGCTCGCCGGGCGCATCATGAACGCCCTGGCCACCCCGATCCGCGTCGACGGACGCGAGCTGACCGTGCGCGGCAGCATCGGCATCGTCGAGGGCCCGGCCGGTGAGCGCGGCGCCGCGGAGGTCCTGCGCAGCGCAGACATCACGATGTACCGGGCCAAGTCCGCGGGCGGCAACCGCTACGAGCTCGCCGACCCCGAGGCCGACGCCCGCGCCATCACCCGGCACGGTCTGACCACCGCGCTGCCCGCCGCCCTGGAGCGCGGCGAGTTCTTCATCGAGTACCAGCCGCTCGTGCACCTCGGCGACGGCAGCGTGCGCGGCGCCGAGGCGCTGGTGCGCTGGCTGCACCCGCAGCACGGCATCATCGGCCCGGACCGCTTCATCCCGCTCGCCGAGCACACCGGCCTGATCGTGCCGCTCGGCCGCTGGGTCCTGGAGGAGTCCGTGCGCCAGGCCCGCCGCTGGGAGGCACGCCACACCGAGGCGGGCCCGCTCCGCGTCAACGTGAACCTGTCGCCCATGCAGCTCACGCACCCCGGCCTGGTCTCCGACACGGTCGACATCCTGGAGCGCGAGGGCCTGGAGCCCGGCGCCCTGTGCCTGGAGGTCACCGAGTCCGCTCTGATAGGAGCCGACGACGACCTGCTCAAGCCGCTGCGCAGGCTCGCCGAGATGGGTGTGGACATCGCGCTGGACGACTTCGGCACGGGCTACTCCAACCTCGCCAATCTGCGTCGGCTGCCGGTGAGCGTGCTCAAGCTCGACCGCTCGTTCACCCAGGGCATGCAGCACTTCCCCGCCGACCCGGTCGACCTCAAGATCGTCGAGGGGATCGTCGCGCTCGCGCACAGCCTCGACCTCGCGGTCACCGTCGAGGGCGTGGAGACGGGCGCACAGGCGGACCAGCTGCGTGAGCTCGGCTGCGACACGGCGCAGGGCTGGTACTACGCCCGTCCGGGCCCGCCGGACCGGCTGCACGAGCTGGCTCTCGCGGACGCGACGGGCTGAGCCGTGGCGTGGGCACGTGCCGTGGCGACGGGCAGGGCCGAGCCGTGATCCGTTGGGCGTACGCGTTCATCGACCGCCCGCGCGACCGCTTCCCGCAGGCGTGCGCCTTCTGGACCGCGGTCACCGGCTCGCGCCTGTCCGAACCCCGGGGCGCGGACGGCGAGTTCGTGACGCTGCTGCCCCCTGGCGGCGCCGACCCGTGTGTGAAGGCGCAGGCCGTGGCGGGGCCCGGCGGCGCGCACCTCGACCTCGCCGTGGACGACGTCGCTGGCACCGCGGGCGAGGCCCGTGCGCTCGGCGCGGCCGCGGTCTTCGCGGAGGACGGCCTCGAAGTGCTGCGCTCGCCGGGCGGCGTGCTGTTCTGCGTCGTGCCCTGGTCCGGTGAGAAGTCGCGCCCGGCGCCGGTCACCGCGCCCGACGGCGCCGTCAGCCGCCTCGACCGGCTGTGCCTGGACGTCCCCCCGGACTCGTACGACCAGGAGGTCACCTTCTGGTCGGAGCTCACGGCCTGGGACTCCACCGCGGGCGCCCTCCCCGAGTTCCACCGCGTGACGCCGCCCGCGGACCTGCCCGTCCGGCTCCTCCTGCAGCGCCTGGCGGCTCCGGGTCCCGCCGGGGCCCACCTCGACCTGGCCTGCTCGGACCCGGACGCGGTGCGCGCCCGGCACGAGAGCCGCGGCGCGGTCTTCGTGTCGCGCGGCGCCACCTGGCTCGTGATGCGGGATCCGGCCGGCGTGACGTACTGCCTGACGGGCCGTGATCCGGAGACGGGAGGGCTGCCGTCGTAACCCCGACGGCAGCCCTCAGCGTGCCAGCAGCATCCGCTGGAGTTCACGCGCCGCCCTGGGCGGTGCCACGTCGCTGCGGTGGGCGAGGGCGATCGTGCGGTGGAGGCTCGGCTTGGCCAGGGGGGTCATGCGCAGGTCGCGGCCCGAGCGCTCCGCGACCATGCGGGGCACCACCGCCACCCCGAGCCCGGCGCGGACGAGGCCGAGCACCGCGTCCATCTCGCCGCCCTCCACCGCGAACTCGGGCTCGAACCCCTCGGCGCGGCAGGCGGAGACGGTGAGCTCCCGCAGGTCGTAGCCGTGGCGGAACATCACGAGGCGTTCGCCCTGGAGGTCCGCGATGCGGACCGTGCGTCCGAGGCTCCGCGCGTCGGGGGCCGACACCACGACCAGGTCCTCGCGGAGCAGTTCGAGCGTCGTCAGCGCCGGTGACGGGGAGGGGAGGGGGAGGACCACCAGCGCCAGGTCCAGGGCGCCGCGTGCCAGTTCCCGTACGAGATCGTGCGAGCCGCCCTCCTCGATGAGGAGCTGGATCCCGGGGTGACGGTCGTGGAAGGCGCGGAGGACGTCCGGGAGCAGGCCCGTGCACACGCTGGGTGTCGCGCCGAGGCGGATGCGGCCGCGGCGCAGCTGCGCCAGTTCCTGCACCTCGATGCGGGCCGTGTCCGCGTCGGCGAGGATGCGGCGCGCCAGGGGCAGCAGCGCCTCGCCCGCGTCGGTGAGCGTGATGTTTCCCCGCGCCCGGCTGAAGAGCTCGGCGCCGAGCTCCTTCTCCAGGGCCCGGATCTGCTGCGACAGCGAGGGCTGGGAGACGTGGACCTCCTCCGCGGCCCGCGTGAAGTGCCGGGTCTCGGCGACCGCGACGAAATAGTGCAGCTGCTGGAATTGCATACACGGACCATACGATGCTTCATAGGGTCAGGCTATGGAGATGAGCCGAACCATCTCTTGGACCGATCGGGACTTTCGGCCGTAGCGTCTCTGACATGGCTCTGGCAACGCGGACGGACAAACGGCCGTCCATGACCCGCACGCTCTGGGACTCCACCATCGGCAAGAAGACGGTGATGGCGGTCAGCGGCTTGATCATGCTGCTCTATCTGTTCCTGCACATGATCGGGAACCTGAAGATCTTCTTCGGCCCCGCGGAGATCAACCGCTACGCGCACTGGCTCCGCACCCTCGGCGAGCCCTTCATGCACTACGAGTGGACGCTCTGGCTGTTCCGCGCGGTGCTCGTCGTCGCCGTCGTCGCCCACGCCACGTCCGCGTACCAGCTGAGCCGCCGCGACATCAGGGCGCGCCCCACCCAGTACGTGCACAAAAGGCGGGAAGCGAGCTTCGCGACCCGCACCATGCGCTGGGGCGGCATCATCCTCGCCCTGTTCATCGTCTGGCACATCCTCGACCTGACGACCGGCACCGTGCACCCGGGCGACTACGAGCACCTGAAGCCCTACCAGAACGTCATCGACACCTTCTCCACCTGGTACGGCAACGTCATCTACATCGTCGCCGTGGTCGCCGTCGGCTTCCACGTGCGGCACGGACTGTGGAGCGCCGCGCAGACCCTGGGCGTGGGCACCGCGACCCGCAACCGCGTCCTGAAGCCGCTCGCCAACGGGCTCGCGCTGGTGCTGACGGTCGGCTTCATCTCTGTCCCCGTAGGCGTCATGACCGGAGTGGTGAGCTGAATGAGCACCTTTGCTGAGTACGCGACCGGCGAGCCGGTCGTGGATGCCAAGGCCCCCACCGGTCCGATCGCCGAGCGCTGGGACACCCGCCGCTTCGAGGCGAAGCTGGTGAACCCGGCCAACCGCCGCAAGCAGACCGTGATCGTCGTCGGCACCGGCCTGGCCGGCGGCTCCGCCGGAGCCACCCTCGCCGAACAGGGCTACCGCGTCGTGCAGTTCTGCTACCAGGACTCGCCGCGCCGCGCCCACTCGATCGCCGCGCAGGGCGGCATCAACGCCGCGAAGAACTACCGCAACGACGGCGACTCCATCCACCGGCTGTTCTACGACACGGTCAAGGGCGGCGACTTCCGCGCCCGCGAGTCCAACGTGCACCGCCTCGCGCAGATCTCCGTCGAGATCATCGACCAGTGCGTCGCGCAGGGCGTGCCCTTCGCCCGCGAGTACGGCGGACTCCTCGACACCCGCTCCTTCGGCGGCGTCCAGGTCTCCAGGACGTTCTACGCGCGCGGCCAGACGGGCCAGCAGCTGCTCCTCGGCGCCTACCAGGCGCTCAGCCGGCAGATCGCGGCGGGCAACGTGGAGATGCATCCCCGTACCGAGATGCTCGACGTCATCGTGGTCGACGGCCGGGCGCGCGGCATCGTCGCCCGTGACCTGATCACCGGCAAGATCGACACCTACTTCGCGGACGCGGTGGTCCTCGCCTCCGGGGGCTACGGCAACGTCTTCTACCTGTCGACGAACGCCATGAACTCCAACGCCACCGCCGTCTGGCGGGCCCACCGGCGCGGCGCGTACTTCGCCAACCCCTGCTTCACCCAGATCCACCCCACCTGCATCCCGCGCACCGGCGACCACCAGTCCAAGCTCACGCTGATGAGTGAATCGCTGCGCAACGACGGCCGCATCTGGGTGCCGAAGGCCAAGGGCGACGACCGCCCGCCGAACAAGATCCCCGAGGACGAGCGCGACTACTACCTGGAGCGCATCTACCCCTCCTTCGGCAACCTCGTGCCCCGCGACATCGCCTCCCGCGCCGCGAAGAACGTCTGCGACGAGGGCAGGGGAGTGGGCCCCGGCGGACAGGGCGTCTACCTCGACTTCGCCGACGCCATCGCGCGCATGGGCAAGAAGAAGGTCGAGGAGAAGTACGGCAACCTCTTCGACATGTACGAGCGGATCACCGCGGAGAACCCGTACGAGGTGCCGATGCGGATCTACCCCGCCGTGCACTACACGATGGGCGGCCTCTGGGTCGACTACGACCTGCAGACCACCGTCCCCGGCCTCTTCGCGGTCGGCGAGGCCAACTTCTCCGACCACGGCGCCAACCGGCTCGGCGCGAGCGCCCTCATGCAGGGCCTTGCCGACGGCTACTTCGTGCTGCCGTCCACCATCAACGACTACCTCGCGCGCAACCCGCACAAGGACGAGGTGGGCGACGACCACCCGGTCGTCCAGGAGGTCCTCGCCGAGACCGAGGACCGGCTGAACCTCCTCCTGTCCGTGGACGGCGACCGCACCCCCGACTCCTTCCACCGCGAACTCGGCGAAGTGATGTGGGAGTTCTGCGGCATGGCCCGCACCGAGACGGGCCTGCGCAAGGCCCTGGAGCGCATCCCGCAGATCCGCGAGGAGTTCTGGCGCCGCATCAAGGTGCCCGGCACCGGCGAGGAGTTCAACCAGTCCCTGGAGAAGGCCAACCGCATCGTCGACTACCTCGAACTCGCCGAGCTGATGTGCCTCGACGCCCTGCACCGCGCCGAGTCATGCGGCGGCCACTTCCGCGAGGAGTCCCAGACCCCGGACGGTGAGGCGGCCCGCGTGGACGAGGAGTTCTCGTACGCCGCCGCCTGGGAGTTCACCGACACCGGCGACGCCCCCGTCCTCCACAAAGAAGACCTCGTCTTCGAGTACGTCCACCCCACTCAGCGGAGCTACGCATGAAGCTCACCCTGCGCGTCTGGCGCCAGAAGAACGCCGACGCCGACGGAGCGATGTCCACGTACGAAGTGGACGGGATCTCCTCCGACATGTCCTTCCTCGAAATGCTCGACACCCTCAACGAAGAGCTCATCGTCCAGGGCGACGACCCCGTCGCCTTCGACCACGACTGCCGCGAGGGCATCTGCGGAGCCTGTTCGCTCGTCATCAACGGCGACGCGCACGGCCCCGAGCGCACCACCACCTGCCAGCTCCACATGCGCTCCTTCAAGGACGGCGACACGATCGACATCGAGCCGTGGCGCGCCGCGGCCTTCCCGGTCGTCAAGGACCTGGTGGTGGACCGCTCGGCCTTCGACCGGATCATCCAGTCCGGCGGCTACATCAGCGCCCCGACCGGCGCGGCGCCCGAGGCACACGCGGCTCCGGTGCCCAAGGCGGACGCCGACTCGGCCTTCGAGCACGCCGAGTGCATCGGCTGCGGCGCGTGCGTGGCGGCCTGCCCCAACGGATCGGCGATGCTGTTCACCTCGGCGAAGGTCAACCATCTGAACGTGCTTCCGCAGGGTGCGCCCGAGCGGGAGACGCGGGTGCTCGACATGGTCGCGCAGATGGACGAGGAGGGCTTCGGCGGGTGCACGCTGACCGGTGAGTGCGCGACGGCCTGCCCGAAGGGGATCCCGCTGCCGTCCATCGCCGCCATGAACAAGGAGTGGCTGCGGGCGACCCGGAAGGTCAGTCGGTAGCCGCTGCGCGGTCGTCCGCGGGACGGCTGTGGCCGGTCGCGCCGTTCCCCGCGCCTCTTCGGGGCGCTACCGTCGGCTGATGTATCCGGGAGCGTACGACCCCGCCAGGCCGGCCGTCGTCACCGCCGACGGCGCACGGACCCTCAGCTACGGACAACTCGAAGAACGCTCCCTGCGGCTCGCGGATCATCTGCGGGCCGCAGGTCTGCGCCGGGGCGACCACTTGGCCCTGCTCTGCGACAACGACCCGCGCGCCATGGAGGTCTACTGGGCGGCCATGCGCTCCGGGCTCTACCTCACCGCCGTCAACCACCACTTGAGCGCGGACGAGGCCGCCTGCATTGTGCGCGACTGCGGGGCGCGCGCACTGATCGTCTCCGGATCGCTCGGTGAACTGGGCGAGACCGTACGCGAGTTGGCGGGCGGGCCGCCGCTCGTGCTCGGGCTCGACGACGGAACGTACGAGAAGGCCCTGGACTCCGCTTCCCCCGTGCCGCCCGACCGGCAGCCGCTCGGCACCGACATGCTCTACTCCTCCGGCACCACCGGCCGCCCCAAAGGCATCGAACCGGTGCTCCCCGAAGGCGACGTACGCGAACAGGCCACGACCTACACCGTCGTGTTCCAGGCGATGTACGGCTTCGGGGAGGAGACCGTCTACCTCTCTCCCGCACCGATCTACCACGCGGCACCGCTCCGCTTCTGCGGTGTGGTGACGGCGCTCGGCGGCACCGTCGTCCTGATGACGGCCTTCGACGCGGAGGAAGCCCTCGCGGCCGTCCAGCGACACGGAGTGACGCACAGTCAGTGGGTGCCGACCATGTTCGTCCGCATGCTGAAGCTGCCCGGCGAGGTGCGCGAACGCTACGACCTGTCGTCGATGACGACCGCCATCCACGCCGCCGCGCCCTGCCCCGTCGAGGTCAAGCGCCGGATGATGGAGTGGTGGGGGCCCATCCTGTACGAGTACTACTCGTCGACGGAGGGCAACGGCATCACCTTCATCTCGCCCGACGAATGGCTGCGCAAACCGGGATCCGTAGGGCGCGACGGGTTCCTGGGAACCCTGCGGATCTGCGACGAGGAGGGGCGCGTCCTGCCGCCCGGCGAGACCGGGACGGTCTACTTCGAGCGCGACGAACCCTCCTTCCGCTACCACGGCGACGAGGCCCGCACCCGCGAGGCGCAGCACCCCGAGCACGCGAACTGGACGACCACCGGCGACGTCGGGCACGTCGACGAGGACGGCTACCTCTTCCTCACCGACCGCAAGGCCTTCATGATCATCTCGGGTGGGGTGAACGTCTACCCGCAGGAGGCCGAGGACGTCCTCGTGCTGCACCCGGCCGTCGCCGACGTCGCGGTCGTCGGCGTACCCGACGCCGAGATGGGGGAGGCGGTCAAGGCGGTCGTCCAGGTCGAGACGGGCATCGAACCCGGCCCCGCGCTGGAGCGCGAGCTCATCGACTTCGTGCGCGAGCGCATCACGCACTACAAGGCCCCGCGCACCGTCGACTTCACCGAGAGCCTGCCGCGCACGCCCACTGGCAAGCTCGCGAAGTCCCGGCTGCGCGACGCCTACCGGGGTGGATGACCGGCGGCGGGCATCGGGGGTGACCAGCCGAGCCGCGCGGCCAGGCGGTCGCGGTAGTGGTCCACCACCACCGCGACCATGATCACCCCACCCGTGATCATCTGACGCTGGAAGTCCGAGACCCCCGTCAGCAGCAGGCCGTTGGTGAGCACCCCGAGCAGACAGGCCCGAGCAGCGTCCCGGTCATGGACCCCTTGCCGCCGGACAGCCAGGCCCCGTCGGCTCGGCGAAGAACGGGTTCGCCGCGTCCGGTACGACCAGTCCGAGCGTCATCGTCCGGCGCGTCGTAGCGACCTGGCGACCCCGTTGGGGCGGTAGTCGAGCGCCCGGACGGCCGCGAGGACGCGCTCCCCGGTGGCGGGAGCCACGGACCGCGGCCCGTTGTCCACCACGTAACTGACGACCGAGGGCGACGTGCCCGCGAGCCGCGCCACGTCCTGCCGTGTTGCCATGCCGGACCTGCCTCACACGTGTGTGGCGATACGTGCGGGCCGAGCGGATGGGCGGTTCGGAGGTGCAATACGTGTCGGCAACTCGTGTCGCGTCAGGACCGGCCGGCCCGCCGGTCGCCACAAGGAGGCGTTTCAGCCCCGTTCGACCCCCGCGCCACCCGCCCGCGCCCGGGCCAGGTACGGCGCGGTGCGACTGCCCTCCGCGCGTGCCACCTCATCAGGAGTGCCCGCCGCCACGACCTGCCCGCCCCGGTCGCCGCCGCCGGGCCCCAGGTCGATCACCCAGTCCGCGCCCGCGACCACCGCCATGTCGTGCTCGACGACGACCACCGAGTTGCCGCCGTCGACCAGTTCGTGCAGGCGGTGCGTGAGGACCTCGACGTCGGCGGGGTGCAGGCCGGTCGTCGGCTCGTCCAGGAGGTAGAGCGTGTGGCCCCGCCTGACCCGCTGCAACTCGCTCGCCAGTTTGATGCGTTGGGCCTCGCCGCCCGAAAGCTCCGTGGCCGGCTGCCCGAGCCGCAGATAGCCGAGGCCGACGTCGAGGAGCGTGCGCAGGCTGCGTACGACGGGCGGGGTGTCGGCGAAGAAGTCCGCGGCGGCCTCGACGGTCAGATCGAGCACCTCCGCGATGTTCCTTCCCTGATGCGTCACTTCGAGCGTCTCGGGGTTGTAGCGGGCCCCAGCACAGTCGGGGCAGGGCGCGTAGGTGCTCGGCAGGAAGAGCAGCTCGACACTGACGAAGCCCTCGCCCTGGCAGGTCTCGCAGCGCCCGCCCGCCACGTTGAAGGAGAAGCGGCCCACGCCGTAACCGCGTTCCCGCGCCGTGTCCGTCGCGGCGAACACCTTGCGCACGACGTGGAAGAGCCCGGTGTAGGTGGCGAGGTTGGAGCGCGGGGTGCGCCCGATCGGCTTCTGGTCGACGCAGACCAGCCGGCCGACGCCCGGAAGGTCCTCGGTGATCTCGCCGACGAGCGTGGACTTGCCCGAACCCGACACGCCCGTGACGGCCGTGAAGGCGCCGATCGGGATCTCCGCCGACACCCCGCGCAGATTGTGCCGGGTCACCGGACCGACCTTCAACCAGCTTCGGGGAGTGCGCACTTCACGTACCGGAGCGGCCGCCCGGCCGAAGAGGAAGCGGCCCGTGGCCGATTCCCGGACGTCCTCCAGCTCCGCCACCGGACCGCTGTGCAGGACCCGCCCGCCGTGCTCGCCCGCCTGCGGCCCGACGTCGACGAGCCAGTCCGCGTGCCGCACGACGTCCAGGTGGTGCTCCACCACGAAGACGGAGTTGCCCGCCGCCTTGAGCCGGTCGAGGACCGTCAACAGGGCCTCCGTGTCCGCCGGATGGAGCCCGGCCGACGGCTCGTCCAGGACGTACACCACTCCGAAGAGCCCCGAGCGCAGCTGGGTCGCGAGGCGCAGACGCTGCAGCTCGCCCGCCGACAGGGTGGGAGTGGCGCGGTCCGGGCTGAGGTAGCCGAGACCGAGCTCGGTGACGGTCGCGATGCGGGCGAGCAGGTCCTCGGTCAGGACGCGCGCCGTCTCCGAGGAGTCCGCCGCCCCGGCCAGGACGTCGGCGAGCTCCGACAGCGGCAGCGCGGCGAGCTCGGCGATGGTGCGGCCCGCGAACGTCACCGCCATCGCTTCCGGACGGAGCCTGCTCCCGCCGCACGCCGGACACGGAGTGCTCGCGAGGAACCGCTCGGCCTTGGTGCGCAGCGTCTGGCTCTTGGAGTCGGAGAAGGTCTTCATCACATAGCGGCGGGCGCTCATGTACGTGCCCTGGTAGGGGCGGTGGATCCGGCCCGCCTCGCGTACCGGGTGCACGGTCACGACCGGCTGCTCGTCCGTGAACAGGATCCAGTCGCGGTCCTCCTGAGGCAGCTCGCGCCACGGCCGGTCCACGTCGTACCCGAGGGCGTCCAGCACGTCGCGGAGGTTCTTGCCCTGCCACGCGCCGGGCCAGGCCGCGATGGCGCCGTCGCGGACGGACAGCGACGGGTCGGGGACGAGCAGGTCCTCGGTGGTGCGGTGGACGAGGCCCAGACCGTGGCACTCGGGGCAGGCACCGGCCGCCGTGTTCGACGAGAAGGCGTCCGAGTCGAGCCGCGCGGCGCCCTCCGGATAGCTGCCCGCGCGCGAGAAGAGCATCCGCAGGGAGTTTGAGAGGGTGGTGACCGTGCCGACGGAGGAGCGGGAGGTCGGTGCGGAGCGGCGCTGCTGGAGTGAGACCGCGGGCGGCAGACCGGTGATCTCGCCGACCTTCGGCGCACCCACCTGGTGGATGAGACGCCGGGCGTACGGGGCGACGGACTCGAAGTACCGCCGCTGCGCCTCGGCGTAGATCGTCCCGAACGCGAGCGAGGACTTCCCCGAGCCGGACACGCCCGTGAAGACGGCCAGGACATCGCGCGGAATGTCCACGTCTACGCCCTGAAGGTTGTGCTCCCGGGCACCCCGGACGCGTACGAACGGATCGTGAGGGCTGTGCATGGGCGGGGCTCCGTACGCGGTTCGGGGGCAAACCCCACGATTCTAGTCCGCCTGCTCATGCCTCTGCCAATCGACATTTCGGCGGCCGCGTTTCCCGGACACACACGCAAAAGGCACGCACGGACACGGCTGAGTCGAATTCCCGCGACCGCGGGAATTCGACTCAGCCGTCGCGCCGTGCCGTACGCATCAGCCGTCGCGCCGTGCCGTACGCATCAGCCGTCGCGCCGTACCGTACGCAGTTCACGCGCGGCGGCCACGTCCGCGCAACCGGCGAGTCCCAGCGCGTCCCGGAACTCGTCCGCCAACAGGTCGAGGACCCGCCGCACCCCGCCCTCGCCGCCCACGGCGAGACCCCAGAGCGCGGGCCTGCCCACCAGGACGCCGGACGCGCCGAGCGCCAGCGCCCTGAGCACGTCCGTACCGTTGCGGACGCCGCTGTCCAGCAGGATCTCGCAGCCACCGGCCGACGCCGCCACCACCTCCGGCAGCGCGTCCACGCTCGGGAGGGCGCCGTCCAGCTGGCGGCCACCGTGGTTGGACACCACCACGGCGTCCACCCCGCACTCGACGGCGCGCCGGGAGTCGTCGGCCGCCAGGACCCCCTTCAGGACCAGCGGCAGCCGGGTGCGCTTCCGCAGCGCCGCCACCGACGACCACGTCAGGGCGGGCGAGAACGTCGCCTCGGTGTGCGCGGCCAGCGCGGACGCGGCACCGGACGCACCGGACGCCGCGGGCGGCCGGTGGGCCGCCGTCGGGCCCGCCGCGAGGTGCGCGGCCCGCACGTGGTCCGGCAGCGCGAACCGGTTGCGCACGTCGCGCAGGCGCCGCCCCATCCACGGCACGTCGACCGTGAGCACGATCGCTTCGGCCCCGGCGTCCTCGGCCCGGCGGACCAGGTCGAGGGAGCGCCCCGGCTCCCGCAGCCAGTACAGCTGGAACCAGACGGACCCGCCGACCGCGGTGAGCCGTTCGACGGGGACGCTGCTGAGGGTGCTCGCGGTGAACGGCACCCCTGCCGCCTTCGCCGCCCGGGCGGCCGCCAGCTCTCCCTCGGGGTGCACCAGCCGTTGGTAGGCGACCGGCGCGACCGCGAGGGGCAGCCGGGCCGGACGCCCGAGCAGCGTGGTCCCCGTCGCGCACCGCGACACGTCCCGGAGCACGCGAGGGACGACGAAGACCCGGTCCAGGGCGGCGCGGTTGGCGTCGAGCGTCACCTCGGCGCCGCTGCCCCCGGCCACGAACTCGCGGACGGCGGCGGGCAGCACCGTGGCGGCGGCGCGTTCGACGTCGGCCAGACAGTGGAGGTCCTCGGTGCTGTCCGCCTCGGCGGCGGTGCTGTCCGTCCGCACGCTAGCGCTGGTCGAATCCACGCTGCTTGGTCCGCTCCAGCTCCACGGCCTCGTAGAGGGCCTTGATGTTCGCGCTGCCGAAGGTCGCGGCTCCCTGGCGCTCGATGACCTCGAAGAACAGGGTCTTCCGCGGGTGGGTCGAGGCGGTGAAGATCTGGAAGAGCCGCCCGTCGTGGTCCTCGTCCGCGAGGACGTGCGTCGAGCGGAGGTCGGCCAGCCGCTCCTCGCCGAGCGCCACGCGCCGGCCGAGCAGGTCGTAGTACGACGACGGGGTGCGCAGGAACGAGACGCCACGCCCGGACAGGGCCCGCACCGACCCCACCGCGTCCCGCGAGGAGAACGCCAGGTGCTGGACGCCCGCGCCCTGGTGCCCCTTGAGGAACTCGTCGATCTGGCCCGTGGCGGCCGAGGTGTCGGGCTCGATGAGGGTCAGCGTCACCGTGCCGGACCGGCTCTGCACGACCTTCGACTCCATGGCCTGCGTGCCGACGACGATGTGTTCCTCGAAGACGAACCGGAAGCCCAGGGCGTCGCGGTAGTACGCGACCATCGCGTCGAGGTCGCCCGCGGGCAGACAGACGGCGACGTGGTCGAGCTCCAACAGGCCGACCGCGTCGGGCTGTTCGGCGCCCGAGCCGGAGCTCTCGACCGGCACGTGACCGGCGGGCAGTCCCGCCTCTTCGCCCGGGGCGCGCCGGACGAGCGTGTGGACCAGGTCCCCGAACCCGCGGAGCGACCCGGGGACGGCGGGACGGTCCTGCGTCCGCGGCTGCGGGTGGCGGTGTGCGACGGCGCCGCGCGCGAGGGCCGCGTGGAAGGCCGCCTCCGGGTCGGCGGTGCGCAGCGCGATGTCCGCGACGCCGTCCCCGTGGGCCATCACGTAGGCGGACGCGGGATGCAGCTCGGACGTCGCCTGCGTCAGGACGAGCGTGATCCGCCCGTGCCGCACGGTGATGCCGCGGTGCTCCGCCGAGGTGCTGGTGCCGACCACCGTGAAGGCGTACCGGTCGGTCCAGTGGGCGGCCGCCGCGTCCACGTCCTCGACGTACATCTCCACGTAGTCGATGGAGAGATCGGCGAGCGGATCCGTTGATTCTGCTGATTCCGATAAATGCCTCATGGCTGTCTCCAGATCCGGAGATAAATGAGCTTCTGGACTCTACGATCCGATCTCGAATCTGGCCATGTGCGATATGGACGGCGGATTCGGTGTCCAAGTCGTGTGCTGTCCAATAGGTCGAGGGGGAAATGGAGGGCGCGCTCCCGCCCGTAAAATCGACGGGCCTTTCCGTTTATGGTCGGTGGCCTTTCGAACGGGTGATGACTAGTGATGCGCACCATGGCCGTCATCGGTACGGGCCTGATCGGCACCTCCGTCGCGCTGGCGGTGAGCCGGCGGGGCGTGACGGTGTTCCTGTCCGACCGCGACCCGGCCGCGGCCCGCACGGCTGCCGCCCTCGGCGCCGGACTGGCGAGCGCACCGGCGGCGCCGGTGGACCTGGCCGTCATCGCCGTCCCGCCCAGCCAGGTGGGCGCCGTGCTCGCCGAGGCGCAGGAGCGCGGGCTCGCCGACAGCTACACCGACGTGGCGTCGGTGAAGGCCGAGCTGGAGCGGGCCGCCCTGAGCCGCGCCCCCGACCCGCACCGCTATGTGGGCGGGCACCCGCTGGCGGGCCGGGAGCGCTCGGGCCCGCTCGCGGCCCGCGCCGACCTCTTCCGGGACCGCAACTGGGTGCTCACCCCTTCCCGGCTGGCCTCGGACGTCGCCTTCGACCGGGCCCTGGAGCTGGTCGCCCTGTGCGAGGCCGTCCCGGTGGTGATGCGCAGTCAGGACCACGATGCCGCGGTCGCGGTGACCTCCCACGTGCCGCACCTGATGGCCAGTCTGATGGCCGCGAGGCTGCGCGAGGGCCCGGCGGACCTGCCCAGCCTCGCCGGGCAGGGCCTGCGCGACGCCACCCGGATCGCGGGCGGCGACTCGCGGCTCTGGGGAGACATCCTGCAGGCCAACGCCCCGGCGATCGCCGGTGTCCTGAAGGACCTGCACACGGACCTCTCCCGCCTCGTACCGGCGCTGGACGCGCTCGCCAGGCCCGGCGGAAGCGAGCGCGACCACGGCATGCGCACGCTCGTGGACCTGCTCGACCGCGGCATCTCCGGGCTCGCTGAGATCCCGGACGCCAGGCCCGGCGCCTCGCCCGAGGACCCGCTGGTGCGGGTCTGTGTCGCGGACCGCCCCGGAGAACTGGCGCGGCTGCTCGCCGCGGTGGCGGAGCAGGGGGTCGCCGCGGACGACGTCCGTGTCGAGGGCGTGGACGTGTCGCGTGCCGACGGTGTGGACGCGTCGGGGTTCGCCGTACGCTTCAGCGTTCCGCCGCGCACGGCCGACCGGCTGGTGGCCGCGCTCGATGCCGAGGGCTGGGACGTCGTACGGGAACGGGACGGCGACCGGAGCCCCGGTGGGACGACGCTCGCGGGCACGGCTCGGTCCGGCCGTCGCCCACAGTGACCGCCGACGGGCGTGTTCAACCGTGTCCGTGCGTGTCCGCACGTGTCCGTGCCTGTCCAAGTGTGCGAACCGGCCGGTTGGACGCGTTGGTGGACCGTCGAGAACCGTGTGACTCTGAGCGACGGATGACCCTTTCCCGACAACTTCCGGACGCCTGGGAGACATTCATGCCGGAACAGACGGCCGACAGCCCCGCACACTCCGCGGGCGAAGGCGGCGCATCGGCCGCGAACCGCGAGGCGTTCGAACGCAGGGGACTGCGGCAGGGCGGCCGGGGGACCCCTGGGCCGCCCGACACCGCCGTGAAGATCCTCGGCCGTGTCTGGTCCGCTCCCCTGATCGTCGGGCCGCTCTCCGCACCGGCCAGGCCCGGCGGTGAGCTCGCCGTCGTCCGGGCCGCGGGCGCGGCCCAACTGCCCTGTGTGGTGGGCGCCTTCGCCGAGCGGACCTTCGCCGAGCTCGGTTCCGCCACCGATGTCCCGCCCTGGCTGCGCACCTACGCCTTCCGGGACCACGCCGCCGGACGACAGCTCGCCGCACGCGCCGAGGACGCCGGGTTCGGGGCCGTGCTTCTCGCGCTCGGCAGCCGCGACGACGTCCGCCTGAAGGTCGCGGCCCCCGCCAACCTGGCGCAGGAAGGGCCGTGGAGCGACGTACGCGACCTCCTCGACGCCCGCGCCGACTGGACCGACGTGGACCGCCTGCGCGCCGCCACCACCCTGCCGCTGCTCGTCGCCGGAGTGCGCACCGCGACCGACGCGCAGCGCGCCGTGGACAGCGGTGCCGACGGCATCGTGGTCACCTCCCTCGACGCGCTCCCCGGGATCGCGGAGACCGTGGCGGGCCGCTGCCCCGTCCTGCTGAGCGGCGGGATCCGGCGCGGCGCCGACGTGCTGACGGCGGTCGCCTCCGGGGCCGACGCGGTGTTCGCGGGCCGTCCTGTCCTGCACGGACTGCGGGCCGGCGGGCGCGCGGGAGTGGCCGAGGTGCTGGACGTCCTCGTCCGGGAGCTGGGGGCCGCGATGACGTTCACCGGCACCGCGACGGTCGCGGACATCGGCCCCGGCCTGGTCCGCACCGGACCCCGCCCGGCGGACGCGGCGGCGCCGCCGGTCGCGCGGCCGCTGCGCAGGACCGAACTGCACGCCAGCGTGTCCGACCCGGTCCTGGACACGATGACGTTCCTCAACGAGATCACCACCCGCTACCCGGAGGCGATCTCCTTCGCGCCGGGCCGCCCCTACGACGGCTTCTTCGACAGCGAGCAGATCTTCACCCATCTGCGCCGGTACCTGAACCACCTGGAGGAGCAGGGGAGTTCATCGCAGCAGGTGCGTACCGCCATGTACCAGTACGGGCCCACCGCGGGCCTGATCCGCGAGATCATCGCCGACTCGCTGCGCGCCGACGAGGACATCGACGTACCCGCCGAGTCCATCGTGGTGACGGTCGGCGCGCAGGAGGCCATGCTCCTCGTGCTGCGCGCCCTGATCACAGGACCCGACGACGTGCTCCTGGTCTCCAGCCCCTGCTACGTGGGCATCACCGGCGCCGCCCGCCTGCTGGACGTCGCTGTGACTCCCGTGGAGGAGCGGGAGGACGGCGTGTCCTGCGCGGACCTGGAGGCGGCGATCAGGAACGAGCGGGCCCGCGGACGCAGGCCCCGTGCCTTCTACGTCGTCCCCGACCACTCCAACCCGTCGGGGGCCACCATGGGCCCGCAGGCCCGCGCCGAGCTCCTCGAACTCGCCGCCCGGCACGGCATCCTGATCCTGGAGGACAGCCCCTACCGGCTGGTCAGCCCCGGGCCGCCGCTGCCGACGCTCAAGTCCCAGGACCGCGCGCACACGGTCGTCCACCTCGGCTCGTTCTCCAAGACGGTGTTCCCCGGCGCCCGCGTCGGCTTCGTGATCGCCGACCAGCCCGTCGTCGACGCGTCCGGCCGCACCGGACTGCTCGCGGACGACCTCGCCAGGATCAAGAGCATGGTGACGGTCAACACCTCGTCGCTCAGCCAGGCGGCCGTGGCGGGCACGCTCCTCGCGGCCGACGGCAGGGTCTCCGAGCTCAACAAGGCGGCGTCCGCGTACTACGGCGACGCCATGCGGGCCACGCTCAGGGAGCTAGACGCCCACCTGCCCGCGGAGCGGCGCGAGGCCCTGGGCGTGCGGTGGAACGAACCCACCGGAGGCTTCTTCCTCACCCTGCGGGTGCCCTTCCGCGCGGACAACGCCGCGCTGATCCGCTCGGCACAGGACTTCGGCGTCATCTGGACGCCGATGACGTACTTCCATCCCGGCGGAGGCGGCCTGCACGGCATCCGCCTGTCGACCAGCTATCTGACGCCCGCCCAGATCAAGGAGGGCGCCGCGCGGCTCGTGCGGTTCATCGAGTCCGAGAGCGCGCGCACCACCTGACGACACCTCGATGCGAGATACGAGAAGGGACAGGACCGTGAGCGGCACCAGGACCGGCACCGGCACCATGCAGCATCCGCGCAGCAAACCACGGATGTGGGGGTGGACCTTCCGATGACCACAGACATCGCACCGTCCGGCACACGCGACGACGTCCTGATGCCAGGGACCCTCGCCACGGCGGTCACCCGCCCCCGCATCGTCGGAGTGGGCACGGCCGTGACCGCCGCCTCCTACTCCCAGCAGGAAGTGCTCGACGCCTTCGGTATCACCGACCCCAAGGTGCGCTCGGTCTTCCTCAACAGCGCGATCGAGCGCCGCAACCTCACGCTTCCCCCGGAGGACCCCCACGGCCTCCGCACCCCCGAATCCCAGGGCGATCTGCTCGACAAGCACAAGGCACTTGCCCTGGAGATGGGCGGCGAGGCCCTGCGCGCCTGTCTGAAGGAAGCCGGGGCCGAACTCTCCGACCTCCGCCATCTGTGCTGTGTGACCTCCACCGGGCTGCTCGTGCCCGGCATCAGCGCCCTGCTGATCCGCGAACTGGGGATCGACCGCCACTGCTCGAGGACCGACATCGTCGGCATGGGCTGCAACGCGGGGCTCAACGCACTGGGTGTGGTGGCCGGCTGGTCAGCGGCCCACCCCGGCGAACTCGCCGTCGTGCTCTGCGTGGAGGCGTGCTCCGCGGCCTACGCGGTCGACTCGACGATGCGGACGGCGGTCGTGAACAGCCTGTTCGGCGACGGGGCGGCGGCCGTGGCCCTGATGACGGGCGAGAGCCCGGCTCTGTCCCCCGCGAAGGACGGGGCCCCTGCCGTCCTGAAGTTCGCGAGCTGCGTCATCCCCGAAGCGGTCGACGCCATGCGCTACGACTGGGACCGAGACCAGAGCAGGTTCAGCTTCTTCCTCGACCCGCAGATCCCGTACGTGGTGGGCGCGCACGCCGAGCTGGTCGTCGACCGGCTGCTGGCGGGCACCGGCCTGCGCAGGAGCGACATCCGCCACTGGCTGGTGCACTCCGGGGGCAAGAAGGTGATCGACGCGGTCGTGGTGAACCTCGGACTGACCCGCCACGACGTGCGCCACACCGTCGGCGTGCTGCGCGATCACGGGAACGTGTCCAGCGGCTCGTTCCTGTTCTCGTACGAACGCCTCCTCGAAGAGGGCGTCACACGGCCCGGGGAGTACGGAGTGCTCATGACCATGGGCCCGGGCTCCACGATCGAGACGGCGCTGATCCGATGGTGAGGACGGGCCGATGGTGAGGACCGACCGATGGTGAGGACGGAAGGGAACATGGAACCGCAACCTCTGTACGCACTGGAGCTGGACGGCTCCGATCCGCTGACGCCCACGCTCGTCAAGGCGGTCGGCGCCCTCTGCGACCGCACCGAGGACAGGGGAGGCCACCCCGTCGTGGCCGTCCACGTCACCGGTGCGCCGGACGGCGGCTGGGCCAAGGGCCTCGACGTCATGCTGGTCACCAAGTGGGAGCGGGTGCTGCGCCGCCTGGAGCGGCTGCCCGTGGCCACGGTCGCGGTGGCCCGCGGCGACTGCGGCGGAACCGCGCTCGAAGCCTTCCTCGCCGCGGACGTCCGTGTCGCGGCCCCGGACACCCGGCTGCTGCTCCCGCGCGACGCGACGGCGACCTGGCCCGGCATGGCGGGCTACCGCCTGGTCCGGCTCGCCGGGGTCGCCCGGATTCGCGGGGCGCTCCTGTTCGGACGCCCGGTGCGGGCCGCCGAGGCACTGGCGCTGGGGGTCGTGGACGAGGTGACGGATGATCCCGCGGCCGCGGTGTCGGCCGTGTCCGAGCTGGCCGGGGGACTGTCCGGCAAAGAGGTCGCGATCCGGCGGCAGTTGATGTTCGACGCCGCGACCACCGGTTTCGAGGACGCGCTCGGCGCGCACCTCGCGGCCTGCGACCGCGCCCTGCGCCAGGGCCCGGGACCGGAGGCGGCGGCCTCATGACGACGGTCCTGCCGGGGCAGCGGCCCACGCCCGAGCCCCGGAGCGGCTCCGTACGGGACCTCTGGGCCGATCTCGTCGCGTCCTCCGGAGCCCCGGCCCGCGTCGGGGAACTGGTGGCCGCCCTGCCTGAGCCGCCTGCGCGCACCCCTGGGCAGCGTGCCGCGATCGACGCGGCCAAGGACGCGGCGCGCGCACTGCGGGCCGCTTTCCTCGACGCGTCCGCGGACGCCGTGTACGACCTGCTGACCGCGGACCGCGCCGAGTCCCCGCGGATCGACGCACTCCTGGACGCCGCCGCCGTCGCGTTCCCGGGCCTTGTGCCCGGCGAGGACCTGCTCGCGGCCGAACGGAGCAGGCCGCAGGCGGCCAAGGAGGGGCACGAGATCGACCAGGGCATCTTCCTGCGGGCCGTGCTCCGCTCGGCGGCCGCGGGATCGCATCTGCTCGACGCCATGCTCCGGCCCACTCCCCGCGCCCTGGGGCTCCTCGACGAGTTCCGTCGTACCGGCGTGGTGGAGATGGAGTCGGTGCGCGTCGAGCGGGGCGGGGATGGCGTGGCACGGCTGACCATGTGCAGGGACGACTGCCTGAACGCCGAGGACGTCCGCCAGGTCGACGACATGGAGACCGCCGTCGACCTCGCGCTGCTCGACCCGGCCGTCCGGGTCGGGCTGGTGCGCGGCGGGCGGATGAGCCATCCGCGCCATCGCGGCCGTCGCGTGTTCAGCGCGGGCATCAACCTCAAGAGCCTCAGCGCGGGCGACATCCCGCTGGTCGGCTTCCTGCTGCGCCGCGAGCTCGGCTACCTCCAGAAGCTCGTGCGCGGCGTCAGGACCGACCACCCCGGGCAGTGGCAGTCACCCCTCGTGGAGAAGCCGTGGGTCGCCGCCGTCGACGGATTCGCCATCGGCGGCGGCACCCAGATCCTGCTGGTCTGCGATCACGTGCTCGCCGCGTCGGACGCCTACCTCAGCCTCCCCGCGGCGAAGGAGGGGATCATCCCCGGCGTCGCCAACTTCCGGTTCGGGCGGTACGTGGGGCCGCGCCTGTCCCGGCAGGTCATCCTGGAGGGCCGCAGGATCAGGGCGGCCGAGCCCGACGCGCGGCTGCTCGTCGACGAGGTCGTGGAGCCCGACGAGATGGACGCCGCCGTCGAGGCGAGCCTGGCGCGGCTCGACGGCGACGCGGTGCTCGCCAACCGCCGGATGCTGAACCTCGCGGAGGAACCGCCCGACGCGTTTCGCGCGTACATGGCGGAGTTCGCGCTCCAGCAGGCCCTGCGCATCTACGGCCAGGACGTCATCGACAAGGTCGGCCGGTTCGCCGCGGCCTCGCCGAGCGCAGGGTGAGGGGGACAGCACGATGCCGATCGCCCGGATCAACGGGACCTGTCTCGGCTACGACGAGTACGGCACCGGAGAGCCGGTCGTCATGGTCACCGGCACCGGTGCCCCCGGCCGCATGTGGCGGACCCACCAGGTGCCCGCCCTCACCGTCGCCGGCTACCGCGTGATCACCCTCGACAACCGGGGCATCCCGCCGAGCGATCCGTGCCCCGAGGGGTTCACGCTCGCCGACATGGTCGCGGACGTCGCGGGGCTCATCGAGCACCTGGGGGAAGGGGCGTGCCGGGTCGTGGGCTACTCGCTCGGGGCGATAGCGGTCCAGGAACTCCTGCTCGCCCGCCCCGATCTCGTCCACCAGGCCGTCCTGATGGCGACGAGCGGCCGCACCGACGCCCTGACCGCCGCGATGACCGCCGCCGACATGGAACTCAGCGACGCCGGGAGCAAACTCCCGCCCCGCTTCGCCGCCTATGTGCAGGCCCTGCAGAACCTCTCCCCGCGCACGCTCAACGACGAGGAGCGCCTGCGGGACTGGCTGGCCGTCTTCGAGATGTCGGCCGTGGACGTGTCGGGCGTACGCGGCCAGCTGGAGCTGCAACTCGTCCCCGACCGGCTGACCGCGTACCGGCGCATCACCAGCCGCTGTCTGGTCATCGGGTTCCAGGACGACCTCGTCATCCGCCCGCACCTGTCCCGCGAGGTCGCGGAGAGCATTCCCGGCAGCAGCTACACGGAGATCCCGGGCTGCGGTCACTACGGATATCTGGAGAGGCCCGCGGTCGTGAATTCCGCGATCACCGGATTCTTCGCGGGGCGAAGCCCGCACATTTCGCAGTGACCTTTCGCGGTGAACAACCCGCTTTCTGGACGGACTTGTCGGCCGCGGAACCGCCCGGATAGCGTGAAACGCATCCTGACGACTGCCGACGGAAATTGATCGGAGTGGTTATGCCGAACCCGTTCGACGACGAAAACGGCACGTTCCTGGTTCTCGTCAACGACGAGAACCAGCATTCGCTCTGGCCCGCGTTCGCCGAAGTCCCGGCCGGCTGGAAGGCCGTGTTCGGAGAGGACACGCGCAAGGCCTGCCTGGACTACATCGAGGAGAACTGGACGGACATGCGTCCCAAGAGCCTCATCGACGAGATGGACAAGTTCGAAGCCGCGGGCTGAACGCACCCCGACCGTAACGACAACGAAAACAGGAGGTTTTCGTGGCCATGATCGGCGGCCCGGGGCCGGTACTGATGCGGGGGATGGGTCCCGACGAGGCGGTGACCAAGCAGAAGATCAAGCGTGGCACGGCCAAGCGAATCCTCCCCTATACGAAACCGTATCGCTTCAACATAGGCGTTCTCCTGGTCGTCACCGTGCTCAACGCATGCAACGTGGTGGCCACTCCCATTCTCTTCAAGTACCTCATCGACGACGGCATCGTCGCCCGGGACACCTCGGTGGTCGTGTGGATCTCCGTCGCGGTCGCCGCGCTCGCCCTGGTGAGCACCGTCTTCGGCTTCGCGGAGGCCTGGTACTCGGGCCGGGTCAGCGAGGGGCTCATCTACGACCTGCGCACCAAGATCTTCGACCATGTGCAGCGGCAGCCGCTGGCGTTCTTCACCCGCGCCCAGACCGGGTCCCTCGTCAGCCGCCTCAACACCGACGTCGTCGGCGCCCAACAGGCGGTCACGGCACTGCTGTCCACGGTGGTGTCCGCCGGGCTGACCCTGATGCTGGTCCTCGGCGCGATGTTCTACCTCTCCTGGGTGGTCACCCTGGTCTCCCTCGTGGTGATCCCGCTCTTCATCCTGCCGGGCCGAGTCGTGGGCCGCAGGCTGCAGCGGATCATGCGCGAGCACATGCAGGTCAACGCCGAGGTCGGCTCGTTCATGAACGAGCGCTTCAACGTGACCGGCGCCCTGCTCGCCAAGCTGTACGGCCGCCCCGCCAACGAGACCGGCATGTTCTCCCGGCTGGCCCGCAAGGGACGCGACCTGGGGGTTCTGACCTCCGTCTACGGGAAGATGCTCTTCCTGACGATGACGCTCGTCGGCGCCGTCGCCACCGCTCTCGTGTACGGCATCGGCGGCTCCCTCGTCATCGAGGGCACGTTCCAGATCGGCACCCTGGTGGCGCTCGCGACCCTGCTCACGCGGCTGATGGGCCCGATCAACCAGCTCTCCAGCGCCCAGACGAGCGTACTGACCGCCCTGGTCAGCTTCGACCGGCTCTTCGAGATCCTCGACCTGAAGCCGCTGATCTCCGAGAAGCCGGACGCGGCGCCCCTGCCCGCCGCATCGGCCACGGCGGCCGCCGACGGAAGCCGCACGGCCCCGGAGATCACCTTCGAGAACGTCTCGTTCCGCTACCCGAAGGCCGCGGACGTCTCGCTCGCCTCCCTGGAGTCCATCGCCCTGCCCGCACAGGAGCGCACCCAGAACACCTGGACCCTGCGCGACCTGACCTTCACCGTGCCCGCCGGCAAACTCACCGCGCTGGTCGGCGCGTCGGGCGCGGGCAAGACCACCATCACCCACCTGGTGCCGCGCCTCTACGACCCGGTCGAAGGCGTCATCCGGATCGGCGGCCACGACATCCGTGACGTCACGCTGCAGTCGCTGAACGAGACCGTCGGCATGGTCACGCAGGACGCGCACCTCTTCCACGCGACCATCCGCGACAACCTCACCTACGCACGGCCGGACGCCACCGAGCAGGAACTGATCGAAGCGTGCAGGGCGGCGCAGATCTGGGACCTGATCGAATCGCTGCCCGACGGCTTCGACACCGTGGTCGGCGACCGCGGCTACCGCTTCTCCGGCGGCGAGAAGCAGCGTGTCGCGATGGCACGGCTGCTGCTCAAGGCCCCGCCCATCGTCGTGCTCGACGAGGCCACCGCGCACCTCGACTCGGAGTCCGAGGCGGCCCTCCAACGGGCCCTGAAATCCGCGCTCAGGGGCCGCACCTCCTTGGTGATCGCCCACCGCCTGTCCACCATCAGGGACGCCGACCAGATCCTGGTCGTCGACAAGGGCCGGGTCCAGGAGCGCGGCACGCACGAGGAACTCATGCAACTGGACGGCGTGTACGCGGAGTTGTACCGCACGCAGTTCTCCCGTCAGCCCTCCGACAACGGAGACGCCCCCGTGCCCGAGCCGGTCGGCGGCCCGCACGGCCCGGGACCGGTCCTGACCGGCGGGCCCGGCGGCCCGATGCCGGGCGGCCCGCACGGCGCCTTCCCCGGCGGACCGGGCGTCTTCCTGGCCGGTCCCGGCGGTCCCGGCGGCCCTGGGGGACCCGGCGGACCGGGGGGCCCGGGCCCGCACGGCCACCGCGGCCCCGGACCGGGCGGCCCGCCACCGCCCGGCCACGGATGACACGAGCCCTGCCCTCCCACGGCATCCGCGACGCGGCACCCCGCGTCGCGGATGCCGTTCCGCCGCACCGGTCCCGTCCGGGCGCCCCGCCGGTAGGCTGAACCGGGGCGGCGGGCTGTGACCACTGTGTGACCCCCGCTCGGAGATCCTGTCAGCCATGATCCATCGGGGGGTGGGGCTGTGAGGGTGCTGGTGGTCGAGGACCAGGCCGAACTGGCGGATTCCGTGGCCAGAGTGCTGCGCAGGGAAGGCATGGCCGTCGACGTCGTCTACGACGGAGAGGGCGCGCTGGAGCGCGCGTCGGTCGTCGACTACGACGTGGTGGTGCTCGACCGCGACCTCCCCACCGTGCACGGCGACGAGGTCTGCGGAGCCCTGATGGCGGAGCCCGCCCGCACGCGAGTCCTCATGCTCACGGCGTCCGGAACCATCGCGGACCGTGTGGAAGGGCTCAGCCTCGGCGCCGACGACTACCTCCCCAAGCCCTTCGCGTACGCCGAACTGGTCGCGCGCATCCGGGCGGTGGCCCGCCGCGCCCAGCCCGCCGTCCCACCGGTCCTCGTCCGCGGGGACCTGCGGCTCGACCCCGCCCAGCGGATCGCGACCCGGGCCGGGCGGCGACTGGCCCTCACCCCCAAGGAGTTCTCGGTCCTCGAACACCTGCTGGCCGCCCGGGGCCGTGTCGTCTCGGCCGAGGAACTCCTGGAACGGGTGTGGGACGAGGCGACCGATCCGTTCACGACGACGGTCAAGGCGACCATCAACCGGCTGCGGCCGAAGCTCGGTTCCCCACCGGTCATCGAGACCGTGCCCCGCGGCGGATACCGGATCTGACGATGTGAGATGCGAGATGTGAAGCGAGATGCCGATGCGTCTGCGTAGCGCGGCCCGCGCCGCCCTGTTCCGAGCCGGACTCGTCTCCCGCCTCGTGCCCCGACGGGTCCGCATGCGGCTCACCCTGCTGTACGGCCTGCTGTTCGTCGTCTCCGGTGCCGTCCTGCTCACGATCACCTATCTGCTGGTCAACCGCCCCACCAACACGGTCCTCGTCAGCCGCCGGGGAGGATCCGGCTCACCCGGCGACGCGGGCGTCCACATGTACACGGGCGACGAGGTGCCGGGATCGGTCGACAGCTTCGCCCGCGCCCAGCAACAGCAGGCGGTGCGTCAGCACGCCGCCGAGATGCAGCACCTGCTGACCCAGTCGGGCATCGCCCTCGCGATCATGGCGGTCATCGCCATAGGCCTCGGCTGGCTGGTCGCGGGGCGGGTACTGCGCCCCCTGCGCACCATCACCACCACCGTCCAGCGCATCTCCGCGCACAACGTGCACGAACGGCTCGGCGTCGAAGGCCCCGGCGACGAACTGAAGGACCTGGCCGACACCGTCGACGGCCTCCTCGGCCGCCTCGAAGCGGCCCTGGACTCCCACAAACGGTTCGTGGCCAACGCGGCACACGAACTGCGCACCCCCCTGACCGTGGAACACGCGCTCCTGGAGGAGGCCCTGATCGACCGTGAGGCCACCGTGGACTCCTTCCGGTCCAACTTCGAGCGCCTCCTGACCCTCAGCGAACAGCAGGCCCGCCTCCTGGAGTCGCTCCTGACCCTGTCCGGCAGCGAACGCGGCCTCGACCGCAGGGAGCCGCTCGACCTCGCCGAGCTGACCGGCAACGTGCTGCTCGGCACCCGCCAGGAGGCCGAACGCAGGGAACTGCGGGTCGAGGCGCACACCACCCCCGCGTGCATCTGGGGCGACGGCGCCCTCGTCGAACGCCTCGTCGCCAACCTCGTGGACAACGCCATGGGGTACAACGTGCCCGACGGGTGGGTGACGGTCGTGACCGGCGTACGCGGCGGGCACGCCTTCGTGCGCGTCGCCAACACGGGCCCGCAGATCCCGGCCGCGGGAGTGAGCCGCCTCTTCGAGCCGTTCCAGCGCATCGGCCGCACGGCCGACAACGGACACCACGGACTCGGCCTGTCGATCGTGCGCTCCATCGCCGCGGCCCACGACGCGACCCTCAACGCGCACGCACGGCCGCAGGGCGGACTCGTCGTCGAGGTCGGCTTTCCCCTGCGCACGACGACGGCTCCACTGCCGGACCGGCCCGCGGTAACCGTCACCGCGACACACGACGTCGCCCCCCGCCCCCTGAGCGCTGCCCCGGAATGGAAATACCCGGGAATGCCCACCGCGGACTGTCGCGCCCATTCCTCCCACGGCCATAGCATCTAATTCTCCGCGCGAGGCCCCGCGCATGCCCATCTCTCCGTCCAAGTGCGAAAACTGCGCGGTTGGACGGAGGGCGCCACGCACTGGACAGCCGTACGGCGCGGACAGCCGCAATGGCCCGGAAAGACGGAACAGCCGAGGGAATGCGCTCGGCCAGGGGGAATGATGAACGGCAACGCTGCTCGTACTCTGCCCCTCCTGGACGCTCAGGAGGGAATCTGGCTGGCGCAACGCGTGACGGGCTCACGCCGGTCGTACAGCGTCGGCCAGTACGTCGAGATATTCGGGCCCGTGCAAACAGACGTATTCGAGCGCACGCTGCGGCAGTTGACGGACGAGACGGAAATACTGCACGCACGATTCGAGGACGACGACGCGGGCGTACCCCGGATGGCTTTCCCCGCCCGGGAAATCCGGGACCGGGAGAGCGCACCGTGCGTCGACTTCCAGGATCTCACCGCGCAGGACGACCCGAAGCAGGCCGCCGAAGCGTGGATGAGGGCGGAGCTCGACCAGGAGATCCCCGCACACGCCCACCGCCTCTTCTCGCACGCCCTCTTCCGTCTGGCCCCCGACCACCACATCTGGTACCAGCGCTACGACCACCTCCTGATGGACTCCTTCGGCTGCTCGCTGCTCGCCCGTCGGGCCGCGGACGTCTACACGGCACTCCTCACCGGCCGGTCCCTCGCCCCGGCGGAACACGCGTCCCTGCACGCGCTGATGGAGGCGGAGGCCGCCCACCGCACCTCGGAACGCCACGAGGCCGACCGGCGGTACTGGCACGAGCGTTTCGCGGACCGACCGGACCTGACCGGCATCCCGGGCCACAGCACCCACGGGCCGAGCGGGGCCGACGGGACGGGCGACACACCTGGGCCTGGCGGGGTCCTGCGGGAGACCGGCCACCTGCCACCCCGCGCCGTCGCGGCCCTGCGCGCGGCGGCCGCCCGCGCCGAGGTGAGCTGGCCACGCCTCGTCGTCGCGGCGGTCGCCGCTTTCGTCGGCAGGCTGGGCGGTACGGACGAGGCCGTCCTGAGCCTGCCCGTCACGGGACGCACCGGCGAACAGGCGCGGCGTACGCCCTGCACGATGGCGAACATCCTCCCGCTCCGCCTCCCCGTGACCCCGGCCACGAGTCTGCTGGACCTGGCACGGACGACAGCCCGGGAGATCGACGGGCTCATCGAGCACCAGGCCCTGCGAGGAGAGCGACTGCGCCGCGAACTCACCTGGCCGTCGGGCGACCGCTGGCACTTCGGGCCGTACGTGAACGTCATGCCGAAGGCCGGCGAAACCCTGTCGTTCGGCGGTCGCCGGGCCGTGGTGCGCGACCTTTCGAGCCGCCGCGTCGAAGAGTTCGGCGTACTGGTGAGTGGCGTGTCGGAGGACCAGGCCATGGAGATCACCTTCGAGGCCAACTCCGCCCTCTACGACCGCGCTTGGCTCCGCGCGAGCCACCGTGCCTTCCTGCGCTTCCTGGAGAGCCTGACGGCCGACCCCTCGCAGCCGGTGGGCGGAGCACCACTGCTCGCCCCGGCCGAACGCGCCCGGGTGGTGGACGCATGGAACGCCACCGCACGGCCGGTGGTGGCGGACTCGGTACCGAAGCTGCTGGCCCGGCACCTGGCCTGGTCGTCGGACGCGGTGGCAGTGGACGACGGCGAACGCACCATGACATACGGCGAGTTGGACCGGGCGGCCGGTCGTCTGGCCTCGCATCTCGCGGACGTGGGAGTGGCGCGCGGCGACCGCGTAGCGGTCGTGATGGAACGTTCCGTCGATCT
>NZ_LIPN01000230.1 GCF_001418325.1 Streptomyces atriruber | reverse complement strand
GCGGACCTGAGCGGAGGTCAGTCCCAGTTCGGCGGCGGCCCGTTCGGCGGTGGCGTCGGACAGCGTGCCCTTGCCGTCGGGCGTCGCGCCGGTGCCGCCGGGGCCCGGGCGGAGGGCCGCGTCGGCCCAGCGGGCGACTCGTACGGCGTCGGCGAGGCCGGCTCGCGCGCCCCTGGCGAGCTCCGCGGGCGCGGGCGTGCCCTCGGGTGGACGGGGCGCGGGACGGCGCGTGCGGCGGTTGCCCATCGCGCCGGGCGCGGCGGAGAGGGGTCGTGCTGGGTCGCGCCGGGCCTCTCCTCGCTCTTCGGCCCTCGGGTAGGGCGCGCGGACAAGTCGGAGCCTGGAGTCGCGCGGGGTACGGGACGTCACAGGAGCAGTCTTCCTGTTGACGGTCGGAAAACCCAAACGGAATGACGGGGCAGGCCTTCGGGGGCGCCGTGCGGCGGCTGTGCGGGGAAGGTTTCGAACCGTCAGATCAGGGGGGTGAGGAAGCGGCGCAGAACCTCTTCGTAGCCCGCCGGGTCCGCATTCCACATAGCACCGTGGGGGGCGTTCGGAACGGGGTGCAAGGTCACCAGTTCCGGCCGCCGTTCGGCCATCCTGCGGGAGAGGGCCCAGGGCGCGACGGTGTCGTCGGGACCGTGCACGACGAGGGTCGGCACCTTGAGGGCCTCGGGGCCCGCGGAGGCGAGGATCCGGTCGCCGCGCAGACCGGTGCGGCCCTGTGCCGCACGGACCGCAAGCGGAAGGAGTGGCCCCGGGGTCCGGCGGGCCCCGGCGAGGGCCCGCAGGGTGGTCTCCCAGCTCAGCACCGGGGAGTCGAGGACGAGGCCGCTGATGCGGTCGCGGAGCGCCGAGTGCGCCGCGGCGTGCAGGCACATGGCGGCGCCGGTGGACCAGCCGTGCAGGACGACGCGCTCGGCGCCGTTGCGCACGGCGTAGCGGATGGCGGCGTCCAGGTCGCGCCACTCGGTCTCGCCGAGGTGGCCGAGGCCGTCCGGGGAGCGGGGCGCGCCCAGGTCGCCGCGGTAGGCGAGGTCGAGGACGGGGACCCGCAGGCGGTGCAGGAAGTCCATGACGACCATGGGGTGCTCGCGGGTGGTGCCGAGGCCGTGCACCGTGATGACCCAGGTGTCCCGGGCGGCGGGCACGAACCAGGCGGGCAGCCCGCCGAGTTCGCCGGGGATGTCGACGTCGGCGTGGTCGAGACCCAGCGCGGCGTGCGGGTCCCCGATGTGGACCTGGGGCGTGAGCCAGACGCGGGCGCCGGGTTCCAGGGTGCCGTGGGTGACGGCTTCGAGGCGGCGTACGACGGTGTCGGCCTCGTGCGGGGCGGACTCCAGGACGGGTCCGACGATCGCGTGGGTGCCGTTGCCGCTCAGGCCGTACGTACCGGGGCGCAGGCTGGCCAGGGCGCGGGTGAGGCTGATCTGGCCCGCGGCCGTGGCGTGCACGGTGAGGCGGGGCTCGGTCGGCAGGGGGCGGCCCGCGGGCGCCTTGAGGGCGGCGTCGCTGGCGAAACGGCCCGCAGCGATGGCGGCTGCGGCCGTCCCCAGGGCGGCTGTTACTGCGGTGACGGCCGCTGCCGTCGCTTTGGCTGGGCGCACCGTCCCAGTGTCCGGGGCGGAGGGCTCCGGGGCCAGTGGGCGGTGGCTCCGGGGTGACCGGGCCGCCACCGCCCCGGGTCAGCCGGCCGGCTGGCCGTACCCCTTCAGCCGCTCCTCCGCTTCGCGCAGCTGGGACGGGGACAGGAGCGTCGGGGCGTGGCCCGGGACGGCGGCGGCCGTGAGCCAGAGGCGGGACATCCATTCCAGTTGGGCCGTGCGGTCGTACGCCTGGGAGAGCGTGTCTCCGTAGGTGACCGTTCCGTGGTTCTGGAGGAGGCATCCCGTGCGGTCGCGCAGGGCGTGGAGCATGTGGTCGGCCAGCTCCTCGGTGCCGTAGAGGGCGTAGGGCGCGACGCGGGGCGGACCGCCGAGGATGCCGGCCATGTAGTGGACCGCGGGAAGCTCGGAGACCAGCATGGAGACGGCCGTGGCGTGCACCGCGTGGGTGTGGACCACCGCTCCCGCGTCCGTGTCGCGGTAGATCGCCAGGTGCATGGGCAGCTCGCTGGTCGGCGAGAGGTCGCCGAAGAGCTGCCGTCCTTCGAGATCGACGCCGACCGCGTCCGCGGGGCGCAGACGGTCGTACGGCACTCCGCTCGGGGTGACCAGGACGGTGCCGCCGACCCGCACCGAGACGTTGCCCGAGGTGCCGACGACCAGGCCGTCGGTGACCGTCCTGCGGGCCGCGCCGACGAGCTCGTCCCAGGCCTTCGCGATGGCGTCCGTGTTCCCGTGGTTCCCGTGGTTCCCGTGGTTCCCGTGGTTCCCGTGCTCCCCGTGCTGCCGCTGCTCAGTCATGCGGTGATCCTGCCAGCCGGGTGCCGGACGGCGGAGGGGGGTGCGGACGCGGCGTGATCAGTATCTCTTCGACGGGTCGGCGGGCCGTTCGAAACGGTGCGGGCGCGGGGTGGCCGCCGGATGGCGGAGCCCGACACTCCGCCCAGTTTGCGGGCCCCCCGCCGCAGCTCCGTACGATCGATGTCGGGCACCCGGAACATACGAGGTGACGGCCCTCCGCTTCGGGTCACCGCACCGCCCGGCCAAGTTCACTTTCCGTTCACCCGGATTGCCTACGTTCAACGTGCCACTGACGTCCAACAGAAGCCTGGGTAAATGGAACACATCACGCTTCTCCTCGGGATCGTGATCGTCACCGCTCTCGTGTTCGATTTCACGAACGGTTTCCACGACACTGCCAACGCGATGGCGACGACCATCTCGACCGGCGCTCTGAAGCCCAAGACGGCGGTGGCCATGTCCGCCGTGCTCAACCTCGTCGGCGCCTTCCTCTCGGTGGAAGTCGCCAAAACGATCTCCGGCGGCATCGTCAATGAGGACGGCCTCAAAACAGAGGTCATCTTCGCCGCGCTCGTCGGCGCGATTCTCTGGAATCTCCTGACCTGGCTGGTGGGCCTGCCCTCCAGCTCCTCCCACGCGCTCTTCGGCGGCCTCATCGGCGCCGCGGTCATGTCGATGGGCTGGTCGTCGATCAACGGCGGCACCGTCGTCACCAAGATCCTGATCCCGGCCGTCGCGGCCCCGCTGGTGGCGGGCATCGCCGCGACGCTGGCCACGCGCCTGACGTACCGCATCGGCCGCAACACGGACCAGAAGTCCACCGCCAAGGGCTACCGCGCGGGTCAGATCGCCTCCGCCGGTCTCGTCTCGCTGGCCCACGGCACGAACGACGCGCAGAAGACCATGGGCATCATCACGCTCGCCCTCATCACGGGCGGCGTCCTGAACCCCGGTGCCAACCCCCCGATGTGGGTCATCGTCTCGGCCGGTATCGCCATCGCGCTCGGCACCTACCTCGGCGGCTGGCGCATCATCCGCACCATGGGCAAGGGCCTGACCGACCTCGCGCCGCAGCAGGGCTTCGCCGCCCAGACCAGCGCCGCGACGGCGATCCTCGCCTCCTCGCACATCGGCTTCTCGCTCTCCACCACCCAGGTCTGCTCCGGCGCCGTGATGGGCGCGGGCCTCGGCCGCAAGGGCGGCGTCGTCCGCTGGTCGACCGCGACCCGGATGTTCGTCGCCTGGGGCCTGACCCTGCCCGCCGCCGGTCTGGTCGGCGCGGGCGCCGAGTTCCTCACCAAGCAGGGCCCCTGGGGCGTCACGGCCACCGCCGCGCTGCTCGTCGGCGGCTCGGCCGTGATCTGGGTGCTCTCGCGGCGCAACGCCATCGACCACACCAACGTCACCGACGACGAGATCCGCCCGGCCGAGGACACCACGGTCGCCGAGCCCGCGGGCGTCGTGACCACCGCGATCGCCGCCGTCACGCCGCCCCCCACGGGCGCCCTGGCCGCCTCGACGGTCACGGACGAGTCCGTCAAGGCCGGCGTCACGGCCCCGACCACGACCACGACCGGCGCCATGGCGGACCCCGCCCGGCCCGCGACGGTGTAAGGACAGATCAGCATGAGCATCGACTGGGCAGCTCTCGGCTCCGTCTTCGGAGTCAGCCTCGCGGTGACGGTGGCCCTGGTGGGCCTGTTCACGCTCGGCATCGTCGGCCTCTCCCAGCAGGACAAGGCGGCCGCCTCCACGGGTGGCCAGGCGACGATGGCGCGCACCGGCGCGTACGCCTGCTTCGCGCTGTGCGCGGCGGCCGTGGCGTACGGGATCTATCTGATCGTCGCCTGACGGCAGCCGGTCGTCGGCCGACAACGGCGTTCCCGGGTGGGGCGCGGAGCGTACGAGACGCTCCGCGCCCCACCCGTGTGTCGGGACCTCTGATCGGGACCCCGGCTCGGGACCCCCGTGTGGGCCCCAACACACTCTCCCGTCGCAGGTCAACGGCGAGTTGACGGGCGTTCGGGGGGCGTGGTGGACTGCCGGGGCCAACTACGGCGGCAGAAGAGGAAGCCGGTGCGAATCCGGCGCGGTCCCGCCACTGTCACCGGGGAGAACCCCTCCCCGCGAGCCAGGAACTCTCGCCGCCGATCACGTCGAACCAGGGCGCGGACACCCTGAGTGAGGACATATCGCCATGCGCGGCCGCCCGGTGCCGGTTCCCTCCCTGAGTACGAGCCCCCTCCTCAGCGCGACGGCGGGCTGAGCCCATGAGTGCCGATCGCGACTTCGCGTACGGCGCCGCCGCCGGATTCCTCGGTGACCTGCTGCTCGGCGATCCCCGCCGGGGCCACCCGGTCGCCGCGTTCGGGCGGGCGGCGGGTGCCGTCGAGCGCGTGCTGTGGCGGGACCACCGCGGATGGGGCGCGCTGCACACCCTGGCCTGCGCCGGGGGCGCGGCGGGTGCCGCCGCCCTCGCCGCTTCTCTCGTACGCCGCTCCCCCGCCGCATCCGTCGCGCTGACCGCCGCCGCGACCTGGGCCGTGCTCGGCGGGACCTCCCTCGGGCGCGAGGCACGGGCCGTCGGCGGGGCGCTGGAGGCCGGTGACATCGAGGTCGCGCGCGAGCGGCTGCCCCATCTGTGCGGGCGGGACCCGCAGGCGCTGGACGCCGACGGCATCGCGCGGGCCGTCGTGGAGTCCGTCGCCGAGAACACCTCCGACGCCGTGGTGGGAGCGCTCGTGTGGGGCGCCGTCGGCGGGGTGCCGGGACTCGTCGCGTTCCGTGCCGTGAACACCCTCGACGCGATGGTCGGGCACAAGTCCGCGCGGTACCGGCGCTACGGATGGGCCTCGGCGCGGCTCGACGACGTCTTCGGCTGGCCGGGGGCGCGGCTCACCGCGGCGCTGGCCGTGCTCGCGGGGGACTCGCCCTCGGGGGCGGTGCGCGCGTGGCGCTCCGATGCCGCGAAACACCCGAGCCCCAACGCCGGGCCCGTCGAGGCCGCCTTCGCGGGGGCTTTGGGCGTACGTCTCGGGGGGACCCTCTCGTACGCGGGACGGGTCGAGCACCGGCCCGTGCTCAACGCGGACGGGCGTGACGTGAGCGTGGCGGACATCGAGCGGGCGGTGCGGCTCTCTCGGCGCGTGGGCCTGCTGGCCCTCGGCGTCGCGGCCGCCGCCCGCTTGAAGTCCGGCAGGTCCGGCCGGTCCGACCGGCCCAGCAGATCCAGGAAGCCAGGGAGAGCCTCGTGAGCGGTGGACTGCTCGTCGCCGGAACCACCTCCGACGCCGGGAAGAGCGTCGTCACCGCGGGCATCTGCCGGTGGCTGACCCGCAAGGGCGTGTCCGTCGCGCCGTTCAAGGCGCAGAACATGTCCCTCAACTCCTTCGTCACCCGCGAAGGCGCCGAGATCGGGCGGGCGCAGGCCATGCAGGCGCAGGCCGCCCGCGTCGAGCCGAGCGCGCTGATGAACCCCGTGCTGCTCAAGCCGGGCGGCGACCGCTCCAGCCAGGTCGTCCTGATGGGCAAGCCGGTCGGCGAGATGAGCGCGCGCGGCTACCACGGGGGGCGCCAGGCGGCGCTGCTCGACACCGTCGTGGGCTGCCTCGAAGAGCTGCGGAGCAGCTACGACGCCGTGATCTGCGAGGGCGCGGGCAGCCCCGCCGAGATCAACCTGCGGCGCACCGACATCGTGAACATGGGCATAGCGCGCGCCGCCCGATTCCCCGTCCTGGTGGTCGGGGACATCGACAGGGGCGGGGTGTTCGCGTCGTTCTTCGGGACGACGGCGCTGCTGAGCGCGGCCGACCAGGAGCTCGTCGCCGGCTACCTCGTGAACAAGTTCCGCGGGGACGTCTCCCTCCTCGAACCCGGCCTCGACATGCTGCTCGACCTCACCGGGCGGCGCACGTTCGGCGTGCTGCCGTTC
This sequence comes from Streptomyces atriruber, assembly GCF_001418325.1. Taxonomy (GTDB): domain Bacteria; phylum Actinomycetota; class Actinomycetes; order Streptomycetales; family Streptomycetaceae; genus Streptomyces; species Streptomyces atriruber. The sequence goes on along the minus strand of NZ_LIPN01000230.1, from coordinate 2,044 downwards.
CAGCACGGGCTCGGCATCGACGAGGAGGACGGCCTGCGGGTGTCCCTGCGGGGCGCCGTCCGGGAGTCCGTGGTGGCCCCGCCGGTCGGCGAGGACGTACTGCGGGTCGCCGTGTGCGCCGTGCCGCTGATGTCCAACTTCACGGACGTGGACGCGCTGGCCGCCGAACCGGGCGTCGTCGTGCGGTTCGTGGACCGCGCCGAGGAGCTCGTCGACGCCGACCTGGTCGTGGTGCCGGGCACCCGCGGCACCGTGCGCGCCCTGCGGTGGCTGCGCGAGCGCGGCCTCGCGGACGCCCTCGCGCGCCGCGCCGCCGAGGGGCGGCCGGTGCTCGGCATCTGCGGCGGCTTCCAGGTCCTCGGCGAGCACATCGAGGACGAGGTCGAGTCGCGTGCCGGGTCCGTCGACGGGCTCGGGCTGCTGCCGGTGCGGGTGCGGTTCGCCCGCGAGAAGACCCTCGCCCGGCCGGTGGGCGAGGCCCTCGGCGAGCCCGTCGAGGGGTACGAGATCCACCACGGCGTGGCCGAAGTGACGGGCGGCGAGCCCTTCCTGGACGGCTGCCGGGTCGGCGAGGTGTGGGGCACGCACTGGCACGGGTCGCTGGAGAGCGACGCGTTCCGGCGCCGGTTCCTCACCGAGGTCGCCCGCGCGGCCGGACGCCGCTTCGTGCCCGCCCCCGACACCAGCTTCGGCGCGCTGCGCGAGGAGCAGCTCGACCTGCTCGGTGACCTGATCGAAGAACACGCGGACACGGACGCGCTGCTGGGCCTGATCGAGAAGGGCCCACCGGCCGGCCTGCCGTTCATCGCCCCCGGAGCGCCCTCGTGAGCGCCGCCACGCACCACCGCACCAAGGAGGCTCTGTGAGTACCCCGTATCCGTTCACCGCCCTCGTCGGGCAGGACGACCTGCGGCTCGCGCTCTTGCTGAACGCCGTATCGCCCGCCGTGGGCGGCGTGCTCGTACGGGGAGAGAAGGGCACCGCCAAGTCCACCGCCGTGCGCGCGCTCTCCGCGCTGCTCCCCGAGGTGCCGGTCGTCGCCGGGTGCCGCTTCTCGTGCGACCCGGCGGCCGCCGACCCGAACTGCCCCGACGGCCCGCACGAGACGGGCGGCGACACCGCACGCCCCGCGCGCATGGTCGAGCTGCCGGTCGGCGCCTCCGAGGACCGGCTCGTCGGCGCCCTCGACATCGAGCGGGCCCTCGCCGAGGGCGTGAAGGCCTTCGAGCCCGGCCTGCTCGCCGACGCGCACCGCGGCATCCTGTACGTGGACGAGGTCAATCTCCTCCACGACCACCTGGTCGACCTCTTGCTGGACGCGGCCGCGATGGGCGCCTCGTACGTGGAGCGCGAAGGCGTCTCCGTCCGGCATGCCGCCCGCTTCCTGCTCGTCGGCACCATGAACCCCGAAGAGGGCGAGCTGCGGCCGCAGTTGCTCGACCGGTTCGGTCTCACCGTCGAGGTGGCCGCGTCCCGGGAGACCGACCAGCGCGTCGAGGTCGTCCGGCGACGGCTCGCGTACGACGACGACCCCGAGGGCTTCGCGGGGCGCTGGGACGAGGACGAGTCGGCGCTGCGCGCACGGGTCGTGGCGGCCCGCGCGCTGCTTCCCCAGGTCGTCCTCGGCGACGGGGCGCTGCGGCAGATCGCGGCGACCTGCGCGGCGTTCGAGGTCGACGGGATGCGCGCGGACATCGTGATGGCCCGCACGGCGACCGCGCTCGCCGCCTGGGCTGGCCGCACCGACGTGCAGAGCGAGGACGTGCGGCAGGCCGCGCTGCTCGCGCTGCCGCACCGCAGGCGCCGCAACCCGTTCGACGCGCCCGGCCTCGACGAGGACAAGCTGGACGAGGCGCTGGAGGACGCGCGCGAGGACGAGGAGCCCGAGCCCCCGGAAGGGGACGACGACCCCGACGGCGGCGGTCCGGACGGCGGCCCCGGCGGCGGGCAGCCCCCGGCCGACGGCCCCGACTCCCCCGAGCTGCCGCCCCAGAACCAGGGCCCGGACGCTCCGGACACCGACGGGACACCGGCCCCCCAGGAG